>NZ_JALPSY010000001.1:0-531690 GCF_023218005.1 Gordonia sp. C13
TTTCCGGGTGAGCGGGAACGGAAATCGTGAGCGAGCCGGTGGAGCTACGCGTATTTGTAAGCGGCGCTCTGCTTCTCGCGTCTCTTCATGGCCTGGATCGCGTCGTGGTGGCGACGGGCGTGGTACGCCAGCGGGAAGTAGGTCGCGCGTTCGGGCAGGGTGCGGTAGGCGAACCGCAGGCGGCGGTGGATCTTCTCGAGGTGGCGCTGTTCCTCGTCGGTCCACGTCAGGCCGAGGATCTCGCGTACGCGCGGGTCCATGACACCGACGGTGGTGAGGTAGTTGAAGTTCTGGAACGGGACCGACGCGGTGGCGGCGACCTTCTTGACGGCCGGACGCAGCGCCTTGGGCACGGTCTTCGGCACCGGCGGGGCGGCGCGCATCTGCTCGATGAGCTCGATCGCCACCGGATGGCGGATCAGTTTGTTCTCGATGAAGTCGTCGAAATACTCGTCGAACTCCTCGAGGGTCTCGGGGTAACCCTTCATCGGGACCTGGACGATCTTGGCGATGCGACGGTTGTCGCGCAGCAGCTCCTTGCGCTCTTCGAGCGTGAACTTTCGGCCGAGGACGAGCGGCGCGGCGGTGGTCATCGTCGGGAACCCGGTCGCGATCACCCACGCGTAGGCCTCCGGGTTGAGCGCGCTGATGTGCTTGCCGTCGGCGTTGCGCATCTGCAGCGGCTGATGCAGCTTGCGCAGGCGGTGTCCTTCAGCGATGGCTTCCTGGCCGCCGTAGGTCCAGCGCAGCACCGAGTCGGCGGAACGGATCGCACGCCCGACCGGATCGGTGCGAAACACCGAGTACTTGCCGACGACGTCGCCGATCACCGGGTGCATCACCTGCATCACGAACGCTGCGCCGTTGATCGGCAGGAACGTGTAGAGACCGGTGAGCTGCGCGGTGAGCGAATCGGGCGGGATCAGCTCGATCTCGTCGTCGCGGTGGTTGATGAGCCGGTCGGTGTCCTCGGGATCGGCGGTCGTCGGTTCGTCGTGTACCGCGGTCATGGTGCCCCCAACATGGCTTTCGAAAGCTATTTCGACAACATTTGTAGTCAGATTACCCCAGGAGCTGTTGGAAACCCAGGTTTCGATACGGCTCGTCGCTGCGCTCCTCGCCTACTCAACCGGCGGGAAGGCACGACCGATCGGCGAGAAGGCAGATCACAACCGGCGAGGAGGCACGACCGACCAGCGAGAAGGCAGATCACAACCGGCGGGGAGGCACGACCGATCGGCGAGAAGGCAGATCACAACCGGCGGGGAGGCACGACCGACCGGCGAGAAGGCAGATCACAACCGGCGGGAAGGCACGACCGACCGGCGAGAAGGCAGATCACAACCGGCGGGGAGGAACGACTTACCGGCGAGAAGGCAGATCTCAACCGGCGGGGAGGCACGACCGATCGGCGAGAAGGCAGATCACAACCGGCGGGGAGGCACGACCGACCGGCGAGAAGGCAGATCACAACCGGCGGGAAGGCACGACTGACCGACGAGAAGGCAGATCACAACCGGCGGCGAGGCACGACCGATCGGCGAGAAGGCAGATCACAACCAACGGGGAGGCAGGGTTTTCCTGCTCAGGCAGGGCCGATGATGACCGTGCGGGTCCCGAGGGCGCGCTCGCGGACGGTGAAGATGCGGGTGCCCTTCTTGCGGCCGGTGCGGATCTCGCTGAGATCGAGACCCGCCGAGGACAGACGCGCGTGGGTCGCTTCGACGTCGGTGGACCGCCAGGCGACACCCCACAGCGAGGTTGCGGCGGGCGTCGGGGGTTCGGTCGAGGTCACCGCGGTGACGACCTCGACGATGAGGTCGCCGGCACGGAAGAACAGCTGTCGGGCGTTGTCGCCGATCGGCTGGTCGAGCCGGAAATCCAGGTCGAAGACGCCGCCGAACAGCGCGACCGCCCGATCGCGGTTGTCGCAGGTGAAGACGAGGTGGTCCATCCCGGTCACATCGCCGGCATGCGCCGCCTCCCCCACGGCTTCGCGGGCGGCAACACCGAGTGGCGTGGACCCCCCGATCACCCCGACGGTCGAGTCGACGACCGGGAAGCCGCGTCGGGTCAGCAGCCGGCGCATCGCCGCGACCGCGTCGACCGCGAAGTACACGCGATGGCCGGCGTCCGCGTCACCTTCTTCGACGGGTGCCCGGCGCAACCGGAGCTCGGTGTTGCCGACCACCAGCGGCGAATCGGCATCGGGCGCCCCGGATAATCCGAGAAGGGTCTCGTGCGTACGGGCGGCGAGTGCAGGGTCGGCGCAGGCGAGTTCGACGATCGCAGTCGGGAGCGGAGTCGGCGGGATCACCGCTTCTTCTTACCCTTTCGCCTGCGCGGTGTGGGCGGGGCGGGTCGATACGTCAGCGGTGCCGAACTGGTGATGTGCCAGGCGCCGCACGTGCACTCGTAATAGCGCAGAGACAGCGTTCCCAAAGCTCGCCGCTTGATGCGATCGATGCCGTCGAGCGCGTCGGCCGGCGACGAGAAGGGAAGCTTGTCAGGTGTCGGACACTCGGCCGTCTCGATCCGGCGCTCCGGCCGTCGAGCGGGACGGGTGTGCATCAGCTCGTGGAAAGCCGTACGTGCCTCGATCTCGCGGTAGAACGATTCGAGATCGTCGTCGGAGAAGGGCACGGGTCGATTATCCCCTCACCGCGGATCGTCGGCAGAATCGCGCCCGGTGCGCGACTAGCGGGCCATCCACAGACGACGGCGGATGACCTCACGCATACGGCGGAGCTCGGCGGCGCTCAAGGCCTCCGGCGGATCGGCGTCGACGATCCGGTTGAGTTCAGCGAAGAAGTCCCGATCAGACAGCCCGAATTCCTCGATGATCTGCTTCGACGACCCACCTCCCAACGGGTACCAGTGCTTCTCGAACTGGATCATCTGCTGCTGCCTGTCGTTCATTCCACCTCCAACTACGTTCTGTTCCGCATCGCGCCGGCACACGTCGTCCGGCTGAGAAAAGTCTTGATTTGTGCGTGACGGATGTCACCGCCGTCGTCCTTTGTACACCTGTCGTCCGACAGTTGGGAGCAAGTGACCCAAGGTGATTCGAATGTGTCTCACAACGTTCACCGGAAGGTCATGAATTCCCGCCGGGAGCTCCCGGAAGGCCCTCAAGCGTTCACCGAGGACGGGGTGTCGGAACGTCGTGAATCGCGTCGGTTCGCCCGGATGCTGCTCGCGAGAGAGGCGCCTATGAACGCCACTCCGACGAGGCCGGTGACGACCTCGTCGATGTGATACTTCACGCCCAGAAGGAGGATGACGGCCAGTGCGCCGATCGCCCAGTGCGCCCCGTGTTCGAGGTACCGGTACTCCCCCAGCGTGCCCTGACGCACGAGGTAGATCGTGATGGACCGGACGAACATCGCGCCGATGAAACCGAGGCCGAGAGCGATGATGATCGGATCCGAGGTGATCGCGAAGGCCCCGATCACGCCGTCGAAGGAGAACGACGCGTCGAGCACCTCGAGGTAGAGGAAGAGGAAGAACGCGGCTTTGCCGGTCGCCTTGGTCGCTCGGGTCGGGCCGGGTTCGTCGTGTTCCGGGCCGTCGGACATGAACAGCGAGCTGAGTCCGTCGACGGTGATGTAGGTGACCATGCCGAGGATCCCGGCAATCAGGACCGTGGCGCGAATGTCGTCAGCAGCCAGGAACTCGGCGCAGAGCACGAGCGCGACAGATGCGAGTACGACGGGTAGCTGGTCGAGCTTGCCGATCTTGGCCAGCGGACGCTCGAGCCACGTCAGCCAGGTGCGCTCGCGCTCCGTCAGCACGAAATTGAGGAACAGCAGCAAGAGGAACATCCCGCCGAATGCGGCGATCTGCGGATGCGCCTCGGTCAGGATCGTCTCGTAACTGGGTTGGCCGTCGGCGAAGTAGGCCTGCCCGTCGGGCGGAGGGTTGGTGGCGAGTCGCAGCGCCTCGGCCGGGTTCAAGCCGCCGGTGATCCAGACGATCATCAACGGGAAGAGCAGGCGCATGCCGAAGACGGCGATGAGCACACCCACGGTCAGGAACATGCGCTGCCAGAACGCGGACATCCGCTCCAGGATCGTCGCGTTGATGACGGCGTTGTCGAAGGACAACGACACCTCGAGCACGCCGAGGATCGCGCACAACGCGAGCCCGGTCCAGCCGAGGTAGAGGTACGCGATGACCAGCGCGACCACCGAGATGCCGGCGGACAGGCCGAAGATGCGGGCGATCACCGCAGCTTCTCGGCTTCCTTCGCGAGCTCGAGCAGAGTGTCGGTCAGCTCGGCCAGGACGTCATGGTCGGCGCGCTCGGCGACCGCGGTGCCGAGGTCCTCGGCCGCGCATCGCAGAGCGAACATGCGATCGCCGAAATCGGCGGCCTCGGCGGCCGACAGGATCACGGCGTCGGCGGGAATGGATGTCCCCTCGAGCAGCGTTCTCTGCTCATAGGCGCGCTGCCTGCACGAACGCTTGCAGTACTTGCGGCGCCGGCCGAGTTCGGAGTCGACCATCATCGACCCGCACCACGCACAGTTGTACGGGCGACGCCGGTGATGAGAGACCTGTTCCACATCGGAGACCGTACCCCGGTGGGACGCTCCGAAACCGGCACGGCACGTCGGGCGGTCGCCTCGAGTCAACACGGGTCGTCGGCGGGTGGCGGACCACCACTGCGATTGCGCGTAGAATGTTTCTGTTGACGACTCAGTTGGCTGCGTTCGAACGTGAACGCCGCGTGAATACAGCTGATAGATCCGGCAAACTGAGAAATCTGACGAAGCTTTGAGAGGAACCCTTCATGGCAGATCGAGTACTTCGGGGTAGCCGCCTCGGCGCGGTGAGCTACGAGACCGATCGCGACCACGACCTCGCGCCACGTCGCATCGTCCAGTACCGCACCGACAACGGTGAGATCTTCGACGTCCCCTTCGCCGACGACGCCGAGGTGCCGTCGAAGTGGCCGTGCAAGAACGGCATGGAAGGCACGATCCTCGAGGGCGCAGAGCCCGAGGAGAAGAAGACGAAGCCGCCGCGCACCCACTGGGACATGCTGCTCGAGCGTCGTAGCGAGGAAGAACTCGAGGTGCTCCTCAACGAGCGTCTCGAACTGCTGAAGCAGCGTCGCAAGGGCATCACGCACTGAGCCCCACCGTTTGACAGACAGATCGGCCCGGCAGGAACGCCTGCCGGGCCGATCTGTCTGTGTACTGCCGAGCTAGGAGTTCTTGACGATGCCCAGGCGCTCGAGGCGGCTCTGGATGCCCCAGCGCGCGACCATCGTGAAGGCCTCCGACATGACACCGCCACTCATCTTGGACACGCCCAGCTCGCGTTCGGTGAACGTGATCGGCACCTCGCGGACATCGAACCCGGCGCGCACGGTCCGCCAGGCGAGGTCGATCTGGAAGCAGTAACCGGCCGACTCGACGGTGTCGAGCTGGATCTTCTCCAACACGCCGCGTCGGTAGGCGCGGAAGCCGGCGGTGATGTCGTGCACCTTGGCGCCGAGCGCGACGCGGGCGTAGGTGTTGGCACCGCGCGAGAGGAACTCACGGTGCTTGGGCCAGTTCACGAGTTTGCCGCCGGGCACGTACCGAGAACCGATGACGAGGTCGGCGCCGTCATTGATGGCGTCGAAGAGGCGGTGAAGCTGCTCGGGGGCATGACTGCCGTCGGCATCCATCTCGACGATGACCGGGTAGTCGCGGTTCAGGCCCCACGCGAACCCGGCGAGGTAGGCCTTGCCGAGGCCGTCCTTCTCCTTGCGATGCATCACGTGGATGCGGCCCGACTCCTTACCGTCGGCGGCGTGTGCCTCGGCGTCTTTGCGGGCCAGTTCTTCGGCGACCTCACCGGTGTCGTCCGGGCTGGAATCGTCGACGACCAGCAGGTGCACGCCGGGCAGGGCGGCCTGGAGGCGTTCGACGATCACCGGCAGGTTGTCGCGCTCGTTGAACGTCGGCACGACGACCAGTGCGCCCGCTCCGTCGGCGCCGACCACCGGCTGCGGCGCGTCGCCTGACTGGCGCTGTCCTGCCGAGGCGTCAATCCCCGATGCCATCGAGCTCCTTAAATGTCACCGGACGCCCGTGCGGCGTCCCTGCGTGGCTTGAGTGTGAACCTAGTACGCGAGGCCAGCGCAAACAAAAGACCGCCCACCGCCACGACGATCGCGAGTGCCTCGGGCCATACCCCGAGGCGGGTCGCGAGGGTCTCGCCGTCGTGCAGCGGGAGGGTGCTGGTCAGCACGTCCGAGGCGAAGATGCCGGATTGCTCGGTGATCGAACCGTCGGCGTCGATGATCGCGCTCACACCGCTGGTCGCGGCGACGACCACAGCACGTCCGTGTTCGACGGCACGCACTTGCGACATCGCCAGCTGCTGATAGGTCATCTCGGTGCGGCCGAAGGTCGCATTGTTGGTGGGCACGAAGAGCATCTGCGCCCCGTCACGGATCGACTGGCGGGCCGCACGGTCGAAGGCGACCTCCCAGCAGGTCGCGACGCCCACGGAGACCTCACCCGAGCGGCCGGGGACGTCCACGACGGTGGGACCGGTGCCCGGTTTGAAGTTGCCGGCCATGTCCGCATACGACGAGAAGAGACGGAAGAACGAGCGCCACGGCAGGTATTCGCCGAACGGCTGCACGATGTGCTTGTCGTAGCGGTCGACAGGTCCCTTCGCACTGTCCCAGACGAGCACCGAGTTCGTGGGGCGGCCGTCGGAGTTGCGGATCAGGGTGCCCACGAGGATCGGGGCGCCGACGGCCTCGGAGGCGTGGGTGATCTCGGCGGCGGCGTCGGCGTTGTCCAGCGGTGAGATGTCCGAGGCGTTCTCCGGCCACAGCACGAAGTCGGGCGGGGCGGCGAGGCCGGCGTCGATCGCCTGGGCGTAGCCGATGGTGGTGCGCACGTGGTTGTCGAGCACGGCACGGCGCTGCGCGTTGAAATCGAGGCCGAGGCGCGGCACGTTGCCCTGGACGGCGCCGATACGCACTGACTGCGATGAGATGGTGCGGTCGATGGTGGCCGGGGTCAGGGCGATCGCCGCCACGGGTGCGAGCAGCGCGATGGCCACCGCGAGGGTCGCGACCCGCACGAGGCCCGACGGCTGGTCGGCGGTGAGCGCCGCCGCCGAGCGGGCGGATCGGCGGTAGGCGGAAACGAGGATGATCAGCAGCCAGGCGACCGAGGCGCCGAACAACGCCACCCCGGCGGACAGCCCGGGTGCGCCCAGCACGGACGCCAGTGGCAGCAGCGGGCCGTCGACCTGACTGAAAGCTGTTCGCCCCCAAGGAAATCCGCCGAACGGGAACGACGATCGCAGGGCTTCGACGAGCACCCAGGACAGCATGAACCAGACCGGCGGTACCGGGAGCCGCATGGTCAGGGTCGCGATCGCGCCGAACAGGGCGAGGTACCCGGACAGCAGCACCGACAGCGCGAGCCACGGTAGCGGGCCGACGTAGACACCGATCCACGGCAGCAGCGGGATGAAGAAGGCGAGACCGAAGACGAAGCCGACCCACGCACCCGTGCGCACCCGTGGACGCCGCACGTACAGCGCGGTGAAGAGCACGCCGAGACCGAAGACCGCAAGGAACCACCAGTTGCGGGGAGGGAAAGCCGCCCACATCGCCAGACCGGCGACGATCGCGGCCACGGTGCGAAGACTCCAGTCCCAGGTCAGTGTGAAACGGCGGGAACGCGCCTCGGTCTCCTCGGGGGACGTCATCGTGTCGGTGGCGTTCACCCGGCGTCCCGGTCGAAGAGAACCTGTCCGCGGTGCACGGTCCGGACACACCGCGGCAGTTCGGCTCCCGGGGAGACGTCCGGCAGGGCGGGCACGCGCGAACGCGGGTCGGTGGACCAGCGCTGCACCTTTTCGTGGGAGCCGGCGACGACGAGGTCGTCGGCCTCCCAGACCGCGTAGCTTGCGGGTGCACCGGGCGCCAGGGTGCCGGTGAGGCCGTCGTTGACACCCCCGGCGCGCCAGCCGCCGCGGGTCGCCGCGGCAAAGGCACCACGGGCCGAGATCGCGTTGGTGGGCTGGTGGTGGTGGACCGCGGCCCGGATCGTTGACCAGGGGTCGATCGGCGTGACCGGGGCATCGGACGAGAACGAGAGCGCCACACCGGTTTTGGCGAGCATGGCGAAATCGTTGAGGGTTGCCGCGCGGGCCGTGCCGAGCCGGGCGTCGTAGAGGTCGCCCTCGCCGCCCCATTCGGCGTCGAAATGCGGCTGCATGCTGGCGATCACGCCGCAGCGTGCCAGGACCTCCGCGTCGCGGGCGGTGACCATCTCGGCGTGCTCGAGCCGGTGGGCGCAGCGGGCGATCGCCGGGGTGCCCAGTTCGTCGGCGAGTTCGGTGAGAGCGGCGACGACGGCGCCGGTGGCAGCATCACCGATGACGTGGAAGCCGGACTGGATGCCGGCGAGCGTGCAGCCGCGGAGGTGATCGCGGATCGTCTCCATGTCGAGGTAGCTGATGCCGCGGGTGTCCGGGGCGTCGGTGTACGGCTCGTTGAGCCACGCGGTGTGCGACCCGATCGCGCCGTCGATGAAGAGGTCACCGCCGAGTGCGTGGGCGCGGGTGATGGTCATCAGTTCGGCCGCGTGGTCGGCGTCGGTGACGGTCTGTCCCCAGTAGCGGCGGATCTCGACGGGGTGGTCGAGGTCGGCGATGGCCAGGAAGTCGTCCATCCCGCTGATGTCGGGGCCGCCGTTCTCGTGGACGGCGACGACACCGTGCGCGGCGGCCACGTCGAGTGCACGACGTTGCGCCCGCTCACGGTGTGCGGCGGTGACGAGGAGTCGGGCTGCACCACGGACGAGGTGATGCGCCTCGGCGACCAGAGGCTCCTCCGGGTGGTAACCGACGGCGTCCGCGAGTTCGGGGACGAGGCGGCGCAGAGCGGTGGACGCGACCGCGGAGTGTTCGTCGACGCGGGCGAGATAGACCGGACGTCCGCCGACCACTGCATCGAGCTCACTGGTCGTCGGGAAACGACCGTCCTCGGGTTCGGGGCCTTCCCACGTCGAGTCGTCCCAGCCGAGACCCCAGAGGAGATCACCCTCGTCGTGTCCGGCGACGGCGTCGTCGGCGACCGCCTTCTCGACGAGACGCAGGCAGTGAGTCCGGCTGGTCGCCTCGTTGAGGGTGAGGCCGTCGAGGGAGAGTCCCGTCGACGTGAGGTGCACGTGCGAGTCGACGAAACCCGGGCTGACGAACAGCCCGTTCAGATCGACGATCTCCGCATCCGGGTGAAGGGCCCGGCCGACGTCGTCGGTTCCGACCCACACCACCACCCCATCGGTGATGGCCATCGCGGTCGCGTCAGGGGCGGCCGCCGAGTACACGGCACCGCCGAGGAGCAGTTGGGTTGCCACGATCGTTCAGTCTGCCTTGCCGTGGGTGAATGTGGCCGGGAGGGGTCGCGCGGGGCGAGCCCAGGTCAGCGCGTGGGCGGCAGCTGCGGGGTGGTCATCGGTGTGGTTCTTGGGCCGAAGCCGGTTCCGGAGGTGTCCGAGTCCACAACCGTGCCGTCGACGACGGTCCCACCACCGGGAACGCCGCCACCGCGGATCCGGCTGCCGTAGACGCCGGTGGCGTACAGGCCCGCGCGGTCCACCGCGGTCGCCATCCGCTTGGCGCCGACGGCCACCACGGCCGGGCGCAACGCTTTGCGGGTCGGCGGGAAGAGCAGCAGTATTCCGGCGAGAGTCGAGACGATGCCCGGGATGACCAGCAGGATGGTCGAGGTCGCGACGAGCGCGGTGTCGGCCAGCGGCGCCCGCGCGTCGACCTCGTTGTTGGCGGCGCGACGCAGCTCGCCGAAGACCTTGCGGCCCTGCCAGCGCAAGGTGAGGAACCCGAGGACGCCGGCCGCGATGCTGATCAGCACAGCCCAGCCGAACCCGAGCCACAACGCCATCGCCACGAAGGCGGCGATCTCCAGCAGCGCGTACACGGCGAAGTAGCGGAGTGCCATGGTCGTCTCACCTGTCTTTCGGTGCCTTGCCGGCACCCTCGATGTCAGGGTCTGGCGGGGTAACGAACGAGGGGGCCATTTTTCTCCCGGGGGGTTTGACCTCGATACGCGGCGTCCTCGATACGCGGCGTCCTCGATCTCGATGCGCTCCTTCGTCGCTTACTCGACCCGGCGGCTTCGCTCGGCCGTCGCTACTCGGCGGAGCAGGACGTCAGTCTTCCCCGCGGGCCTCGATGTCGCCCTCGGTCTGCAGGTACACGTTGCGCAGCTGATCGAGGAGTTCGGTGGGCGGTTCGTGCCACATGTCCCGTTCGACGGCCTCGAGCAGGCGTTCGGCGATGCCGTGCAGTGCCCAGGGGTTGGACTGCTGCATGAACTCCTGATTGGTCTCGTCGAGGACATAGGACTCGGTGAGCTTCTCGTACATCCAGTCGGCGACGACGTCGGTGGTGGCGTCGTAACCGAAGAGATAGTCGACGGTCGCGGCCATCTCGAAGGCACCCTTGTATCCGTGGCGCTGCATCGCCGAGATCCAGCGCGGGTTGACGACGCGAGCGCGGAACACGCGGGCGGTCTCCTCCGACAGCGTGCGGGTGCGGACGGAGTCGGGCCGGGTGCTGTCGCCGATGTAGGCCTCGGGCGCCGTTCCGGTCAGCGCGCGGACGGTCGCCACCATGCCGCCGTGGTACTGGAAGTAGTCGTCGGAGTCGGCGATGTCGTGTTCGCGGGTGTCGGTGTTCTTGGCGGCCACCGCGATCCGCTTGTAGGCGGCGCGCATGTCGTCGACCGCCGGGACACCGTCGAGTCCGCGGCCATAGGCGTAGCCGCCCCACTCGGTGTAGACCCGTGCCAGGTCCTCGTCGCTGCGCCAGTCGCGGGAGTCGATGAGCTGCAGGATTCCGGCGCCGTAGGTTCCGGGTTTGGAACCGAAGACACGGGTGACCGCGCGGCGGCGGTCGCCGTGCTCGGCCATGGCGGAGCGGACATGGGCGGCGACGAAGTTCTGCTCATCCGGTTCGTCGGCGCCGGCGGCGAGAGCGACCGCGTCGTCGAGCATCGCGACCACGTGCGGGAAGGCGTCGCGGAAGAACCCGGAGATCCGGACGGTGACGTCGATGCGCGGGCGGCCGAGTTCGGCGAGGTCGATGAGTTCGAGGTCGACGACACGGCGCGACATCTCGTCCCACACCGGCATCACACCGAGGAGGGCGAGGACCTCTGCGACGTCGTCGCCGGATGTGCGCATGGCACTGGTCCCCCACACCGACAGCCCGACCGATGCCGGGTGGTGGCCGTGGTCGCTGACATACCGCTCCAGCAGCGAGTCGGCCATCGCGCGACCGGTCTCCCACGCCAGCCGCGAGGGCACGGCCTTCGGGTCGACGGAGTAGAAGTTGCGGCCGGTCGGCAGCACGTTGATCAGTCCGCGCAACGGAGAGCCGCTGGGGCCGGCGGGGATGAAGCCGCCGTCGAGGGCGTGCAGGACGCGGGGCACTTCACCGGTCGTCTGCCGCAGACGCGGGACGACTTCGGTCGCCGCGAAACGCAGGACATCACCGACCGCGTCGGGCAATCCGGCGGTGGCTTCCGCAATGACAGCCGGAGACCAGTCGTCCTTCGCGCACGCCGCGACCAGGTCACGGGCCTGCGCCTCGACGACGTCGACGGTCCCGCGTTCGGCGGTGCCGTCCTCGACCAGGCCCAGTGCTTCGCGGAGTCCGGGCAGCGCCGACGTTCCACCCCACAGTTGCCGGGCGCGCAGCATCGCGAGGACGAGGTCGACCTCGGCCTCGTCGCGCGGTGGCTCACCGAGAACATGGAGGCCGTCGCGGATCTGGACGTCCTTGATCTCGCACAGCCAGCCGTCGACATGCAGCAGCATGTCGTCGAAGACCTCTTCGTCGGGGCGTTCGGTGAGTCCGAGGTCGTGGTCCATCTTGGCCGCGGTGAGCAGTGTCCAGATCTGCTGGCGGATCGCCGGGAGTTTCGCGGGATCGAGGGCGGTGATGTTGGCGTGTTCGTCGAGCAGCTGCTCGAGTCGGGCGATGTCGCCGTAGGACTCGGCGCGCGCCATCGGCGGGATCAGGTGGTCGACGAGAACGGCGTGGGCCCGGCGCTTCGCCTGGGTTCCCTCCCCCGGGTCGTTGACGAGGAAGGGATAGATGAGCGGGAGATCGCCGAGGGCCGCGTCGGTTCCGCAGTTGGCGGACATGCCGAGGTTCTTGCCCGGCAACCATTCGAGGTTGCCGTGTTTGCCGACGTGCACGATCGCGTCAGCACCGAAACCGGCCTGGCCCGAGGCCTGCCGAGCGGCGATCCACCGGTAGGACGCCAGGTAGTGGTGCGACGGCGGGAGGTCGGGGTCGTGGTAGATCGCGACCGGGTTCTCGCCGAACCCGCGCGGCGGCTGCACCATGATCGCGATGTTGCCGAAAGTCAGTGCGGCGATGACGATGTCGCCGTCGGGATTGGTCGACCGGTCGACGAACAGGTCACCGGGTGCCTCGCCCCAGTGTTCGACGACGGCACTGCGCAGTTCTTCCGGCAGCGTCTCGAACCAGGCGCGGTACTGCGCGGCGGGCAGGCGGATGGGGTTGGCGGCGAGAGTTTCCTCGGTCAGCCAATCCGGGTCCTGGCCGCCGGTGGCGATGATCTCGTGGATCAGCGCATCCGAATCGTCCTCGGCCAGGCCGGGTATCGCACCGGGACCGGACTCCGGTCCGATGTCGTAACCGGCCGCCCGTAGGGCCGAGAGCAGGCGCAGCAGACTGCGCGGGGTGTCGAGACCGACGGCGTTGCCGATGCGGGCGTGCTTGGTCGGGTACGCCGACAGCATGATGGCGATGCGCTTGTCGCCCGCCGGGATCCGGCGCAGCCGTGCGTGCGACACCGCGATGCCCGCGACGCGGGCGCAGCGCTCGGGGTCCGGCTGATACCAGGGCAGACCGTCGTCGTCGAATTCCTTGAAGGAGAACGGGACCGTGATGATGCGGCCATCGAACTCCGGCACCGCCACCTGTGTCGCGACGTCGAGTGGTGACAGACCGTCATCGCTCGCCTCCCAGTCCGCGCGAGAGCCCGTGAGGCACAGGCCCTGCAGGATCGGGATGTCGAGTGCGGCAAGTCGTTCGATGTTCCACGCTTCGTCGTCGCCGCCGGCCGATGCGGTTGCCGGGGTTGCTCCGCCGGCCGCCAGGACGGTGACCACGAGGGCGTCGACCGTGCCGAGCAGCTCGATCAGGTCATCGGGAGCAGTGCGCAGGGACGCGCAGAAGATCGGCAGTGCGCGCGCGCCGCGTTCTTCGATGGCGCTGCACAGCGCATCGATGTAGCGGGTGTTCCCGGCGAGATGCTGAGCGCGGTAGTAGAGGACCGCGATGGTCGGCCCTTCGGAGATATCGCGCTCCGCACGTTCCAGGATTCCCCAGGCCGGGGTCTGCTGCGGGGGCTCGAAGCCGTGGCCGGTGAACAGCACGGTGTCGGACAGGAAGTGGTGCAGGTTGACGATGTTCGCGACGCCACCGGCGGCGAGGTAGTCGTGCGCCTGGGCGGCGACACCGGCCGGCACCGTCGAATGGGCCATCAGGTCAGGGTCCGGCTGCTGCTCGCCGGAACACACCACCAGCGGTTTGCCCGTCGCCTCGACCGCGGCGAGTCCCTCTTCCCAGGCGCGCGTTCCGCCGAGGATGCGGACAACGATCAGGTCGGCGTCGGCGGCGAGGGCCGGGATCTCGTCGACGAGGAGCCGGGCAGGATTCGCGCCGCGGAACCCCACCCCGGGGTTCGCCTCGCCGGCGGCCGCCGCGGTCAGCAGGTCGGTATCCGAGGTCGAGAGCAGCAGGATCATCGTGTCTCCTCGCCGGGTTGTCGCGCCCGGAGTGTCGGGTGTGTGCGAGGGACTGGTCTGGCTGGGGCACCCGGTTTTCGTCGGGACCCGTCACAGTGGCGCGACCGCGCCGGATTCTCACCGGCTTCAGCCCGCTCGCGGTTGGGTCTCAGCGTACGGCGACCGGTCGGCGAAGTCCGCACCTGGGCCGGTCGTAGGCTGGGGGAATGACTGAGGCGGCCGAACCCGCTCCCGGCACGACGATCCGGGAGACCGCGATCCGGGAGTCTGGGGATCGTTGTCCCGGCGTGTTCAGCACCCACGACGCGCAGGACGGCGCGCTGGCCCGAATCCGGCTCCCCGGAGGCCGGATCCGCGCCGACCAGCTCACCGCCCTCGCCCAGGCAACAGCCGCGCACGCCGACGGCTTCCTCGAACTGACCGCACGCGGGAACCTGCAGCTCCGAGGCATCACCGACGTCGAGGCGGTGGCCGACGCCGTGGTGAACGCCGGCCTTGCGCCGAGCTCGTCGCACGACAGGGTGCGCAACATCGAGGTCAGCCCGCTGACCGGCCGCATCGGCGGCATCGCCGACGCCGCTCCGCTGGCAACGGCGCTCGACGACGCACTGCGGGCCGATCCGTCGGCCTCCTCGATCTCGGGACGGTTCTTGTTCGGGATCGACGACGGCCGGGGCGACATCCGCCGCCGCGGCGCCGATGCGTGTGCAGTGGTGCGATCGGCCGAACCCGTGGTCGCCGACATCTTCATCGGTGGAGTCCCGGTCGGGTCGGCCGAAGGGCCGGACGGGATCGTCGAGGCACTCATCGCGGTGACCGCCGGTCTGAACAAGGTGGCACCCGGCGCCTGGCGGGTGCGAGATCTCGGCACCGAGGACCGAAGCAGCCTGGAGCGCCGCGTCGCCGAAATCCTCACCCCCCTGGTCGAATCCGGCGAAGAAGACATACCGGACCCGCCGGGGCCGATCGTGGGCTGGTTCGATCAGGACGACGGATCGGTGCTGCTCGGCTCGGTCGTCGAACTCGGCCGGCTGCCCGCGCGCCTGGCCGAGTTCATCGGCGCGGTCGAGTCGCCGGTGGTCTTCACCCCGGACCGGGAGATCCTGATCTGCGACCTCGGTGAAGGGGTGGCCGAGACCGTGGTGCGGGTTCTCGCGCCGATGGGTCTGATCTTTGACGCGAACTCGCCGTGGGCGCGAGTCAGCTGCTGTGTGGGCGCCCCCGGTTGCGAATCCGCCAACGCCCCGGTGCGCGACGACCTTCTCGCACACGTGGAGGCGGGCCTCCCGGTCGGCGACCGCGAACATTGGGTCGGTTGTGAACGTCGCTGCGGCTCCCCCGCGGGCGCTCACCTGTCGGTGCAGGCCACGCCCGAGGGCGGGTACGACCGGCATCGCCGCTAGGCTCGTGCGCACCATGACCGAGTACCTGCGCGACGGCGCCGCGATCTACCGCCAGTCCTTTGCGACGATCCGGGCCGAGTCGGACCTGTCCGCCTTCGACTCCGATGTGTCGACCGTGGTCGTCCGGATGATCCACGCCTGCGGCCAGACCGATCTGACGCGCGACGTCGTCGCGACGCCCGGCGTCGTGCGCGCGGCCCGCGGGGCACTCGAGGCCGGCGCCCCGATCCTCTGCGACGCGTCGATGGTGGCTTCCGGAATTACCCGCAAACGTCTGCCGGCCGACAACGAAGTGCTGTGCCACCTCTCCGAACCGGGCCTCGCCGCCCTCGCCGAGGAGATGGGTACCACGAGAACCGCTGCCGCCCTTCAGTTCTGGTTGCCACGCCTCGAGGGTGCGGTCGTCGCAATCGGCAATGCCCCGACCGCGTTGTTCGCCCTGCTCGACATGATCGACGAGGGCGCGCCCCGCCCGGCCGCGATCGTCGGCGCACCTGTCGGTTTCGTCGGCGCGGCGGAATCCTGTGAGGCCCTCGCTGCCCGCACCGATCTCGAGTTCATCACCGTCACCGGTCGTCGTGGCGGGTCGGCGATCACCGCCGCTGCCGTCAACGCGCTCGCCACCCCTCAGGAGTGAATGTGCCTGTAGTCAACGACGACGTCACTCCGGGCAAGCTCTGGGGCATCGGCCTCGGCCCCGGCGACAGCGAACTCATGACGGTCAAGGCCGCGCGGGTGATCAGCACCGCCGACGTGGTCGCGTATCACTGTGCGCGCCATGGCAACAGCATCGCGCGGTCGGTCGCCGAACCGTACCTGCGGGACGACCAGACCGAAGAGCGGCTCATGTACCCGGTCACCACCGAGACCACCGACCATCCCGGGGGCTACCAGGGCGCGCTCGACGACTTCTACACCGAAAGCGCGGAGCGACTCGCCGTCCACCTGCGTGCGGGCCGGGACGTCGTCCTTCTCGCCGAAGGGGATCCGCTCTTCTACAGCTCCTACATGCACATGCACAAGCGGCTGTCTCCGCACTTCGACGCCGAGATCGTGCCGGGTGTGACGTCGGTGAGCGCGGCGTCGGCGGCCACCGGCATTCCGCTGGTCGAGGGCGAGGAGACCCTCACGGTGGTGCCGGGTACGGCGTCGACGGAGGAGCTGCTCTTCCGTTTCCGCTCCGCCGACGCCATCGTCATCATGAAGCTGGGTCGCACCTTCGAACGGGTGCGGGAGGCGTTGCGCGAGGCGGGTCGTCTCGACGAGGCCTTCTATGTCGAACGGGCGTCGACCACCGTCGAACGTGTGCTACCGGCCGCGGACGTGAATCCTGCTGAGGTGCCGTACTTCTCGATCCTCGTCGTTCCCGGCCGCCGGAACAACCCGCGCTTCGAGCCGGAACCGGTACCGGGCGAGCTGGTGGTCGTCGGCCTGGGACCGGGCCACGACAGCTGGACGACGCCGGAGGTGCGCGCCGAAATCGCCACCGCCACCGACCTGGTCGGTTACACGACCTACCTCAAGCGCGTGACCCCGCGGCCCGGCCAGCGCGTGCACGCCAGCGACAACCGGGTCGAGTCCGAACGCGCCGAATTCGCGCTCGACCTCGCCCGACGTGGTGCCCGGGTGGCCGTGGTGTCATCGGGCGACCCCGGTGTCTTCGCCATGGCGGCCGCGGTCGCCGAGGTGGCCGCCGAGCCGCAGTGGCATGACGTCCCGGTCCGGGTGGTTCCGGGTGTCACCGCCGCAACCGCGGTGGCGGCGGCCGTCGGTGCGCCTCTCGGTCACGACTTCGCGGTGATCTCCCTGTCCGACCGCCTCAAGCCGTGGTCGGTGATCGAACGCCGCATCCGTGCCGCACTGGCCGCCGACCTGGTCATCGCCGTCTACAACCCGGGTTCGGCGAGCCGCTCATGGCAGGTCGGGGCCCTCAAACACACGCTGTTGCAGACGGTGTCGCCGGATCGCGTCGTCGTTCTCGGTCGCGACGTGGGTGGCCCGGAACAGACGCTGACCACCACAACCGTCGCCGACCTCGACCCGGAAGTCGTCGACATGCGGACGCTGCTCATCATCGGGTCATCGGCGACCCGCGTCGTCTCGCGCGCCGCCGGCTCCCTGGTGTTCACGCCCCGCCGACACACCCCGGCCGATGAGCCGGAACAGGTCTCAGCCGAGCAGCCGCTCGAGCCAAGCCTGGGCGGCAGCGACGTCTGACACCGCCGGGACGTCGGGTTCGATCGGACGGTCGACGACGATCACGTCGATGCCCAGGGTCGCGGCGGCGTCGAGTTTCGCCTTCGTCAGCGCTCCCCCGCTGTTCTTGGTGACGAGCAGGTCGATCCGGTTCTCGCGCAGGAGTGCGAGCTCCGAGTCGTAGTCGTACGGTCCTCGGGACCGCAGGATCTCGTGGTGTGCAGGCAGTTCCGCGGTCGGCGGGTCGACGACGCGGATGAGGAACCAGACGTCGTCGATGCCGGCGAACTCGCCGACATCCTGGCGGCCGGTGGTCAGTAGCACCCGCGTTCCGCGGCGTCGTACCTCGTCGGCGGCAACCGCGAGATCCGGAACGCGGATCCAACGGTCGGCCTGGGTAGGGACCCAGGGTTCGCGACGGAGCCGGAGCAGCGGCACCCCTGCCTCTGACGCGGCCTGCGCGGCGTTGCGGGTGATGGTCGCCGCGAACGGATGGGTGGCGTCGACGACGGCCTGAATCCGGTTGCTGATCAGCCACTCCCGCAGACCGTCGACTCCCCCGAAGCCGCCGATCCGGACCGGGCCGACCGGCAGGCGGGGATTGTCCACGCGCCCGGCGAGGGAGCTGATGACAGACCGTCCGGCGTCGAGGAGTCCGGCCGCCAGTGCACGTGCTTCGCCGGTGCCGCCGAGGATGAGGATCTGTTGATCGGTCATGGGTGCGGTGTCTCGCGGAGTTTCGTCATCCGGGCGTGGGAGTACAGGTAGCTGTCGGTGACCTCGGGGTGCGCCGCGGCGTCCAGGACGCTACCGACGAAGATGATCGCGGTCTTGCGGATATCGGCGACGTGCAGCGTCTCGGGTAGCCAGCTCAGCGGACACCGCACCACCTGCTGGTTCGGCCGACTCGCGAAAGCGACGGTCGCGGTGGGGCACTCCGAGCCGTAATGCGGTGTGAGCGCCTCGACGATCTGTTCGGCACGGTGTGCGGCGAGATGGAGGGCAAGTGTCACTCCGGTTGCGGCGAGGCTTGCCAGGTCCTCGCCGTCGGGCATGTCGGTCGACAGCGTCGACACCCGGGTGATGAGCAGGCTCTGACCCACGCCGGGCACGGTGAGTTCGGTGTCGAGCGCCGCGGCCGCGGCGGCGAAGGCGGGCACCCCGGGCACGATCTCGAACGGGATGCCGCGAGCCCGGAGTTCGCGTTGCTGTTCGGCGAGCGCGGAGTAGATCGACAGGTCACCGGAGTGCAGGCGGGCGATGTGATCCCCGCGTTCGTGAGCGGAGACGATGTGATCGACGATGTCGGACAACGGCATCCGCGCGGTGTCGACGAGGACGGCGTCGTCGGGGCACAGGTCGAGCATCTCGTCGGGTACCAGCGAGCCGGCGTACAGACAGGTGCGGCACTCCCCCAGCAGCCGCGCGCCGCGCAGGGTGATCAGGTCGGGGGCACCGGGGCCGGCGCCGATGAAGTAGACGGTCATGCCTTCGGTCCCGCCTCGTGTGCTGGGTCGTCTCTGGTTGCGGCCCACTGGACGATCGGCAAGGCCGGCCGCCAGGTGGTCATCGTGCCGAGCGGTGCGACGGTCTCCACAGATAGGCGCCGCAGGGTGCCGCCGTGTTCGGCGTGCCAGCGGACCAGGATCTCCTGGTTCTCCACGGTGACGGCATTGGCGACGATCCGTCCGGACGGTCGGAGTGCGTTCCAGGCGGCGTTCAGGACCTTCTCGTCGAGGCCGCCGCCGATGAACACCGCGTCGGGAGACTGTGCGTCGGACAGGGCTTCGGGTGCCGCACCGCGAAGCGACAGGCGATGGCCGACGCCGTGCCGTCGGGCGTTGGAGGTCAGGCGTTGGGCCCGTTCGGCGTTCTGTTCGAAGGCGATCGCACGTCCGCGGTCGTCCGCGCGCAGCCATTCGATGGCCACACTTCCAGAGCCGGAGCCGATGTCCCAGAGCAGTTGGGGCCCAGCGGGTTCCAGTGCGGCAACCGTGATTGCGCGGATCGGAGACTTCGTGATCTGGCCGTCATGGTCGTAGGTGTCGTCGTCGCGACCGGGCGTCCGGCTGCGTCGGGGACCTACGCAGTCGACGGCCACGATGTTGAGCGGGTCCACGGGCGAATACGCCCAGGAATCCACGGCCGAGGAACGGATGCGCTCGTCTGGTCCACCGAGTTGTTCGAGCACTGTCATCGTCGAGTCCCCGAATCCGTTCTGCGCGAGCAGTTCCGAGATAGCTGCCGGGGTCGTGTCGTCGCGGCTGAGGACGAGCAGACGTCCGCCGTCGGTGGCCTCGGTGAGAACGACCTCGGGATCGGCGGTCACGGCGCTGACGATCCGAACCGTGGCGAGGTCCCAGCCGAGACGCGCGCAAGCCAGGCACGCGCTGGAGACCGCCGGATAGACCCGCACCTGGTCGGCGCCCACCCGCCCGACGATGCTGGCGCCGACGCCGTGGAACATGGGATCACCGCTGGCCAGGATGTGGATCTGATCGGAAGCGATCTCGAGGACTTCGGCGAGATGTGCCGACATCGGGGAGCGCCACGCCTCCCGTGTACCGGTCAGTTCGTGCTCGACCTCGTCGAGCAAGGCGAGTTGCCGTGTGGCGCCGTAGATCACGCGGGCATCGCGAAGTTCGTCGCGTGCCGCGTCGCCGAGTCCGCGCCAGCCGTCGGCGCCGATCCCGACGACCACGAACCGCGGCGGTACGCCCGAACCCGACGGCGTGGAGCTCATCGGGGCATTCTCCGCCACACCGCACGAGGGAGAAGACGCATGCCGAAGAAGACCGGCCGCAGCACCGCCGGGATCCAGACCTCGCCGCGACCCTTGCGGTACGCACGGGCAACGGCGTCGGCGACCTGGTCGGGGGTCTTCGAAAAGGGTGCGGGTTTCACGCCGGACTCCATCAGCTCCTTGGTCATAGCGCCGATCACGAAGCCGGGTCGGGCGAGGAGCAGCCGAACGCCGGTGCCGTGCAGCGAGTCCGCCATGCCGCTGGCGAAACCGTCGAGGCCGGCCTTGGTGGAGCCGTAGACGAAGTTGGCCCGGCGCACGCGGATACCGGCGACCGACGAGAAGACGATCATCGTGCCGGCCCCCTGCGCGCGCAGGGCGGCGGCCAGCGGAATCAGAACACTGACGTGTGCGTAGTAGTCCGTGTGCGCGATCTGCAGGGCATGCGCGACATCGGCTTCCGCGCGCGCCTGGTCCCCGAGAATCCCGAAGGCGACGATCGCGATGCCGATGGGGCCGAACTCCTCGGCCAGCGAGGAGATCAACCCGGGGTGGCTGTCGATGTCGTTCGCGTCGAAGGCCACGGTGTGCACGGCGGTCGCGCCGGCGTCGAGCAGGACGGCCTTCTGGTCGGCGAGGTCGTCGGGCCGACGGGCCGCGAGGACCACCGTCCGTCCTTCGGCCAGGCGCTGTGCGGTGGCCACCCCGATCTCACTGCGGCCGCCGAACAGGACGAGCGAACCCGGAGATGTCTCAGACGCCATGCACAGCAGTATCGCACCAGCCCCGGGGCCCTCCTGCCACCCCGTCGCGCTAGCGTGGCTGTCATGCCACGCACCGCTGCCGACATCGGCCCCGCCGCCGTCGAGTTCCTGACCGAACGCCACCTCGGCACACTCACGACGCTGCGCGCCGACGGAACACCGCATTCGGTCGCGGTCGGATTCACCTGGGACCCCGACGCCGGGCTCGCGCGGGTGATCACGTTCGATGGCAGCCAGAAGGTGCGCAACGTCGAACGCGGTGGCTATGCGGCGGTGACGAATGTCGAGGGTCCGCGCTGGCTGACCCTGGAGGGCCCGGCGCGCATCAGCCGCGAACCGGACCGCGTCCGCGAGGCCGAACAGCGCTACGCGCAGCGATACCGGCAGCCCAAGCCCAACCCCCGACGCGTGGTGATCGAGATCAGCGTGTCCCGGGTGCTCGGGTCGGCGTCGCTGTTCGGTTAGACCGCTGTCGGGGTGACCTCGATACGCGGCGTCCTCGCTCCGCTCGGTCGTCGCTACTCGGCCAGCGGAGGTCAGGCGTCGCTGTTCGGTCACCTCGATACTCGGCCAGCAGAGGTCAGGCGTCGCTGTTCGGTCACCTCGATACTCGGCCAGCAGAGGTCAGGCGTCGCTGTTCGGTCACCTCGATAGTCGACCAGCGGAGGTCAGGCGTCGCTGTTCGGTCACCTCGATACTGGGCCAGCAGAGGTCAGGCGTCGCTGTTCGGTCACCTCGATACTGGGCCAGCAGAGGTCAGGCGTCGCTGTTCGGATAGACCGCTGTCCGGGTGACTACAGTTGCACCAACTCGTGCGGGCGGTTGTTGAACGATTCGCAGCCGTCCTCGGTGACCACGACGATGTCCTCGATGCGGGCGCCCCAGCGGCCGGAGACGTACACGCCGGGCTCCACGCTGAACGCCATGCCGGGGCGCAGGGTGATGTAGTTGCCGTTCACGATGTAGGGCTCCTCGTGCACGGAGAGGCCGATGCCGTGCCCGGTGCGGTGGATGAACTGATCGGCGAGACCGCGCTCGCGCAGCAGGTCGCGAGCCGCTGCATCGATCGAGGCGGCGGTGACCCCGGGACGTACCGCGGCGACCGCAGCCCGCTGCGCTTCGTGCAGGGCTGCATATGCGTCGGCGACGTCGGCGGCCGGCGGTTCGAAGCAGTAGGTGCGGGTCGAGTCGGAGTTGTAGCCGGGTTCGACCGGTCCGCCGATGTCGATGACCACGATGTCGGACCGTTCGATGACCCGGTCGGAGAACTCGTGATGCGGGTCGGCGCCGTTGGGTCCGGAGCCGACGATGATGAACGCCGCCTCGGTGTGGCCCTCCTCGAGGATCGCCGCGGCGATGTCGTCGGAGACCTCGCGCTCGGTGCGTCCGGGCTTGAGCCACTCACCCATCCGGGCGTGGACGCGGTCGATGGCCGCGCCGGCTCGACGCAGGGCCTCGATCTCCGCGTCGTCCTTGATCATTCGGAGTTCGCGGAGTACGGCGGTGGCGAGTTGCGGGGTGGCGCCGGTGTGCCGGGCCAGCGGGATCACGTGCAGGGCCGGCATCGAATCCGACACCGCGATGGCCGGATTCGAGGGCAGACCGGCGAGTGCGAGACCGTGCGCGTCGTCGCCGTCGACCCAGTCGGCCACCTCGATGCCGAGATCGCCGACGGCTGAGGCCGACAACGACGGCACCTCGAGGCGCGCGATGACCAGCTTCGGGTCCCCCGCGGCGGGGATCACGAGTGCGGTGAGGCGTTCGAAGGTGTCGGCGCGTGAGCCCACGAGGTAGCGGAGGTCCGGGCCGGGCGCCACCACCAGCGCGTCGAGGCCGGCGTCGCGGGTGAGTTCCGCGGCGCGGCGCATGCGTTCGCGGTACACCTCGGGATCGAACAGCGGTGCCGCCGAGCCGGCGGTCGTCGATGTGGCAGCCATGGTCGAAGACTACCGCCGGGTGCGGGTCGTGGTGACGCGGCGACACCGTCAATGCAAGAGTGTGTGGGTGACGGATTCGTTGATGCTGCTCGACGGTGCGAGCCTGTGGTTCCGGTCGTTCTACGCCCTGCCCGAGAAGATGACCAGCCCTGACGGGCGACCGGTGAACGCGGTCCGGGGATTCATCGACACGATCGCGAATCTCGTGACGCGCGAACACCCGACGCGCCTCGTCGTCTGCCTCGACCTCGACTGGCGTCCCGAGTTCCGCACCGCTCTCATCCCGACCTACAAGGCGCACCGCGTCGCGGTCGAGGACGGTGCGACCGACGCCACGGGCACGGAGACCATCGACGTCGAAGAGGTTCCGGACACGCTGACGCCGCAGGTCGACATGATCATGAATGTCCTTGCCGCCGCGGGGATCGCGACCTCGGGTGCGGTCGGCTGCGAGGCCGACGACGTCATCGGGACGCTCGCCTGGGAGGAGGCGAAGGACCCCGTCATCGTCGTCAGCGGTGACCGCGACCTGCTGCAGGTGGTGTCCGACGATCCGGTTCCGGTGCGGGTGCTCTACGTCGGGCGCGGATTGGCGAAGGCCGAGATGATGGGGCCGGTCGAGGTCGGCGAGAAGTACGGCGTGCCCGCCGATCGCGCGGGGATCGGCTACGCGGAGATGTCGATGCTGCGCGGCGACCCGTCGGACGGTCTTCCCGGCGTGCAGGGCATCGGTGAGAAGACCGCAGCGAAACTGATCAGCGAGTACGGCAGCCTGGACGCGCTCGAAGAGGCTGCCCGGGACTCGTCGTCGAAGGTCCCGACGCGGGCTCGCAAGGCGCTACTCGCTGCCGCTGACTATCTGGAGGCCGCACGCACCGTCGTCTCGGTGCGCACCGACGCGGAGACCATCGACAGCGGGCCGGATCTGCTCCCGTCCGAACCGGCCGACCCCGAGGCGCTGGCCGCGCTCGTCGAGGAGCTGGGCATCGGGGCGTCGGTGAGCCGGTTGTCGAAGGCGCTGGGCTGGCCCATGGCCTGATCAGCTGGGACGCGAGACCTCGTAGCGACCCTCGTCGTCGATGAAGGTGACGGTGACCTGCTGGTCCTGTCCGCCGACGGTCACCGAGCAGGTGAACGATGAGCCTTCCTTGACGCGCTGACCGGACGGGCATTTCACGTTGCTGACGTCGCTGGCCTGGTAGTCCTCGGTGAGGATCTTCTGGACGCCGTCCTGGGCCGCCTGCTGGTCGAGGTTCTTCGGTGCCCAGCCGGGTGCTACGAAGGCGGTGATGAGGACGATCGCGGCGATCACGATCAGCGCACCGCCCCCGGCGAACAGCAGGGTTCGGAGCGTCTTGTTCGATTTGGGCGTCGCCATGCCGCTGAACTGGTCGGGTCCGCCGAACTGGTTCTGGCCGTAGACGCCCGGTGCCTGCTGTGGCTGCTGCGGCTGGCCGTAGGGCTGCTGACCGTACTGACCCGGCGTCCCGTACTGGGCGGCACCGTACTGACCGGCCCCGTATTGTCCGCCACCGTACTGTCCGGGGTCGGGCCGACCGTAGGGCTGCGAGGGTCCGCCGTAGTTGGGCGCGCCCTGGTCGGGGGCACCGTAGGCCGGCTGGCCACCGGGTTGTCCGTACTGGCCGGGCTGCACCCCCGGGTACCCGACCTGGGTCGGCTGGTTCTGGGGCGGCTGACCCCCTGATGCCTGCGCTCCGGGCGCGTATCCGGGAGCCTGATACGGGTTCTGCTGGTAAGGATTCGCCGGGTACGGGGCCTGCTGGTTCGAATCCTGTTGGGGCTGTCCGTAGGCGGGGTTGGGCGCCATCGTAGTGGGGTCGGCCTGCGAACCGCCCTGCTGGGATCCGCCCGTGTTCACGATCTCGGTCTTGTCGCCGGCGCCGGGCTGGCCCTGCTGGGGCTGGGACGGATTCGGGTTGTTCGGGTCGGTCATGAGTCCCCTCCCACTCGGCTCCCACCTCGTCGAGGTGTCGGCGAACTGTGACGTCGCGCGGCAGTGCCGGGACATCCCTCCCCGACACCGAATGCGGGATGAACGTTACCTCAGGCACACACGACTATCAGGCAACCAAGCGCACGGTGGCCGAAGCGTCGTCTGGTGAACCGACGGGCTCAACCGAGCTCGGCGGCGACCACTCCCCGACGGATCGCCTTGACCGCGGATCGCGCGGTGCCGCCCAGGCGGGTGTCGGTGCCGACGCACAGGCGGACCTGTTCCAGGAGGTCGATGACCTGGCGGTTCCAGCGGACGAAGTCGCCCGGCGAGAGCAACTGGCCGCGTTCACCCGCGAGGAGCAACGCCTCGCTGAGCGATCGGCCTGACGCCCATGTCGCCACCGCGAGTGAGAAACCCGTGTCCGGCTCGCGGGTGGGACTGACCCGGTGGCGCGACTCGACTGCGGTGACCTTCGACCAGATGTCGACGGTCGCGGCCATCGCCGTGCGCAGCGAGGTGCTCCCGGGCAGCGCGTCGACCCCGCCGTAGCTGTCACGGCGGCTCTCATAGACGAGTGCAGCGACGACGGCGGCCAGGTCGGCCGGCGACAGGTCATCCCACACGCCCGCGCGGATGCATTCGGTCACCACGAGATCGCTCTCGCTGTAGATGCGAGAGAGCAGCTTCCCCGATTCGGTCACCCGCATGGTGTGGCCGGTCGATTCGGAGGTCTCGCGGACGCGTTCGACGTAGCCGAGCTCGCTGAGGACACCGACGATGTGGTCGAAGGTGACACCGAGCGTCGAGGTCCGCTCACCGATGCTGCGTTCGGCGGTGACAATATCGCGCAGGAGTCGGTTGCGCTTCTCGGCGAGCCGGAACAGTTCGTCGCCGTTCGGGATCTGGTGTGCGGGATGGGCACGCAGGGTGCGTCGCATCGCGGCCAACTCGGAATCGTCGGCGGCGTCGGCGCGCTTCTTGGATCGGCCGCGGGGCATCTCGATCCCGGTGGAGCGCAACGCCGATGCGAGATCACGACGGCCGCGGCCGGTCCGGCGGTCGGCGTTCTTCGGCAACCGCATGTTGCCGAGAACTTCGGGCGGATTGACGAAGTCGCGCAGCCCGATTCGTCCGCACCAGGCGTCCTCGGTGACCACCAGCGGTTTGGGATCTGCTGCCTGGGTGGCCGGCTCGACGATGACCGCGAGACCGCGGTGGCGTCCGACCGGCACCCCGATGACGTGGCCGCGTTTGAGCGCGGCGAGGTCGGCGACGATCGCGTCCTCGGTGTTGATCCGCTTGCGATACTTGAGGTCTCGTTCACGGCGCCGGATGTCCTCACGGAGCGTGACGTAACCGAGGAACCCTGCGTACGCCTCCGCGTCGCCCACTGCTGGTTCTCCGGTGGCGTCGACTCCCCCGGGCTCCAGACCCCGCGCTTCGGCGGCGCGGGCCAGCTCGCCGTCGAGTTTGCGCAGCGCCCGCTGCGATTCGTGGAGCTTGCGGGCCAGCCCGACGACCGATCGGTCGGCCTGGAACTGTGCGAACGACCGGTGCAGGAGTTCGCGGGCCCCGTCGAGACCGAGCCGGCCGAGCAGATTGACCGCCATGTTGTACTCCGGCGAGAACGAACTGCGCAGGGGGAACGTGCGGGCACCCGCGAGTCCGGCGACCTCCTCGGGGACGACCTCGGGGGTCCACACCACGACCGCATGGCCCTCGACGTCGATCCCGCGGCGGCCGGCGCGGCCGGTCAGCTGGGTGAACTCGCCGGGGGTGAGGTCGACATGCGACTCGCCGTTGTACTTCACGAGACGCTCGAGGACCACCGACCGGGCGGGCATGTTGATCCCGAGAGCCAGGGTCTCCGTGGCGAACACCATGCGGACGAGACCGCGGACGAAGAGTTCCTCGACGGCGTGGCGGAAGGTCGGGAGCATCCCGGCGTGATGCGACGCCAGACCGCGGCGGAGACCTTCGCGCCACTCCTGGACACCCAGCACATCGGCGTCGGTGGGTGAAAGCTCGGTGAGACGCCGGTCGACGACGGCGTCGACCTCGGCGGCTTCCTCGGGCGTCAACAGCGCGATACCCGACCGCAGACACTGCGCCAGGGCGGCGTCACATCCGGCCCGGGAGAAGATGAACCCGATCGCGGGCAGCAGCCCCTCACGGTCGAGGCGGCCGACGAGATTGGGACGCGAGAGCAACGGCCCCCGGCCGTCGCGGCGTCGTGGTTGACCCCCGCCACCTCGGCGGCCTCGGCCCCGGGACGACTCGCGATCGTCTTCGGCGAGCAGGATGCGGTGACGGATGTGCCGCTTGAGCTCGGGATTGACCCGCGGGCGTGACCCCTTGCGGTCGGCGGGATCGCGGTCGGCAGGATCGAAGAGGTCGAACATGCGCTGGCCGACCAGCATGTGCTGCGACAGCGGGACCGGCCGGTGCTCGTCGACGATGACGGAGGTGTCGCCGCGGACGGTCTGGATCCAGTCGCCGAACTCCTCGGCGTTGCTGACGGTCGCCGACAGGCTCACCACACGCACGGACGGTTCGAGGTGCAGGATCACCTCCTCCCAGACCGCACCGCGGAAGCGGTCGGCGAGGAAGTGCACCTCGTCCATCACCACATGAGACAGTCCGTCGAGGGCGCGGGACTCGGCGTAGATCATGTTGCGCACGACCTCGGTCGTCATCACGACGATCGGCGCGTCCGGGTTGATGGAGCTGTCGCCGGTGAGCAGGCCGACGGACTCGTGACCGTGGACGGCCGCGAGGTCGGCGTACTTCTGGTTGCTCAGGGCCTTGATCGGGGTCGTGTAGAAGCACTTGGTACCGCCCGCGAGCGCGAGGTGCACCGCGAACTCGCCGACGATCGTCTTGCCCGCACCGGTCGGTGCGCAGACCAGGACGCCGTGACCGGCTTCGAGTGCCTCGCAGGCACGACGCTGGAACGGATCGAGTCCGAAGTCCAGCCGCGAGGTGAACGCGTCGAGTTGACTCACAGGACGTCGTCGAATGTCTCGCGTGCCCGCGTCGAGGTCCGGGTGGCGTTCGGGCTGCCCGCAGCAGAGGTCGCGACCGGCGACGGCGGCGAGACGGGACGGGTCGGCGGCAACGGGCTGGCCTCGTCGTCGGAGAGTCCGGCCCAGCTCGGCGCCCGCTTGCCCCGACGCTTGTCGACGATGCGGGCGAACTGGATGGAGAACTCCAGCAGGACGGTCAGTGCGATCGCCAGAGCCAGCATGGTGAACGGATCCTGGCCCGGGGTGACGATGGCGGCGAAGACGAAGACCGCGAAGATCAGGCCGCGCCGCCACTTCTTGAGGCGGTCGTAGGTAAGCACGCCGACGAGGTTGAGCGCGATGATCAACAGGGGCAGCTCGAAGCTGACACCGAAGATGACCAGCACGTTGATCATGAAGCCGAAGTACTGGTCGCCGGCGAGCGCGGTCACCTGGACCTCGTTGCCGACGGTCAACAGGAAGTCGAAGGCCTTCGCGACGACCAGATATGCCAGAACGGCACCGGCGACGAAGAGCGTGGTCGCGACCGTGACGAAGGCGATGCCGTAGCGGCGCTCGTTCTGGTGCAGGCCGGGGGTGATGAACTGCCAGGTCTGATAGATCCACACCGGGCACGCCAGTACGACACCGGCGGTGAGCGCGACCTTGAGTCGCAGCATGAACTGGTCGAACGGACCGGTCGCGAGCAGACGGCAGGAGTCGTCGGCGGTCAGCGTGGCACGGCTCGAGGCCGGCAGGTCGCAGTACGGCCCGCGCAGCATGTCACCGAGCGACGGGATTCCCAGGAAGCCGTGGCTGTACCAGATGAACCCGAGAATCGTCGTGGCCACGATCGCCAGCAGCGAGATGACCATTCGGGTGCGCAACTCATAGAGGTGCTCGACCAACGACATCGTGCCGTCGGGATTGAGTTTGCGCTTGCGGTATCGGGGGTCGAAGGGGATGCGCACTCGGATTCTCCGACGCGCCCCTAAGCCGATTTCTTGGCGTCGGCGTTCGACGACGTGCCCGGCTGGGTGTTGTCAGCCGACGGGAGTTCCCGCTGCGGGGCGTCGGGCGATGCCGGTGCGGTATCCGCCGGCTTGTCGTCCTTCTGCATCTCCTTGACCTCGCTCTTGAAGATGCGCAGCGACTGTCCGAGACCTCGGGCGGCGTCCGGCAGCTTCTTCGAGCCGAACAGGATCAGCAGCACGACGGCGACAATCGCCCAGTGCCACCACGAAGTGAAGCCCATGAGATCACCCTTCAGATCGGATCCAGACCGTGTCCAATGCTACCCGAGTCGTCCGAGGGCGGTGGACCGCCCGGTCAGCGGTAGCGTTCGCGCGCGCTCGCCGCCGACTCGACCACCGCAGTCGCGACCTTCTGGTCGTCGACGACGCGGACCGAGCCGCCGAAGCCCAGCAGGAACCGGGTCAGCCATTCGGGTGAGCCGTAGACCATGCGGGCGCGCACCGGTTCGTCCGGCTCGCGGTCGTCGATCGACGTGGTCGGTTCCACCGGGTAGTAGTCGAGGATCCACAGGTGATCCGGGTCGATCTCGAGTTCGACCGCGGGCAGATCCGGGTTCTCGGGGACCAGCACCGATTGCGACGACGACTCGGCCTCGGCCGGCGGGTTGCTCGGTTCGTCGAGCGCGACGGCGGTGTCGATGCGGTCGAAGCGGAACAGACGTACGCCCTCGGCCATGCGACACCACGCCTCGAGGTAGGTGTGCTGGTCCATCACCTGCAGGCGGATGGGGTCGACGACGCGTTCGGTGACGCTGTCCCGGCTCGCCGAATAGTAGCTCAGCTGGAGTGCACGTCCTCGGCGGACGGCTTCGCGAACGGTGGTGAAGGTCGGGTTCTCCCCCGGCGTCGTGTCGGTCTCGGCGCCGGAGGCCAGGCCCGGCACGGCGGTCGCACCGACCGCCTCCTCGATCTTGGCGATCGCACGCCGCGCGGCGGCCACGTCGACCACACCGGGCGTCTCCACGAGGGCGCGCAGCGCCACGAGCAGGGTGCTGGCCTCGACGGTCGTGAGCCGCAACGGGCGGTCCATGCCCGCGGTGAAGCCGACGTTGACGAAGCCCTCGCTGAACTCGAGTTCGATCAGGTCGTCGGGGTAATAGCCCGGGAGCCCGCAGACGAACAGCAGCTCGAGATCCTTGGTGAGCTGAGACTGGGTCACGCCGAGTTCGCGGGCGGCCTGCTCGATCGAGATGCCGCGTCGGGCTTGGAAATACGGGACCATCGCCAGCAGTCGGTTGAGACGCGACGGTTGTGCACCGGCCATCAGGCGCTCACCCCTGCCAGCCGGTCGAGGCCGGCGATCACGAGCTCGCGCAGCTCCGGCGGATCGAGGACGACGGCGTCCCGGCCCACGCCCAGCACCATGCGCGCCACCGCGGACAGCGAGTGGATGTCGAGGGTCAGTACGTCGCCCGCCTCACCGTCGAGGTCGCCGGGTTCGGAGGCGGTCGCGGCCCGGCGGAGTCCGGCGGCCCGGCCCTCGGCCACCCAGATGCGCGCGGCGCGGCCGTCGGTGCCCGCCGCGGAATCGACCGCCGCGGAGACGATCTGCTGGAGGTCGGTGCCGGCGGGCACGTCGACGGCGTCGGCGGGTCCGACCGGCGTCACCGACGAGATCCGCGACAGTCGGAAGGTACGCGTGGCGGCTCGGTCGAGGTCGTGTCCGACGACGTACCAACGGCCGCGATGGGACACCACTCCCCAGGGCTCGACCCGACGAATGGCAGGGGTCGCAGTCGCCGACGACCGATGGGTGAACTCGACGGCACGCTTGACCTGGATCGCGCCGAGGAGTCCGGCGATGACCTGCTCGGAACCCATCGACCGCGTCGAACCGCCCGCGGTGATGCCGAGGTCGTCCTCGGAGCGCACGTCGAGGCCGGCGGCGCGCAGCTTGAGGATCGCGGTCTGCGACAGCGTGGAGACCTCCGGGGTGTCCCAGAGTGCGGCGGCCATGGCGATCGCGGCGGCCTCGTCGGAGTCCAGCGAGATGTCGGGCAACTCATAGGTGTCGCGGTCGATGCGGTATCCCTCGGCGCCCGCCGCCATCGGCGAACGCCCGGTGACCAGCGGGATGCCGAGGTCGCGCAGTTCGTTCTTGTCGCGCTCGAACATCCGGTTGAACGCCTCGTCGGACTTGTCGCCGTCCTGGTAGCCGGCGACGTTACGCCGGATGTAGTCGGCGGTGACGTACTGCTTCGTCCACAGCAGACAGATCACCAGATTGAGCAGTCGCTCGACTTTGGGAGTGGCCACTGCGTCAGGTTAGATCCTCGCCGATCGGGCGGTGCGGAGGCTCGCTCACATGGATGCGATCAGCCGGTCGACCCGCTCGTCGACGCTGCGGAACGGGTCCTTGCACAGCACGGTGCGCTGGGCCTGGTCGTTCAGCTTGAGGTGGACCCAGTCGACGGTGAAGTCGCGTCCGGCCTTCTGTGCCGCCGAGATGAAGTCACCCCGGAGCTTGGCGCGGGTGGTTTGCGGCGGCTCGTTGACGGCGGTCTTGATGGCCTCGTCGGTGGTCGCGCGGGCCACGAGCCCCTTGCGCATCAGGACGTCGAACACACCGCGTCCGCGCTTGATGTCGTGGAAGGCGAGGTCGAGCTGCGCGATCTTCGGATCCGACAGCTCCATCGAGTATTTGTCCTGGTAGCGCTGGAACAACTTGCGCTTGATGACCCAGTCGACCTCGGTGTCGACCTTCGCGAAGTCGTCCGCCTCGACCGCATCGAGCATGCGGCCCCACAGATCGACAACCATGTCCATCTCGGGATCGGGACGACGGTTGGTGAGGTGCTCGACCGCACGTGCGTGGTACTCGCGCTGGATGTCGAGAGCACTGGCCTGCCGGCCACCGGCAAGACGCACGGGGCGCCGACCGGTGGGATCGTGGCTGACCTCACGGATGGCGCGGATCGGGTTGTCCAGGGCGAAGTCCCGGAACGCCACGCCGGCCTCGATCATCTCGAGCACCAGCGCCGCCGAACCGACCTTCAGCAGGGTGGTCATCTCGGACATGTTCGAGTCGCCGACGATGACGTGCAGACGCCGGTACTTCTCGGCGTCGGCGTGCGGCTCGTCGCGGGTGTTGATGATCGGACGCGAACGGGTCGTGGCCGAGGAGACGCCCTCCCAGATGTGCTCGGCACGCTGCGACAGGCAGAAGGTGGCCGCCTTCGGGGTCTGCAGCACCTTGCCCGCGCCGCAGATCAGCTGCCGGGTCACCAGGAACGGCAGGAGGACATCGGAGATCCGGGAGAACTCCCCCGCGCGGACGACGAGGTAGTTCTCGTGGCAGCCGTAGGAGTTGCCCGCGGAGTCGGTGTTGTTCTTGAACAGGTAGATGTCGCCGCCGATACCCTCGTCGGCGAGACGCTGCTCCGCGTCGACGAGCAGGTCCTCGAGGACGAGTTCACCGGCGCGGTCGTGGTTGATCAGCTGGATGAGGCTGTCGCACTCGGCCGTCGCGTACTCGGGATGCGACCCGACGTCGAGGTAGAGGCGTGCGCCGTTCTGCAGGAAGACGTTCGAAGAGCGGCCCCACGACACGACGCGGCGGAACAGATACCGCGCCACCTCGTCAGGGCTGAGGCGCCGATGGCCGTGGAAGGTGCACGTGACACCGAATTCGGTCTCGATGCCCATGATTCGTCGCTGCACTTGACCAACCCTACTCGCGGAACCCGCGGTCGACCGGGAAGAAGAGCCCGGTCGACCGCGCGTCGTCGCGTTCTAATTCGATCCGTCGGAAGTGTCCCCGCCGGAGGTGGTGTCGTCCGCCCCGGTCTCCGTCGTCGCGGCGTCGGCGGCTGGGGCCTCGGCGGTCGGCAGGAGCTCCTCGACCGCGGCAGAGGTCAGGCGCTTGAACGCCCGCCGCGGCCGGTTGCGGTCGAGAATCGCGACCTCGAGGTCGCCGGCGGACAGCTCCCGCGGCGACGCCGGGGCGCCGTTGCCGGAGTCGGCCGGGGTGGCGAGCGCCTTGACCGCGACCCCGATCGCCTCGGCGAGCGCCATATCGGGCGCGTAGCTCTCCTTGAGAGCCGCCGCGATGGGTTCGGTCGCGCCGCCCATCACCAGGAACCGGGTCTCGTCGGTGATCGAGCCGTCGTAGGAGATCCGGTACAGCTGAGACGGTTTCGGCTTGCCCGCACGGGCGACCTCGGCCACGCACAGCTCCACCTCGAACGGCTTGGCCTGCTCGGTGAAGACGCTGCCCAGGGCGTTGGCGTAGGTGTTGGCGAGCGACAGACCGGACACGTCGGCGCGGTCGTAGCTGTAGCCACGCATGTCGGCGAGCTGGATGCCGGCCTTGCGCAGACTCTCGAACTCGTTGTACTTGCCCACCGCGGCGAAACCGATGCGGTCGTAGATCTCGCTGGTCTTGCGGAGGGTGTTCGACGGGTTCTCCGCGACGAACAGCACGCCGTCGGCGTAGGTCAGGATGACCACCGAACGACCACGTGCGATGCCTTTGCGTGCGAGCTCCGAGCGATCTCGCATGATCTGCTCGGCACTGGCGTAATACGGGAAGGTCATCGGGCACCTCCCTCGTGCTCGGCGGTACGGCGTTCGACGACGGCCCGCGCCGCATCCTCGATCTCCGTCGCGTCCACCTCCCGAGCACCTTGTGCGTCGACGACCGCGGCCATCGGGAAGATCTTGCGGACCAGGTCGGGTCCGCCGGTGGCGGAGTCGTCGTCGGCGGCGTCGTACAGGGACTCGACCGCGATGGCGAGCGCCTCACCGGCGGTCAGATCGGAGCGGTAGAGCTTCTTCAGCGACGACTTCGCGAACACCGAACCGGAACCGATGGCCGTGTACCCGCCGAACTCCTCGTGACGGTCACCCGCGACGTCGAAGCTGAAGATCCGGCCGCGCTCGGTCGGGTCGTCGTGATCGATGTCGTAGCCGACGAGCAACGGGATCGCGGCGAGACCCTGGAGGGCCGCGCCGAGGTTGCCCCGGACCATGCTCGCGAGTCGGCTGACCTTGCCGTCGAGAGTGAGTGGGATGCCTTCGATCTTCTCGTAGTGCTCGAGTTCGACGGCGAAGAGCCGCACCATCTCGATCGCGATACCCGCGGTGCCGGCAATGCCGGCCGCCGAGTACTCGTCGGTGATGTAGACCTTCTTGACGTCCCGCGTCGCGATCAGGTTGCCCATGGTGGCGCGACGATCCCCGGCAAGGATCACGCCACCCGGGTACGACACGGCGACGATCGTCGTGCCGTGCGGGATGTCTCCGGCGCCGTCGGCGCCACCCGCGAAGGACCCCACGCGATCAACCTGAGCCTGCGGAAGCTGCTCGGGCGCGTGCATCCGCAGGAATTCGGTGAACGACGAGATGTCCGCGCCGTAAGAGGATCTGGGGCCGAGAGCGGAACCCGTACGAGATTGTGAGAAGGGCAGTGATCCGAACCTGTCGCTCACTGGCCGCCCTTCTGCACGTAAGCACGCACGAAGTCCTCGGCGTTCTCCTCGAGCACGTCATCGATCTCGTCGAGCAGGTCGTCGGTGTCCTCGGCCAGCTTCTCGCGACGTTCCTGTCCGGCACCGGAATCGGGGCCAACACCCTCATCGTCGCCGCCGCCACCACGCTTGGTCTGTTCCTGCGCCATCTGCTGCCTCCTTGAAACCGATCGCCCCTTGGCGGGCTACCCGCGACCGACCACCATCGGGTCTCGCGACCCCTGGGATCTCACCGGCTTCCGCCGGGCGCTGATCCCTGGTGAATCGGCCTCGGAATCGTGTGTTCCCACACTACCTGTGGCGGCGACAACTGGGGCGGAACGAAGCACATGCCCCGCGCGTGTCAGGTCGTCAGCTGGTCGACCAGTTCGGCGGCGGAGTCGACCGAATCGAGGAGCTTGCCCACGTGGGCCTGCGTCCCGCGCAACGGCTCGAGCGTCGGGATACGGACGAGGGAGTCCCCGCCGAGGTCGAAGATGACCGAATCCCAGCTGGCTGCGGCGACATCGGCACCGAAACGGCGCAGGCATTCGCCGCGGAAGTAGGCGCGGGTGTTTCGCGGCGGCTCGTGGATCGCGGCGAGCACGTCGTTCTCGTCGACCAGACGCTTCATCGAGCCGCGCGCGACGAGGCGGTTGTAGAGCCCCTTGTCGAGCCGGACGTCGGAGTACTGCAGGTCGATGAGCTGCAGGCGCGGCGCCGACCAGGCCAGGCCCTCGCGCTGGCGGAAGCCCTCGAGGATGCGCAGCTTGGCCGGCCAGTCGAGGATGTCCGAGCATTCCATGGGGTCGCGCTCGAGCCGGTCGAGAACGTCCGCCCAGGTCTCGAGGACGTGTTTGGCCCGCTCGTCGTCGGAGTGCTCCTGCTCGTGGAACTTCATGCAGCGTTCGAGGTACTCCCGCTGCAGGGCCAGCCCGGTGAGCTCGCGGCCGTCGGTGAGTGCGACGGTCGCGGTCAGGGTCGGGTCGTGGCTGATGGTGTGCACCGCCTGGACCGGGCGGGCGAGTTCGATGTCGGAGAAGTCGACGCCTGCCTCGATGAGGTCGAGGACCAGTGCGGTGGTCCCGACCTTGAGATACGTCGCGGTCTCGGCGAGGTTGGCGTCGCCGATGATGACGTGCAGGCGGCGGTAGCGCTCCGGGTCGGCGTGGGGCTCGTCGCGGGTGTTGATGATGCCGCGCTTGAGGGTGGTCTCGAGGCCGACCTCGACCTCGATGTAGTCCGAGCGCTGCGAGAGCTGGAAACCGGCCTCGTCGCCCGACTGGCCGATGCCCACGCGACCCGAGCCGGTGATGACCTGACGCGAGGCGAAGAACGTGGTCAGACCGGCGATGACCGCGGTGAACGGGGTCTCGCGGGCCATCAGGTAGTTCTCGTGGGTGCCGTAGGACGCACCCTTGCCGTCGATGTTGTTCTTGTAGAGCTGCAGCTTGGGCGCACCCGGAACGCTCGCCACGTGGCGTGCGGCGGCCTCCATGACACGTTCGCCCGCCTTGTCCCAGATGACCGCGTCCATGGGGTCGGTGACCTCGGGTGCGGAGTACTCGGGATGGGCGTGGTCGACGTAGAGGCGGGCGCCGTTGGTGAGGATCATGTTCGCCGCGCCGATCTCATCGGCGTCGATGATCGGGGCCGGTCCGGAACCGCGTCCGAGGTCGAACCCGCGAGCGTCGCGGAGCGGGGACTCCACCTCGTAGTCCCAGCGCGTGCGCTTGGCGCGGGGTACGCCGGCGGCCGCCGCGTAGGCGAGAACGGCCTGGGTGGAGGTCATGATCGGATTCGCGGTCGGGTCGCCGGGAGCGGAGATTCCGTACTCGACCTCGGTACCGATGATTCGCTGCATGCTTCGAGGGTAGAGGGTGATGCGGAGTGGCTCGCATCGTCCCGTTCGCAGGGCAGGCCCGGCACCAGTACCGTCGTCGCCGTGAAAGCTTTCCGCCGGTTCACCGTTCGGGTGCCGCTGCCTGCCGAACTAGCCGCCCTCGGTCCCCTGTCGCACAACCTGCGCTGGGTGTGGAACCCGCCGACCCAGGAGTTGTTCGCGACGATCGACGCCGAGCGGTGGGAGGCGACGGGTGATCCGCTGCGGGTGCTCGCCGACGTCGATCCGGCCCGGCTGACCGAGCTGGCGGGCGACGAGGAGTTCCGGGCGCGGGTGTCGGCAGCGGAGGCGAGTCTCGAGGAGTATCTCGACGCGCCGCAATGGTTCGGCGGATACGCGGAGAACCATCCCGTGCCGCCCGGGATCGCGTACTTCTCCATGGAGTTCGGCGTCTCCGAGGTGCTGCCGATCTACTCCGGCGGACTCGGCATCCTCGCCGGTGACCATCTGAAGGCCGCATCGGATCTCGGGCTCCCCCTCATCGGCGTCGGCCTGTTCTACCGGTCCGGCTACTTCCGCCAGGGCCTCGACCACGACGGCTGGCAGGTGGAGCGCTACCCGGTCAACGACCCGCGCGATCTGCCGCCCACCCTTCTCACCGACGGCGATGCACCCGTCGTCGTCGAGATCTCGATGCCCGGCGGTCGCACCCTGTCCGCGCAGGTGTGGGTCGCGAGCGTCGGCCGAATCCCGTTGCTGCTCCTCGACTCCGACATCGCGGCCAACACCGACGACCAGCTGCGCGGCGTCACCGACCGCCTCTACGGCGGCGATCAGGAGCACCGCATCCTGCAGGAGATCCTCCTCGGCGTCGGCGGTGTTCGTGCGCTTCGCGCCTACGTGCGGGTCACCGGCCGCGACGAGCCGACGGTGTTCCACATGAACGAGGGTCACGCCGGATTCCTGGGCACCGAACGCATCCGGGAGTACGTGGCCGCCGGACTCGACTTCGACACCGCCGAGGCAGTGGTGCGGGCGTCCAACATCTTCACCACGCACACCCCGGTGCCCGCCGGGATCGACCGCTTCCCCACCGAACTGGTGAACCGGTACCTCGACGCCGACGACTCCGGGACCTCGCGTCTGCTGCCCGGCCTGCCCGCGTCGACAGTCGCCGAACTCGGCGACGAGACCGACCCGGGTGTGTTCAACATGGCGCACATGGGTTTTCGTCTCGGCCAACGCAGCAACGGCGTCTCCCAGCTGCACGGTGAGGTGAGCCGGGAGATGTTCGCCGACCTGTGGCCCGGCTTCGACGCCGCGGATGTGCCGATCGGTGCGATCACCAACGGCGTGCACGGTCCCACCTGGGTGTCGAAGGTGTGGCGCGACTTCGCCTCGAGCGACGAGGATTCCGCCCCCGAGGTCTACGCCGGGCTGCCTGCCGAGACCATCTGGTCGACCCACGAGTCGCTGCGGGCCGAGCTCGTCGCCGAGGTCCGGCGTCGGGCTCATGCGAGCGGACGCGAACGCGGCTTCACCGACGCCGAACTCGGCTGGACCGCCGACCTCTTCGACCCCGGGGTGCTGACGATCGGCTTCGCCCGTCGTGCAGCCACGTACAAGCGGCTCACGCTCATGCTGCGCGACCCGGACCGCATGCGCCGCATACTCACCGACCCCGACCGCCCGGTGCAGCTCGTCATCGCGGGCAAGGCGCACCCGGCCGACAACGGCGGCAAGGCACTGATCCAGCAGGTGGTGCGCTTCGCCGAGGACCCGCAACTGCGCGACCGCATCATGTTCCTGCCCGACTACGACATCTCGATGGCCCGCCACATCTACGCCGGCTGCGACGTATGGCTGAACAACCCGGTGCGGCCGATGGAGGCGTGCGGGACATCGGGGATGAAGTCGGCGCTCAACGGCGGCCTCAACCTGTCCATCCTGGACGGCTGGTGGGACGAGATGGCCGGCGACGACAACGGCTGGGCGATCCCGTCGGCCGAGGGCATCGAGGACGAGAACCGACGCGACGACCTCGAAGCCGAGGCGCTCTACGCACTCCTCGAGGACACCGTGATCCCGCTGTTCTACGAGCGCGACGAGAACGGCCTGCCGACACAATGGGTGGAGATGATGCGCCACACGCTCACCCGACTCGGCCCCCGGGTGCTCGCGTCACGCATGGTCCGGGACTACACCACCGAGCTGTACTGCCCGGCCGCGGAGGCCTACGTCGCCGCGTGTGCCGACGATTACGCCGGCGCGCGCGATCTCGCGGCGTACCGGCGCGAGATCGAGACCGGCTGGGGTTCGATCGTCGTCGCAGGGGTGGACGAGGAAAGCGAGGACGACGGCCTTCGGGTCTCTGCGCACGTGGCGGTCGGCGAGCTCGACCCCAACGGTCTCCGCGTCCAACTCGTGCTGGGCCGCGTGACCGACGACGGCGACATCGTCGACCCGGCGATCATCGACATGAGTCCGGCGGCCGATCGAGATGCGTCGGGACGGGTCGTCTTCTCGGTGCCGGCCACCCCGCCGGCATCGGGTCATCTCGGTTTCACGGTGCGGGTGCTCCCCCGCCACGAACAGCTCTCGAACGACGCCGAACTCGGGCTCGTGCGGTACCCGGTCACGGCTGGTTAGAGCGCTCGCACCCGACTGGCGAACCTCGACCCGACTGACAGACTTCGATCGAAGTCTGCCCGTCGAGTTGGCGTCTGCAGGTCACCAGGCCTTCGTGGCTCGTCGCTTGCGCTCCTCGCACCTCAGGCAGCGAGAGGGCGGCGGCACACCCAGACAGCGGAGGGTCGGGCACCTGAGACAGCGAGAGGCTCGTGTGTCAGCGCTTCTTCAACCGCAACCGTGAGTAGGTGAACGCGAGCAAGAGGATGCTGATGAAGGCGAGCACGGCGTAGGCGATGGCGCTGTGGGCGATCGATGTCTCCCACAACGTGATCCGCTGGGGTGCGGCGACGTTGATGTTGTAGAGGTCGACGCTGCCGGCGGCGGTGACGTAGCCCCAGAACGACGGGAAGATCCACGACAGCTGCTGCAGGCCGGCACCGTCGAGCTTGAACAGGCCGCCGCAGAAGACGAGCTGCACCATCACCACGATGACCAGCGGCGGCATCACCTGTTCGTTGGACTTCACCGCCGACGAGATCGCTAGTCCGACAAGGGTGCTCACGCAGGCGAGCACGGCGACGGCGAACAGCAGGGCCAGTGGCGGCGGCAGGATCGGGCCGCCGAAGTCGGGCAGGCCCCGACCGGCGAAGGTGATGCCGACCATGATGATCGTCTGCAGGATCGCGGCGATGAAGAAGACCACGATCTTCGCGAACAGGTAAGCGCCGGGACGCAATCCGACGGCTCTCTCCCGTTCGAAGATGTCGCGTTCTCCGACGAGGTCGCGGACCGTCAGGGCCGCACCCATGAACGCCGCACCGACGACGAGAACCACCAGGATCTGGATCGCCTCCGCACCGTCCTTGGGTGGCGGCGCATTCGGGATCACCTCGAGCCGGGCGAAACCGCTCGACCCCGGGATGACCAGCGTCAGCAGCCCGAGGACCACCGGCAGCAGCACCAGGAACACCAGATAGCCGATGTCGGCGAAGACGAGCCGTACCTGGCGTCGGGCGATGGTCGACGCCTGTCTGGTGAAGCTGGTGTGCGGCACCGGGATCGGCGGGCCCGGAGGACGTTGCGGCGGAGGCGGATTCGGTGTGCGCCTGTGACGTTCGAGGTAGCGCGTGTGCGCGGCGTCGGGCTGGTCGGCGACGTAGGCGAAGATCTCCGCCCAGTCCGAGGTCCCCATCTCCTGCTCGACCTGCGAGGGCGCACCGCAGAACGACGTCTTGCCGCCCGGGGCGAGCAGCAGCACCTGGTCGCACATCGACAGGTACGTCAGTGAATGGGTGACCACGAGGACGACGCGGCCGGCGTCGGCGAGGCGTCGCAGGGTCGCCATGACCTGGCGGTCGAGTGCAGGGTCGAGACCCGAGGTCGGCTCGTCGAGGATCAGCAGCGACGGACCGGTGAGCAGCTCCATCGCCACAGAGGCGCGTTTCTGCTGTCCGCCGGAGAGCTTCTCGACACGGGTGTCGACGTGTTCGGTCAGCTGTAGCTCGCTGAGGACGCCGTCGATGACCCGATCGCGGTCCTCCTTCGACAGGTCGGGTGGGAGTCGCAACTCGGCCGCGTAGCGAAGGGCCTGCCTCAGCGTGAGTTTGTGGTGGAGCACGTCCTTCTGCGGGACCATGCCGATACGGGTGCGGAGTGCGTCGTACTCCGCGTGGACATTGCGACTCTCGAAGGTGACCAGGCCACTCGTCGGCGAGTTCAGGCCTGCGGCGATCTTCGACACGGTCGATTTGCCTGCACCGGACGGGCCGATCACTGCAGTGAGCGTGCCGGGACTCGCGCTGAAGTCGACGTCGGCGAGGAGCCGCTTCCCGCCGTCGACGACGAGGCTGACCCCGTGCACGTGGAGGCCGTCGGCGACCGCCGCACTCTCCTGGCCGCGCATGAGGGTGCCGCCGGACACCACGAAGTCGCTGTTGCCGATCGTGACCACGTCGCCGTCGGACAGCGGTGCGTTGTCCACGCGCCGGCCGTTGACGAAGGTGCCGTTGACGCTGCCGAGATCGTCGATGACCAGGACGCCGCCGCGGCTCGACACCTGCGCATGGTGGCGGGAGGCGAGGACGTCGCTGACGACGATGTCGTTGTCCGGGGTGCGGCCGATGCGCTGCACGCCGCGCAGCGAGATCGACTCGCGCTCGGGCGGAGTCGGCGCCCCGGGGAGCCGATAGACGGCGGAGACGTTCTGTTTGAGCGCCTGTAGATGTGGGGCGTTACGCAGCTCGGCAGGCATGGGTTCCGGCGCACCGGGGCGAGAGGGGCCACCCGGGGTTCGCGACGGGATACGGCCCGACGGCGGCATGGTGGGTCCGGGATGACCGGGGCCGGCGAACCCCGCCGACCGTGGTCCCGGCGGGAACGGACCCGGCCGGGCCGGCGGGGACGGTATCCGGCCGCTGGGCGGCGGCGGGTACGCGGTCGGATCGATCACCAGGTCGACGATCGGACCGGTGCTCACGTCGCCGAGCCGGACCTGCGTCGGGCCGGCGATCATCATCTCGGCCATGCGCCGGCCGCCGGCGAAAAAGCCGTTGGTGCTACCGATGTCGACGAGGTACCACGCGGTGCCGCGCCACTCGATGGCAAGATGCCGACGCGACACCATCGGATGATTGATCACGATGTCGTTGTCGGGTTCCCGGCCCAGGGTGATGCGCGGGGATTCGCCCAGCGGATGAGGCGCCCCACCGTCGACGATCACCCGACCGCGAGCCATCGATGTACTGTTCATCGCCGCCAACTTTAGTGCTTGACGACTGTTTTCATGCCGTTCTGTACAGCAGACGACCGACCCCCTGGGGAGTCGGTCGTCTGCTGGGTGAGGCGCGTGTTACAGGTACTGACCGGTGTTCGTCTCGGTGTCGATGGCGCGGCTCGCCCCGGAGGACTTGCCGGTGACCAGCGTGCGGATGTAGACGATCCGCTCGCCCTTCTTGCCCGAGATGCGAGCCCAGTCGTCCGGGTTGGTGGTGTTGGGCAGATCTTCGTTCTCCGCGAACTCGTCGAGGATCGAATCGAAGAGGTGCTGCACACGCAGACCCGGGGCACCGGTGTCGAGCTGCGACTTGATCGCGTACTTCTTCGCACGGTCGACGACGTTCTGGATCATCGCGCCCGAGTTGAAGTCCTTGAAGTACATGATCTCCTTGTCGCCGTTGGCGTAGGTGACCTCGAGGAACCGGTTGTCCTCGCTCTCGGCGTACATCCGCTCGACGACCTTCTCGATCATCGCCTTGATGCAAGCCGAGCGATCGCCGCCGAACTCGCCGATGTCGTCGGCGTGGATAGGCAGTTCCTCGGTGAGGTACTTCGAGAAGATGTCGATCGCCGACTCGGCGTCGGGGCGCTCGATCTTGATCTTCACGTCGAGGCGGCCGGGACGCAGGATCGCGGGGTCGATCATGTCCTCGCGGTTGGACGCACCGATCACGATGACGTTCTCGAGGCCTTCGACACCGTCGATCTCGCTGAGCAGCTGCGGGACGACCGTGGTCTCGACGTCGGAGGAGACACCGGATCCGCGGGTGCGGAAGATCGAGTCCATCTCGTCGAAGAACACGATGACCGGGGTGCCCTCGGACGCCTTCTCGCGGGCGCGCTGGAAGATCAGCCGGATGTGACGCTCGGTCTCACCGACGAACTTGTTCAACAGCTCGGGGCCCTTGATGTTCAGGAAGTAGGACTTGGCCTCCTTCGCATCGTCGCCGCGGGCCAGCGCGATCTTCTTCGCCAGCGAGTTGGCGACGGCCTTGGCGATGAGCGTCTTGCCACAACCGGGCGGACCGTAGAGCAGCACGCCCTTCGGTGGCCGCAGCTGGTAGTCGCGGAACAGATCCTTGTGCAGGAACGGCAGCTCGACGGCGTCGCGGATCTGCTCGATCTGCCGACCCAGACCACCGATGTCCTCGTACCCGACATCGGGCACCTCTTCGAGGACGAGGTCCTCGACCTCGGCCTTGGGCACCCGCTCGAAGGCGAATCCGGCTTTGGTGTCGATGAGCAACGAGTCGCCCGGACGCAGCTTGCGGCGCTTGCCGTCCTCCGCGTCGACCTCGCCCAGCAACGGCTCGGCCAGCCACACGACGCGCTCCTCGTCGGCGTGGCCGACGACCAGCGCCCGCCTGCCGTCCCCGAGAACCTCGCGCAGCGTGCTGATCTCGCCGACCGTGTCGAACTCGCAGGCCTCGACGATGGTCAGGGCCTCGTTCAGACGCAGCGTCTGACCCTTGGTGAGGGTTTCGGTGTCGATGTTCGGCGAACAGGTGAGCCGCATCTTGCGGCCGGAGGTGAACACGTCGACGGTCGCGTCGGGGTACACGTCAAGCAGGACCCCGTATCCGCTCGGCGGCTGACCGAGACGGTCGACCTCCTCGCGAAGGGCGACGAGTTGCTGACGCGCCTCCTTGAGGGTGTCGAGCAGCTTCGCGTTGCGTGCCGTGAGGCTGTCGACGCGTTCTTGGAGGCTCTCGTTGTCTGCCTGACGTCCGAACGACGGGCGTTCGGAACCACTCCGCGCAAGAGGCGGGGTGTAGGCAGGGGTGAAGCCCTCTTCGGGTGCACTCGCGCTCTCGGGGACCGCGCGGTCCCCGGTGGCGTCATGGCGGTCAGATTCGGTCATTGCTGACTCCTCTCCCCGGCAATCACCCGATCCCTCGATCGGAATGCTCGCGCCGTATCCCTACGCTACCGGCACGGACACAGAATCGCCCTTCACCCGCCAAATGGCGGTGTTGACGGTGTGTTAAATGTGCGCCTTCGCAACGGAATCGCGATCTTGCGGCCGGTGATACCGGCCGAACTCACCCCTTCGTGGGCCGACGCTGCGGACGCAACGTGGTGGTGCCGTCGGCGAGTCGGCGGGCGGTGATGAGAAACGCGGTGTGGCCTTGCATTTTGTGCTCGGGACGAACGGCCAGGCCGACCGCCGACCACTCGCGGAGCAGGGTCTCCCAGGCGCGCGGTTCGGTCCAGCACTCCTGCTCGCGCAACGCCTCGATCACGCGCGAGAGCTGGGTGACGGTGGCCACATAAATGGTCAGGACTCCGCCTGGTTTCAACACGGTGCGCACGACGTCGAGGGGTTCCCACGGTGCGAGCATGTCGAGGATGACGCGGTCGAAGCGCTCGTCCTGATCGACGTTGGCGAGGTCGTCGACGACGATGTTCCAGTTGTCCGGGCGGCCGCCGAAGAAGGTCTCGACGTTGCGGATCGCGTGCTCGGCGTGGTCCTCGCGGATCTCGAAGGAGTTCACCTCGCCCTCGGTGCCGACGGCGCGCAGCAGCGAACACGTCAGCGCACCGGAACCTGCGCCGGCCTCCAGGACGCGGGCACCCGGGAAGATGTCGCCCTCGAGGACGATCTGCGCGGCGTCCTTGGGGTAGATGACCTGCGCACCGCGCGGCATCGACAGCACGTAGTCGACGAGCAGCGGCCGCAACGCGAGGTACTGGGTGCCGCTGGTGGCCGAGACGACGCTGCCCTCGGGCGAGCCGATGAGGTCGTCGTGCGAGATGGCGCCGCGGTGGGTATGGAACTGCTTGCCCTCTTCGAGGAGCACCGTGAACTTTCGGCCCTTGGCATCGGTCAGTTGAACCCGGTCGCCGACGGCGAACGGTCCGGTGGTGGGCACTGGGTGCTTCCTCTCGTGAACGGGACGGAGCCGACACCTCCGCGCTGGGCGGATCGGTGGTGGTCGGGAGTCCGGTGGGCCGTGAGGACGATACCCGACCGCACGTGGGTGTCGGACCGGCAGAGTGTCGGGGCCGGGGCCTAGTCTGCGAGATGTGAGCACGATGACCGGCACCGACGACCCCTCCACCAGCGCGGCCCCCGCGCCGGAGCCACCCCCGGCGGAGGGGGCGCGCGGGATCGTCGGACGCCCCCTGGCCCTGTCGCCGTCGCGCGCGGCGGACTTCAAACAGTGCCCGCTGCTGTACCGGTTCCGCGCCATCGACCGCTTCCCGGAGACCCCGACCGCCGCGCAGACCCGTGGCACCGTCGTCCATGCGGCACTCGAGAACCTCTTCGACATGCCTGCCGAGCTCCGCACCCAGGATTCGGCGGAACTGCTCGTCGAAGGGGCCTGGGCGGCCCTGTGCGAGGAGGATCCGCAGCTCGCCCGGGTGATCGGCGAAGGCGGTCAGGCGGCGTTCATCGCCGGCGCCCACAAGCTCATCGCGACGTACTACACGATGGAGAACCCCACCGCCTTCGACGCCGACGCGGTGGAGGAACACGTCGAGATCGAGGCCGACGACATGCTGATGCGCGGCTTCATCGACCGCATCGACGTCGCACCGACCGGCGAGATCCGCGTGGTCGACTACAAGACCGGACGCTCCCCCGGCGAGGCCTACGAGGCCAAGGCGCTGTTCCAGATGAAGTTCTATGCGCTGGCGATCCTGCGCACGCGCGGCGTCGTGCCCGCGCGGTTGCAGCTCATGTACCTGTCCGACGGCCAACAGCTTATCTACCACCCCGACCACGACGAGCTCCTCCGCTTCGAGCGGACGCTGCGCGCGATCTGGCAGGCCATCCGCACGGCCGTCGCCTCCGGGGATTTCCGGCCGCGGAAGTCGCGGATGTGCCGGTTCTGCGAGCACCAGTCGCGGTGCCCGGAATTCGGCGGCGAGATCCCGCCCTACCCGGGTCCGCCGCCCGGGTTCGTGGCCTGACGCACACCCCGGGCCACCCGATTATGTAGATGCACATAGGCTGGGGATGTGGAGAGTTCGTACTACGTACCCGTCGACGCCCCGGCGTCCGACGGCACCAGCCCGGCCGGCGACCCGTCGGCGCGATATGAGTATTTCCAGCCGACCGACGCCACCCTGAGCGTCTGGTCACCGACCATGCAGCACGGTGGCCCGCCGTCGGCCCTGATGATGCGCTCGCTGTTGCGTTGCGATCCGGACCCGACGCAGCACTTCACCCGAGTGACGACCGAGATCCTCGGACCGATCGGGTTGGGCGTCAACCGGATTCACGCTCGCGTAACCCGACCGGGTCGACAGATCAGCCTCGTCGAGACCGAACTCGAGGTACAGCAGGCCGACGGCTCGTTCCGAACGGCCGCCAAATCGGTGGGTTGGCGCATCCGCGGCGCGGACACCAGTGAGATCGCCAACGGTCCCGCTCCCCTGACCCCGCGGCCCGACGAGTTGCCGAGGCAGATCGGGTTCCCCGACGACAGCGGCGAGGCCGTGGACTGGGGAACACTCGGGTTCATCGGGACCGTGGAGTCGGCACGTACCGAGGGCCGCTACGGCGTGACACCGGCGGTGTGGCTGCGCGCAGTCCTCCCGCTGGTCGAGGGTGAGAAGACGTCGGACCTCGAGGCGATGTTCATCGTCATCGACGTCGCCAACGGTGTGGGCACGCGACTGCGCCCGGACCGCTGGTCCTGGATGAACACCGACACCACCGTGCACCTGACGCGGGTGCCGAGCGGACCGTGGGTCGGCATCGACGCCAACATGGTCGCCGGACCCGACGGCTTCGGCGCGACCCTCGGCGACCTGTACGACACCTCCGGCTACATCGGCCGGTCGGCACAGACGGTGTTGCTCAACGCCGTGGGCTAGCGGCAAACGCACGATGGTCTCGCGAGGTCCCCACCAGGCCTTCGTGGCTCGTCGCTTACGCTCCTCGCACCTCAGGCAGCGGACCTGGGTGCGTTGCGTTCTTTCGGATCAGGCAGAAAAAGGGGCACTCCCATCTTGGATGAGGGTGCCCCTCTTCTGCTCCCTGAGGAGGCCTGAGCTTGCGAAGGCCGTCTCGAAGGGTCAGAACCGGCAGGACCGGATGTCGGTGGCGAGAATCGCCTTCGCGCCGAGCTCGGAGAGCTCGTCCATCAGGTTCTGGTGGTCCTTGCGCGGAACCATCGCGCGGACGGCGACCCAGTCGGGGTCGGCCATCGGGGCGACCGTCGGAGATTCGAGCCCCGGGGTGATCGCCGATGCCTGGTCGAGCAGGTTCTTCGGGCAGTCGTAGTCGATCATCACGTACTGCTGGCCGAAGACGACGCCCTGGACACGGGCGATGAACTGCTTCTCGGACTTGGTGAGGTCGGCATCGCGTCGGGAGATGAGGACGGCCTCGGAGTCGCACAGCGACTCGCCGAAGGCGGCGAGACCGTGCTGGCGCAGGGTTCGACCGGAGCCGACGACGTCGGCGATGGCGTCGGCCACACCGAGCTGGATCGAGATCTCGACCGCGCCGTCGAGCCGGATGATGTCGGCGGTGATGCCGCGGCCTGCGAGGTCGTCGCGCACCAGGTTCGGGTACGACGTGGCCACCCGCTTGCCGGCGAGGTCGGCGACGGTCCACTCCTGATCGGCCGGGGCCGCGTAGCGGAAGGTCGACGATCCGAAGCCCATCGCGAGCTGTTCGTGGACCTGTGCGCCGGAGTCGCGGGCGAGGTCGCGGCCGGTGATGCCGAGGTCGAGGCGTCCCGACCCGACGTAGATGGCGATGTCCTTGGGACGCAGGAAGAAGAACTCGACGTCGTTGCCGTTGTCGAGAACCGTCAGGTCCTTGGAATCACTTCGTTTGCGGTAGCCCGCCTCGGCGAGGATGGCCGACGCGGATTCGGAGAGCGCACCCTTGTTGGGTACGGCCACTCGCAGCATCTCGATGTCCTTTTCGTGGGGTTGCGCTCAGCTGAGCAGGAGGTGGTGGTCTGTGGTGCCGGGTCGTCCGGTCACAGATGTCGGTACACGTCCTCCAGCTTCAGGCCCCGCTTGATCATCATCACCTGCAACCAGTAGACGAGCTGGGAGATCTCCTCGCCCAGCGATTCGTCGGACTCGTGCTCGGCGGCGAGCCACACCTCACCGGCTTCCTCGATGATCTTCTTGCCCAGGGTGTGCACACCCGAGTCGAGCGCGGCGACCGTGCCCGACCCCTCGGGGCGGTTCTCGGCCTTGTCGCTGAGTTCGGCGAACAGCTCCTCGAATGTCTTCACGATTCCTCATTTTGGCATGTCGCGATACGCGCGAGACCGCCGGTCCATGCCTCGGTGACGTCGTCGAGTCCCAATCCGACGAGAGACTGCCGGAACACCCGCAGCGGACCGCGCTCCACCGGTGCCGCCGATTCGACGACGAGGGTGGGACATCCGGCCGTCGACGCGGCCTGCGCACCGGTCGGGGAATCCTCCACCGCCAGGCATTCCGCGGTCGAGAAACCGAGCAGTTCGGCGGCGCGCACGTACGGGTCGGGGGCGGGTTTGCCGACGGCGACCTCGTCCCCGCAGACCGTGGCGGCGAAGCGGTGGCGACCGATGGTCTCGAGTGCGACCTCGGTCAGTTCGCGGACCGTGTTGGTGACCAGCACCATCGGGATCCCGGCGTCGGCGACGAGGTCGAGCGCCTCGCGGGCACCGGGACGCCATGGCAGGTCCTCGGCGAACAGTTCGTTCACCCGGTCGAGAGTCCAGCGGCCGTCCGCGTCGGGATCGCGCTCGTCGGCCGACAGCCCGGCCGCGTCGTGCACCTTGGCGAGCGCGTCGGGCAGGGAGTTGCCGAGCGTCGATTCGCGGAGTTCGCGGGTCATGACGATCCCGTGCCGGGTCGCCAGATCGGCCATCGCGATGTCCCAGATCGGCTCGGAATCGAGCAGTGTGCCGTCCATGTCCCAGAGGACGGCGGCAGGCAAACGGGAGGCGGGATCAGCGGTGTCGGTCACCCCTGCATCATCGCAATCCACCGTTCCGTCGGCTCATCGGCCGGGTAGAACATCTCGATGGTCAATTCTTCGAGCGTGACGTCGCGGGGTGAACCGAACGTGGTCAAGGTGCTGAAGAAGGACAGGATCTCGTCGCCGAGTTCGAGTTCGAACGGCACCAGCAGCGAACCCACCTCGCGCGACCTACCCGACACCTGTCCGCCGTTCAGGCCGGACACGGTCGGATACGACGACACCTCTCGTTCGAGCTCGGCGAGTCGTTCGTCGCCGGTGATGCGCACCATCCGCCGGAGCAGGTCGAGCAGGTAGGACGCCCACTCGTCGAGGTTGTGCGTCATCTTCGCAAAGCCGTCGGGGTGCAGCGACACCCGGAACAGGTTGACCGGTCTGGTCTGGAGCTCGTCCGGGAGCAGGGACAGCAATCGCATCGCGGTGTCGTTGGCCAGCACGACGTTCCACGCGCGGTCGAGGGCCATCCCGATGTTCGGGTTGTGCGCGTCGAGCAGTCTCTTGACCTCCCCGCGGACGCGGGTCATGGTCGCCGAGTCGAGGGGCTCCTCGCTGTAGCGAGGTGCGTGACCGGCCGCGAGGAGGAGCGAATTGCGTTCTCGCAGAGGGATGTCGAGTCGTTCGGCCAGCGCGTGCAGCAGCGCCGGACTCGGGCGTGACTTGCCGGTCTCGACGAAGCTCAGGTGCTTCGGGGAGACCCCGACCTCGTAGGCGAGATCGAGCTGGCTGATGGACCGGCGAGACCGCCACTGCTGCAGCAGGGTTCCCACCTCGACGGTCATGGGGTCATCGTAGACAGCTCTCGATCAGTTCGAGTGAGTACGCGATGGTCTGGGCGAGAACGTCTTCGGGCTCGCCGTCGAACTCCTTGCGGGTCGCCGAGACCTTGCCACGATGGTCGAGTCCGAACCAGACGGTTCCCGGTGCGGCCTCGTCGGGTTCGGGTCCCGCCTCGCCGGTGACCGCGACGACGATCTCGGCGTCGAAGAGGCGCGCGGTGGTCGCCGCCATGGCGCGTGCGGCGGTCTCGCTGACGACCGGTCCCTCGGGCACCTCGAGCAGGCCGAACTTCACGTCCTCGTGGTAGGCGATGACGCCGCCGCGGAACCAGTCACCGGCCTGCGGGGCCTTGCTCAACTCGCTCGCCAGGTTGCCGCCGGTCAGCGACTCCGCCACCGCGACGTGCACTCCCTGCTCCACGATCGCGTCGGCCAGACGCGCACAGGTCTCGGAGAAATCGGTCACGTCGGACATCGGTCACTTGCCTCTCGGTCGGTGTGGGGTTCACAGCAGCATCCGGGACGGTATCCGGAACGGGCCCGCCTCAAACCACTCCCTGGTCAGACCACTACCTGGAAGGTAGTAGTGTCCGCGCCCGAATGCGGCCACTGTTGGATTCATGACCCAGACCAACACAGACCGGCCCACCACCGTCCTGATCTCCCCGGCAATGGCAGTGCCGGCGCGTGTCTACCGACGGTTGGCAGAGGCATTGACGGGATACGGCCACGAGGTGCGTGTCGTTCCACGCCGCGGCGTGGAAGAGGGTTCGACGCCGCCGTCACGTACCGCGGACTGGTCCTACGAGGACGAGGCCGCCGACCTCGCCGATGCGATCGCCGCCGCTCGCGCCGAGATCCCGGGCACGCGGGTCGTGGTGGTCGGGCACAGCCTCGGCGCGCAATTGGTCGCGATGGTGGCGCAGACGTCCGATCACACGCCCGACGGCATCGTCGCGATCGGTGCGTCGGTGCCGGCGTTCCGACACTACGGCGCTCGCGGTGTGGCCCTCGGCGCGATCGGCGCGGCCGTCGCCCCGGTGTCGGGCATCGTCGGCCACTGGCCCCGACAGGGTTTCGGCGGGCCGACGCCCCGCACGCTGATGAGGCAGTGGGCGCGGATGGTCCTGACCGGACGGGCGCCGTTCGCGCTCGACCGGTCCATCACCACGCCGGCCCTGGCGATCCGGCTCGACGGCGACGAGATCGTGACCGACGGTGCGGCAGCGGCATTCGATGCCGCCTTCGCACCCGAGTCGATCACCCATTGGCGCTACGACGACGCGCAATGCCCGGAGGGTGGGAACACCACGCACATCGGATGGGTGCGCACGCCCGACCCCGTCGCACGGCGGATCACGGAGTGGTGGGACGTGCACACGACGGTCGAGTCGGCGGTCACCGAGTCCGGGACGCGCTGACCGGAACGGTCACGGCATCCAGGTCCCCGACGTGGCCTCGATCCGCTCACGGGTGCGAGCAGCCGTTCCGCGTGCCCACGCCCCGGTCGAGACGAACGCGAGGACGAGTACCGCAGCGCCGCACAGCGCCATGCTGATCCACACCGGGCGGGCGGCCGAGGCGAGCCCGTCGGCGACCGATCCCTCCATCCCGGCAAAGGCCACCGCGCCGAACACCGCGACCCCGAGCGCGGTGCCGACCTGACGGCCCGTCGAGGCCATCGCCGACGCCAGACCCGCTTGCGTGCGGGGCATCCCGGACACCGCCCCGTTGGTGATGGGCGCGTTGAGGAACCCGAAACCGAGCCCGAAGACGAGGTAGGCGGCGCCGACGTAGACGAGGGAGGTGTCGTTGCCGAGGCCGGTGAGCAACAGGGCGCCCGTCACCATCCCGACTCCCCCGATCACCATCGGCGTCCGGGCTCCCCGGTCGCCCACGAGCCGACCGGCGATGGGCGCGCAGACCACGGACGCGGCCGCCATCGGCAAGGTCATCAGTCCGGCGTTCAGCGGCGACATCCCGCGCACCTCCTGCAGGTACAGGGTGTTGAGGAAGAGGAAGCCACCGGTGGCGGCGAAGGCGATGACGGCACACGCCACCGAGCTCGAGAACGGCACGCTCCGGAAGAAGCGCGGGTCGAGAAGTGGCTCCTCGCGGCGACTCTCGTAGGTGATCATCGCGATGAGCGCGCACGCCGAGACGGCGAAGCACGCCAGCACTCCCGGCGACGTCCAACCCTGCGGACGCCCCTCGATGATCGCGAAGGTGAGGGTCGCGAGGAGGGTCAGGATCAGCACCTGCCCGACCGGATCGGCGCGACGAGCGTGCTCGGCTCTCGACTCCGGAACGAAACGCATCGTCAGCCCGAGGGCGAACAGGCAGACCGGGACGTTGAGCCAGAAGATCGCCTCCCACCCGATGCCGGAGACGAGCGCCCCGCCGACCACCGGTCCGAACGCGAGGCTCATGCCGAACGCCGTGCCCCACAAGCCGATCGCCTGGGCGCGTTCACGTGGGTCCACGAAGACGTTGGTGACGATCGACAGCGCGACCGGGTTGAGCATCGCCCCGCCGACGGCCTGCAGCATGCGTGCGCCGATCAGCGCCTCCGGTGTGGGCGCGAGCGAACACAGCACCGACGCGACACCGAATGTCAGCAAGCCGACCTGGAAGATCCGCTTGCGGCCGAAGCGATCTCCGAGCGACCCGCCGAAGATCAGCAGGCTCGCGATCACCAGCGCATACGAGTCGAGGACCCACTGCAGTTGCGCCGGCGTCGCGCCGAGGTCCGAACTGATGGACGGCAGAGCGACGTTCACCGCAGAGACGTCGAGACCGACGATGAACAGGCTCAGGCAGCAGGTGGCGAGGATCACGAGGCGGTCCCGCCGGGTCAGAGTGCCGTCGGCCGACCGTGCGCGCAGCGCCGCGCGTGCGGCGTTCACGACTCGGCCGCCGTGCGGAGAAGGTCGAGCAGTTCGGCGAGCTGCCCGAGCTGTACCTCGTCGAGGGCGGTGAACATCTCCGGTGCGGTGGCGGGGTTCGCGGTCACCTCATCCACCACCTGGCGTCCCGTCTCGGTGATGGTCACCCGTTTGCATCGCCCGTCGTCGGCGTCGGCCTCTCTCGTCACGAGTCCACGGTCGACGAGGTCGTTGACGATGCCGCTCATCGCCGAGGCGTCCACTCCCATACGCTCCGCGAGGTCGCGTTGCGTCATCGGTCGTACCGCCACGCGACGGAGTGCGCGGAACCGGCTGAAGGGGATGTCGATGACCTCGCTGATGCGGGTGCGGGATTCCCTGGCCTGGTCGCGCACGAGACTGTTCATGGTGAACCACACCTCGGTGGCGGTCTGCGAGCGCGGGCCCGCGCCGGCATCGGTTGTAGACATACAATGATTGTAGATTTACAACTATTCTCTTTGGCAGCCGCCGTAGGCTGGGTTTCAGCATCGTCGAGCGAAAGCTGAGTCGCCATGTCGAAAGTCCTCGTCATCGGACACCGGAACCCCGACACGGACGCGATCGGTTCCGCGATCGGCCTGGCTCGCCTCGAACAGGCGCTCGGCGTCGACGCCGAGGCCGTCGCACTCGGCTCCCCCGGCCGCGAGACGGCCTTCGCCCTCGACCACTTCGGGCTGACAGCGCCACGCGTGATCGAGCACGCGAGCCCCCACGACGTGATGCTCGTCGATCACAACGAACGCCAGCAGAGCGTCGCCGACATCGCCGACGTCACCGTCCGCAAGGTAATCGACCATCACCGCATCGCCAACTTCGAGACCGCCGCCCCGCTGTACATGAGAGCCGAGCCGGTGGGATGCACGTGTTCGATCCTGACGCGCATGTACGCGGAGAACGAGGTCGAGATTCCCGCCGACACCGCCGGGATCATGTTGTCGGCGATCATCTCCGACACCCTCCTGCTGAACTCACCCACGACCACCGACTCCGACCGCATCGCCGCCGAGGAACTCGCAACCATCGCGGGCGTCGACCTCGAGGACTACGGGAACCAATTGCTGCGTGCCGGAACGGAACTCGGCGACCAGCCGGCGTCGTCGATCATCGGCCTCGACGCCAAGACCTTCACGATGGGCTCGGTGAGCGTGCGCGTCGCGCAGCTGACCACCGTCGACGCCGACGCCGTCCTCGCTCGCCGCGACGAGTTCTTCGAGGCCATGACCACGGAGAAGGAGACCGCCGGCCACGACCTGTTCCTCCTGCTGATCACCGATGTGATCGCCTGCGACTCCGACCTTCTGGTGGTCGGCGAACCCGTGGACGCCGTCGAACGCGCACTCGGGGTCACGGTTGCCGACGGGCACGCCTTCGGCAAGGGCATCGTGTCGCGGAAGAAGCAGATCGTGCCGCAATTGACGGAGCAGCTGGCTGGTTGAGTCCGTCCAAGCGCCAGCCCGGACGGATAGCCGCGATACCATGCCGCACCGACAATTTCGGGGATCGATTGGGTTTCGATACTCGTTGCACAGCAACGGAATTGCGAGTACTATCGAACATATATTCGACCAATGTCTCCGGGGGTGACCGTCTTGACCGAGATCTCGCTGTCCGGCGCCCCGGTTTCGCGCGCTTGTGAACTCGTGCAGGAACTGCACCGGATCACCGCCGAACTGCAGACCGCCGATCTGACGCAGTGCTCCGATTCCGAACTCGTCGACGTCGCGGCCGAAACCGAACGTGCCATCGCGCGACTGAGTTTCGCCGGTGACCGCCAGATCGTCGAAGCCACCGAACGAGACCTCCCCCACAAGACCGGCCACCGCAGCGTCATCCAGTTCATGACCCACCGACTGCGCGTCGCCGAACCGATCCGACGCCGCAACCAGATGTCGGCCACCGCAAGCTTTCCCAGCCACACCGGCGAGCAACTGCCACCTCAACATCCCGCCCTGGCCGAGGCATTCGCCGGTGGCCGCGTCGGACCTGCGCACGTGCGAGCGGTCGTCGAGGTGCTCGAGCAGATTCCGCACGCCGTCGACCACGACGTGAAGGTCGCCGCCGAACGACAGATGGCCGAGATCGCCGTCGACCACACCCCCGCCGACATCGCTGCCCTCGGCGCACGCCTGCTGGCTCACCTCGACCCCGACGGCACACTCGCCGACGACACCGACCGCAAACGCCGCCGCAACCTGTCGGTCCACCGCCAACGCGCCGACGGCACCGCCAAACTCACCGCCAACCTCACCCCCGAACTCCTCGCCCGGGTCACCATGCTGCTCGCCGTCTGGGCCACACCCGGCATGAACAACCCCGACGACCCCGACTCCCCACACGGATCGATCGAAGACGCCGACCCCGAAGCCGTCGCTGCTGCGGCCGAACGCGACGACCGCACCCCCGCCCAGCTCAATCACGACGCGTTCAACGCCCTGCTCAAAGCTGTCTTCGAGGACGGACTCCTGGGTAAGAGTCACCGCGGGTTACCGACCCAACTGATCATCAAAGCCGACCTCAACGACCTCCGCCGCGAAGCCGGCTTCGCCACCACCGCCACCGGCACGCTGATCCCCATCCCCGACCTCATCGACATGGCCGCCGACGCCCAGCCCTGGCTGGCGGTGTTCAAAGACGCCACCGCCGTCCCGCTGTACTTCGGACGCGGCAAACGCCTGGCCACCCGCGAACAACGATTGGTGTCCTTCGCCCGACCCGACGGCGAGAACTGCTCCACCCCCGGCTGCGACCTCGCCGCCGCACACGTCGAGATGCATCACGCCCAACTCGATTGGGCAGCAGGTGGCCTCACCGACATCACCGACCTCGCCCCCGCCTGCCCGAAACACAACCGCATGGTCAGCAACCAACCCGGCGGCTACACCACACGCATGGTGCGCGAAGGCCCCGACGAAGGACGCTGCGCCTGGCGACTCAACGCCGAACCCGGCGCACCACCCAACCCTGAACGCATCAACCGGCGACCCGACATACCCCGCCGGTTCGCCGAACACCTCCAACAAGTGCGCGACGAGATCCACGGACCCCAACCGGAGTCCGGCGATACCCCACGCCTACAGATGCGTCAGGTCATCGACCTCCGCAACGCCTCCGACGCCGAAGCCACCCTCGCCTCAATACTGCTTGCCGCCGCATACCCGCGCGGCTGACGCAGCGAGCCTCGAAGGGCTGGCAAACCGGCCATCGTCAGGGTCGAAAAGGTCCGTTCCCTGAGAAGCGCCCAGATCCCGACTGCCGAACCTCAACTCGACCGGCAGACGTCGATCGAAGTCTGCCGGTCGGGTTGACGTCGACCGGTAGTCAGGTAGCCGACGATGTCTCACCAGCCCTTCGTGGCTCGTCGACTTCGATACGCTCCTTCGTCGCTACTCAGCCCGGCGGCTTGCGCTCCTCACACCTCGGGAGCAGAGGCGACGCCCTCACCATGACGCCCCGCGCCGCCGGCGAAGCGGGTGGCTCCCGCGACGGTGTCGGACGCGAGCGACACCAGGCCGTGCCGTAACTCGTTGCTCATCGCGGCATCGAGGTCCTGGCCGTGTTGCTCGAGAACAGACATCCGGTCCTGGCGTAGGCACATTTGCGGGAACTGCGCGATCTGAGTCGCGAGTTCGACGGCGGCGTCGAGCGCCGTCCCCGAAGGCACAACCCGATTCGCGAGTCCGATCTGCAACGCCTCATCGGCTGCGACCGCACGACCGGTGAGGATCAGGTCCATCGCACGACTCTCCCCGATCAACCGCGGAAGCCGCACCGTCCCACCGTCGATCAGCGGGACGCCCCACCGCCGGCAGAAGACGCCGAACACGGCATCCTCCTCGACGACGCGCATGTCCGCCCACAGGGCGAGTTCGAGTCCACCGGCGACGGCGTGACCGGAGATCGCCGCGATCACCGGCTTGGACAACCGCATCCGGGTCGGGCCCATCGGGCCGTCGCCGTCGGCCTCCACCCGGTTCGGGGTTCCGTCGGCGATGGCCTTGAGATCGGCTCCCGCGCAGAACGTCCCACCCTCGCCGTAGAGCACGGCCACCGATACGGACTCGTCGGCGTCGAACCGACGGAACGCATCGGCCAAGGCGTCGGCGGTCGCACGGTCGACAGCGTTGCGGCGGTCGGGACGATCGATCCCGATGATCCGGACCGGCCCCTGCGACCGTTCGATCACTTCCGACACGCCCATCGCCCCCGGTCAGTCGTCGAACACCTACGTGTTGAAGTACTTGGCTTCCGGATGGTGCAGCACGAACGCATCCGTGGACTGCTCGGGATGGAGCTGCAACTCCTCCGACAGCCGGACACCGATCCGCTCCGGCTCGAGCAACTCGATCATCTTCGCGCGGTCCTCGAGATCCGGGCAGGCACCGTAACCGAAGGAGAAACGCGCACCGCGGTATTCGAGGTCGAAGAAGCCCTGAGCGTGCTCGGGATCCTCGCTGTCCATCGACCGGTCACCGAACTTCAGCTCGCTGCGCACACGCTGATGCCAGTACTCGGCGAGCGCCTCGGTCAGCTGCACACCGATGCCGTGCACCTCGAGGTAGTCGCGGTAGGCATCCTCGGCGAACAGCTTGTTCGCGAAGTCGGCGATCGGCTGTCCCATCGTGACGAGCTGGAACGGCAGGACGTCGACCCGGCCGGCGGCCTTCGCGGCCTCGCGCGACTGGATGAAGTCGGCGATGCACAAGAACCTCGATCGCTGCTGGCGCGGGAACGAGAAGCTGAACCGAACCGGCGCATCAGGATCGGGCTCGGTGAGCACGTGGACGGTGTCACCCTCGCTGACCGCCGGGTAGTAGCCGTACACCACCGCGGCGTGCTGCAGGATGTTCTCGGTCGCGAGCCGGTCGATCCAGTAACGCAGACGCGGCCGGCCCTCGGACTCCACAAGCTCCTCATACGACGGGCCGTCGCCACCGCGGGCGCCGCGCAGGCCCCACTGGCCGAGGAACAGCGCACGCTCGTCGAGCAGCTGCAGGTAATCGGCGATCGGCACACCCTTGACGATGCGCGAACCCCAGAAAGGCGGGGTCGGGATCTCGTTGTCGGCGGCCACATCCGAGCGCGCCGGCACCTCGACGGGCTCCTCGGCGGCCTTGCGCTTCGCGGCGATGCGCTTGGACCGCTCGTGGCGTGCCTTGCGCTCGGCCGTCTTGGCCGCCTCGGCCTTGGCCTCGTCGCTGTCCGGGTCGGGTCCGCCGCCGCGCTTGCGCGCCATGATGTCGTCCATCAGCCGCAGGCCCTCGAAAGCGTCACGCGCATAGTGCACGTCGCCCTCGTAGACCTCCGACAGGTCGTTCTCGACGTACGAACGCGTCAGCGCCGCGCCGCCGAGCAGGACCGGATACTCCTCGGCGAGACCACGCGTGTTGATCTCCTCGAGGTTCTCCTTCATGACGACGGTCGACTTCACGAGCAGACCGGACATGCCGATGACGTCGGCCTTCTTGTCCGCGGCGACGTCGAGGATGGTCGTGATCGGCTGCTTGATGCCGATGTTGACGACCTCGTAACCGTTGTTGGACAGGATGATGTCGACGAGGTTCTTGCCGATGTCGTGGACGTCGCCCTTGACGGTCGCCAGCACGATACGGCCCTTGCCGTCCTCGCCGGTCGCCTCCATGTGCGGTTCGAGGTGCGCCACAGCGGCTTTCATGACCTCGGCGGACTGCAACACGAACGGCAGCTGCATCTGACCCGAGCCGAAGAGCTCGCCGACGGTCTTCATCCCCGACAGCAGCGTGTCGTTGATGATCGACAGCGGCGGAACCTGGGTCATCGCCTCGTCGAGATCGTCGGTCAGGCCGTTGCGCTCACCGTCGACGATGCGTCGTTCCAGCCGTTCGAAGAGCGGCAGCTTGGCCAGTTCCTGGGCACGTGACTCGCGAGCCGAGGCGGCCGAGACGCCCTCGAACAGCTCCATCAGCTTCTGCAGCGGGTCGTAACCCTCGCTCCGGCGGTCGTAGACCAGATCCAGCGCGACCTGACGATGCTCCTCCGGGATGCGCGCCATCGGCAGGATCTTCGAGGCGTGCACGATCGCGGTGTCGAGGCCGGCCTGCACGCACTCGTGCAGGAACACCGAGTTCAGCACCTGCCGCGCGGCCGGGTTCAGGCCGAACGAGATGTTCGAGATACCGAGCGTGAAGTGCACATCGGGATGCGACTCGTGCAGCCGGCGGATGGCCTCGATCGTCTCGATGCCGTCGCGGCGGACCTCCTCCTGACCCGTCGAGATCGGGAAGGTCAGGGCATCGATGATGATGTCCTCTTCGGCGAGGCCCCAGTTGCCGGTGATGTCGTCGATCAGACGCTCGGCGACCCGGACCTTCCAGTCCGCGGTACGCGCCTGCCCCTCCTCGTCGATGGTCAGGGCGACAACGGCCGCACCGTGCTCGACGACGAGACGCATGATCTTGTTGAACCGCGAGTCCGGCCCGTCGCCGTCCTCGTAGTTCACCGAGTTGACCGCGCACCGACCGCCGAGCGCCTCGAGACCCGCGCGGATGACCTCCGGCTCGGTCGAGTCGAGCATGATCGGCAGCGTCGACGACGTCGCGAAGCGGCTCGCGAGAGCGGTCATGTCCGCGGCGCCGTCACGACCGACGTAGTCGACGTTCAGGTCGAGCATGTGCGCGCCGTCGCGCGTCTGGTCCTTGGCGATGTCGAGGCACTTCTGGTAGTCCTCGGCGATCATCGCCTCACGGAATGCCTTGGACCCGTTGGTGTTGGTGCGCTCACCGATGACCAGGAAGCTCGCATCCTGATCGAAGGGCACCGCGGTGTAGAGCGACGACGTCTCCGACTCGTGCTGGGGCGCGCGCGTCGCGGGGGTGACCTGCGCGACCGCCTCGGCGACCTGGCGGATGTGCTCCGGCGTGGTGCCGCAGCAACCGCCGACGAAGGAGAGCCCGAACTCGCCGACGAACTGTGCCATCGACTCGGCCAGTTCCTCCGGCGTCAGCGGGTACTCGGCACCCTTCGCGCCGAGGACGGGCAGACCGGCGTTCGGCATGACCGACACCGGGATGCGCGCATGCTTCGACAGATAGCGCAGGTGCTCGCTCATCTCCGCCGGACCGGTGGCGCAGTTCAGGCCGATCAGGTCGACGCCCAACGGCTCGATCGCCGCCAGCGCGGCACCGATCTCCGAACCGAGCAGCATCGTGCCGGTCGTCTCGACCGTGACGTGGCTGATGATCGGGATGCGTCGGCCCACCTGGTCCATGGCGCGCTGCGCCGCGATCACCGCGGCCTTCACCTGCAGCAGGTCCTGCGACGTCTCGACGAGCACCGCGTCGGCGCCGCCCTCGAGCATGCCGATGACGCATTCCTGATAGGCGTCGCGGATCGCGGCGAACGTCGTGTGTCCGAGGCTCGGGAGCTTGGTGCCCGGGCCCATCGAGCCGAGGACGTACCGGTCGGTGCCGTCGGCGGACGGACCCATCTCGTCGGCCACGCCGCGTGCGATCGCGGTGCCCTTGTAGGCCAGCTCACGGATGCGGTCGGCGATGTCGTAGTCGCCGAGGTTCGACAGGTTGCAGCCGAAGGTGTTGGTCTCCACGGCGTCGGCGCCGGCCTCGAAGTAGGCGCGGTGGATGCCCTCGAGGACGTCGGGGCGGGTGTCGTTGAGGATCTCGTTGCAGCCCTCGAGCTGGTTGAAGTCGTCGAGGGTCAGGTCCGCGGCCTGGAGCATCGTGCCCATCGCCCCGTCGCCGATCAGGACGCGCCGCGACATCGACGACATGAAGGTCGTGTCGAAGTCGCTCGGTCGATGGCCGGAGTTTTCGAAGGACATGGTTGACAGCGTAGTTCGCCCTCTCTGCGTGTTCGGTCGTAGGCTGGTTCGGTGAACGCTGAGCAGATGTCGAACCTCCCCCAGCTGCGCAGACCCATTCTGCTCGCGGCCTTCGAGGGATGGAACGACGCCGGGGACGCCGCCAGCAGCGCCGTCGAGCACCTCGCCCTCGAATGGGACGCTCGTCCGCTCGCCGACATCGACTCTGATGAATACTACGACTTCCAGGTCAACCGCCCCACTGTCAAGCAGGTGGACGGCGTGACCCGGCGCATCGAGTGGCCGACGACGTCGATCTCATACTGCAGCCCGCGCGGTGCCGACCGCGACATCGTGCTGGTCCGGGGCATCGAACCGAACATGCGGTGGCGTGCGTTCTGCGCCGAGATCGTCGAACTCGCCCAGGAGCTCGAGGTCGAGACCACCGTCATGCTGGGCGCGCTGCTCGCCGACACCCCGCACACCCGCCCGGTGCCGGTCACCGGGACGGCCTACAGCAGTGAGTCGGCGGCCCGGTACAACCTCACGGAGAGCCGCTACGAGGGCCCCACGGGCATCACCGGCGTGCTGCAGGACCTCTTCGTGCAGGCGGGCCTGCCCGCGGTGTCCTTCTGGGCCGCCGTGCCGCACTACGTGTCGACCCCGCCCAACCCGAAGGCCACCGTCGCGCTGCTGACGCGCGTCGAGGAGGTCCTCGACATCGAGGTCCCGCTCGGCACCCTGCCCGAGCAGGCCGAGGAGTGGGAGCGCGCGGTCACCGAGATGACCGAGGACGACGAGGAGATCGCCGACTACGTCCGCGGGCTCGAAGAGCGTGGCGACGCCGAGATGGATGCCGACGAGATGATGGCGAAGATCGACGGCGACGCACTCGCCGCCGAGTTCGAGCGGTATCTGAAGCGTCGCGGCCAGGGGCCGTTCGGCGGGTGAGCAGCCACCGATCGACGTTGGCGCTACGTGCCGGCGCCGGGATCGCGACGGGTCTCGCCGCGATAGGGGCCGGTACGGCGACGTACGCCGCGCGCAATCTCACCTACGACACCCGCGAGGCGGCCCGGCTCGCGTCGAGCAGGATGCGGCCGCGGGCGGTCACGACCCCCGACGGCGCCGTCATCACTTACGGCGAGGGACCCCGACACGGCCCTCCCCTGCTGCTGATCCCCGGCCAGCAGGTGTCGTGGACGGATTACGCAGCGGTGCTGGGCACACTCACCCGCGACTGGCAGGTCTTCGCCGTCGACGCCTTCGGACACGGGGGTTCGGCCAAGGAGCCGTCGCTGTACCCGGCCCTGCCGCAGACCGAGGCCCTCGCCTGGTTTGTCGAGAACGTCGTCGGCGCCCCCGTCGTCGTGGCGGGACATTCCTCCGGCGGGCTCCTGGCCGTGCGGCTGGCCGCCGACTTCGGAGACCGCGTGCGCGCCGTGCTCATCGAGGACGCACCGTTCTTCGGCACCGAACCCGACCGCGTGCACGCGACCTACGCCTGGCTCGACACGTTCCGGAACATCCACCGCCATCTCGAAGCCGGCGCATCGGCGGATGCGGACAGCTGGACCCGGTACTGGGTCCGGCACAGCCACCTGCGGACGATGTTCGGCGACCGCGCGTGGGAGTCCCTGGTCCGGGGTCCGCTGGAGCGCCGCCTCGACCGGGATCCGCACGTGATCCCGAAACTGTGGTGGCTGCCGCCGACCCTCAACCGCGCGATCGCACTCACGGCCTGTCTGCAGGACGGAACCGGCGACTACGACCTGCGCTACGGGGAGATGTTCTACGACGGCTCGTGGCTCGCCGGATATGAGCAGGCCGAGACCCTCAGCCGGGTCCTCGTACCCACGACGCTGTTGCACACGACGACCCATGAGCAGGACGGCGTCCTGCTGGGCGCGATGACCTCCGACGACGCGGTCCGGGCGCACACGCTCATGCCGGACTGCCTGCTGATCGACCGCATACCGTCGGGACACGACATCCACCGGCAGCGGCCGCCGCTGTATGTCGACGCCCTGAACGCGCTACGGGATCGGATTCGCGCCCCGCTCAGCCGATCTTCTCGATAGACACGACCGGCGTGGTGATCCGCCACGTGCGGACGTCGGGATCGTCGGCGGCCCGTACCCAGAACTGCGCGGACTCGCCGAGCCGGCAGGACTTGACCCCGAGCAGCGGGATGTCCTCGGAATCACGGCGCAGCCGGCTGACGGTCCAGTCCTCGCTGTCGGTGCCGCCGACGCCGGGGGCACGCAGCAGCGTCATCTCCCCGAAATCGAGCAGGTAGGTGGAGGTCCGGGTGACCACGGTGAACACCCCGGAGTCGGTGTCTGGTCTGATCTCTTGCACGCGCGCCACGAGAGCACTGTACCCAGAGCGGTCACTCACTGTTCGCCCCGCACGACCCGGAGGGATCAGTTCTGCCGGGTCGCCGGGATGCCGAGCAGCGCGTCGACCGCGGCCGCGAGTGCCGCCGGGGCCTCCGCCGACGAGCCGATGCCGCTGCGCACGTCCGCGCTCCAGGCGTCCACTGCGGCAAGTGCTTTCGGGGTGTCGAGATCGTCGGCGAGATGCTGGCGGACGCGCGCGATGACATCTGCGGCGTCGGGTCCGGTGGGTGCGGCGAAGGCGGTGCGCCACCGGTCGAGACGTTCGACGGCGGTGTCGAGCACCGTCTGGGTCCACATGCGGTCACCGCGGTAGTGGTCGGCGAGCAGGGCCAGACGGATCGCGGCCGGGTCGACGCCCTCGCGACGCAGCACCGACACGAACACCAGGTTGCCGCGGCTCTTCGACATCTTCTCGCCGTCGAGGCCGACCATGCCGGTGTGCACGTAGTGGCGGGCGAAGCGGCGCGAATCCGTGAGTGCCTCGCCGTGGGCGGCCGAGAACTCGTGGTGCGGGAAGATCAGGTCGTTGCCGCCGCCCTGGATGTCGAACTCGATGCCGAGCCGGTTCAGTGCGATGGCCGAGCACTCGATGTGCCAGCCCGGACGTCCCGGACCGAAGGGCGAGTCCCACGACGGCTCGCCCTCACGCTTCGCGCGCCACAGCAAGGCGTCGAGGGGGTCACGCTTGCCCGTACGGTCGGGGTCGCCGCCGCGTTCGGCGAAGAACCGGGCCATGGTCTCGCGGTCGTAGCCGGACTCGTAGCCGAACTGCTCGGTGGCGTCGGTCCGGAAGTAGACGTCGGGGTACTCGGCGTCGTCGACGGTGTAGGCGGCACCCGAGGCGAGCAGCTTCTCGACGACCTCGATGACCTCGCCGATCGACTCGACGGCTCCGATGTAGTCGCGCGGCGGCAGCACGCGCAGAGCGGTCATGTCGTCGCGGAAGAGTTGGGTCTCGCGCGCACCGAGGTCGCGCCAGTCGACGCCGTCGCGGTCGGCGCGCTCGAACAGCGGATCATCGACGTCGGTCACGTTCTGCACGTAGTGGACGTCGTGTCCCTGGTCCCGTAGGACGCGGTTGACCTGATCGAAGGTCAGGTACGTGGCGGCATGACCGAGGTGGGTCGCGTCGTACGGGGTGATCCCGCAGACATACATGGTGGCGGTCTGTCCGGGGGTCACCGGACGGACCGCACGGTCGGCGGTGTCATAGAGGCGAAGGGCAGGTCCCTCGCCGGGTACCTCCGGAAGTTCCACATCGGGCCACGACTGCATGTCGTCCACTGTATTGCCCACGGACCGCGAGGTGTTCACGGCCCGGTCGGAGAGGCGCCGGCCGGCGACGCGGGTCACAGTGGGCCGTCAGAACGGGGGCCACGGGATGGGCCGGTGGCCCGGCGGGAGCGGCATGGTCTCGCTCTCGGCGACCACGATCGCCCGGATCGTGAGTGCGTCGACCTCGTCGACGGTGATGTGACGCAACAGTTCGTCCCGCAGCGCGCACCCGTCGGTCTCCAGCTTCTCGGCCAGTTCGGCGACATCGGCGACCAGGTGTCCGGGCACCTGCTCCCCCGCCCAGCCCCACAGGACGGTGCGGAGTTTGTCCTCGGAGTGCAGGCAGATGCCGTGGTCGATGCCGTAGACCCCGCCGTCGAGGCCCTCGAGGACGTGGCCGCCCTTCCGATCGGCGTTGTTCAGGACGACGTCGAGCACCGAGAGTCGCTGGAGTCGCGGGTCGTCGGCGTGGACGAGCACGACGGGTTCGCCGTACGGGTCGTAGGCCTGCAGGACGGCGAAGAAGCCGGCCGGCACCCGGTCGACCGGGCACAGGTCCACGAGGTCGACCCTGGGCTGGTTCTCGACGGGCGGGTGTTCGGTGTTGTCGGGCGTCTCGATCCAGCGCTGGACCATCCCCGGGCCGACCGGGCCGTCGCGGTGGATCGTCGTCGGGATGGCACCCCAGCCGAGGGCCTCCGAGATCAGGTACGACGCAACCTCGCGGCCGGCCAGCGTGCCGTCCGGGAAGTCCCACAGCGGAACCTCGCCGCGGACCGGCTTGTACACGCAGCGGATCGTCTGTTCGTCGAGCACGGCGTCGCACACGAGGGTGGCGTTGCTCGCCGACGGGATCCGACCGAGGATCGTCAGCTCCCCGTCGCGGAGGATCTCGAGCGTCGACACCTCAGCCGGCACCGGGTCCGAGGGCTCGGGCTGGGTGCTCGCGGCCTCCGACGTCAACGACCGTGCCCCTGTCTCACGTGTGGGAGGGTCCGGACGTGCCCGGATCATCGTCGTCGGGACCCTCCGGGTCGTCGTCGTCCTCGTCGACGAGGAAGCTCGGATCGGTCTGGGCCGCAAGGCTGTTGAAGACCTCGGGGTCGATGAAGTCGATGGACTTGCTCAACTCCGCATCACGCTTGTAGCCGTTGGTGCGCACGCACAGGTGGCCTTCGGGGTCGAGCGGTTCGCTGCACAGCGGGCACGGCTGGCGGCCGGCGGAGATGACCTTCGACGAGCGGGCGGCGAATTCCCGTGCGGCCGCGGTGGTCAGGAACACCCGCACGGCGTCGGGCCCCTCGTCGGTGTCGTCGAGCACGACACTCTCGTCGAACTCCCCCTCGGTGATGGCGAGGAGCTCCACCACGACGGCCTCGGACTCGGCGTCCCAGCCCAAACCCATGGTGCCGACCCGGAACTCGGCGTCGACCGGCATGACGAGCGGGCTCAGGTCGCCGACCCGATCGGTGGCCGGGGGGATCGGGGTCCCGAAACGGCGATGGATCTCGTCGAGGAGCGCACCGATCCGATCCGCGAGGATCTGAACCTGCTGCTTCTCGAGCATCACGCTGATGATGCGGGTCTCGTGGACGGCCTGGAGGTAGAACGTGCGGTCACCGGGTTGCCCGATCGTGCCGGCGACGAACCGGTCCGGGCTGCGGAACACGTGGATCGCTCGGGACATCACACCTCCTTGATTGTTGTGTTCATTATCCCGATGTCGCCGGGATCGTCGCAGTGGCACCGGTGTCTCCGCCCACGACCGCGTCGTCGGAGGCCTGCTGATCGTCTCCGGCGGGCGGACGCGGGGTCGGTATCGAGAGCTTCTGGGTGTTGTTGACGGTGTGCACGTACGGGCGCGACGAGGCGTAGCGGATGACGCTGATCGACGCCGGTTCGACGACGATGCGCTGGAAGGCGTCGAGGTGGCTTCCCATGGCATCGGCGACGATCGACTTGATGACGTCGCCGTGCGAGCAGGCGACCCACACCCCGGAACCGTCCGGTCCGCCGTAGATGCGGTCGAGATCGCGGACGGCGCGCACCGCCCGGGCCTGGACGTCGGCGAGCCCCTCGCCGTCGGGGAAAACCGCCGCCGAGGGCTGCTGCTGTACGACCTTCCACAGCGGCTCCTTGAGCAGCTCGGAGATCGATCGTCCGGTCCAGCCGCCGTAGTCGACCTCGGCGAGGTCGTCGACGACGACCTCCGGCGGGCGGTCGCCGTTGGTGCCGAGCGCGGCGAGCAACGGTGCGACGGTCTCTGCGCAGCGGTCGAGCGGCGAACGCACCACCGCCTTGATCTCGGCGAGGTGGTCGCCCAGGCGGCTCACGAGGTCGTCGGCCTGTGCGCGGCCCCGGTCGTCGAGGTGGACTCCGGGGCTACGACCGGCGAGCACACCCGAGGTGTTCGCCGTCGAACGGCCGTGCCGGAGAAGGATCACGGTCATGCCACAACCATAGGCAAGAGCGCAGGCGACCCGCACACGACGAGGACCGTCGGGATCGTCAGGTCGCGGAGATGGCGCCGGTCGACAGCAGGATGATCAGCACGACGCCGAGGACCACGCGGTAGGCACCGAACCAGTTCATCGAGTGATTGCCGACGAACTTCAGCAGCCAGGCGATGGCCGCATATCCGACGATGAAGGCGACGATCGTCGCGACCAGCAGTTGGGGCCCGGTGGCCTCCATGCCCTCGCCACTCGGATTGAACGCGTCCGGGAGGCTGAACAGACCGGAGGCCGTCACCGCCGGGATGGCCAGCAGGAACGAGAACCGGAACGCGGCCTCGCGTTCGAGGCCGAGGAACAGGCCCGCACTGGCGGTCGCACCCGATCGGGAGACGCCGGGGACCAGCGCCAGGCACTGTGCGCCACCCATCACCAGACCGTCGCGCAGGGTCAGCTTCTCCAGCGGACGCTGCTTCTTGCCGTAGCGCTCGGCCAGCCAGAACACACCCGCGAAGACGATCAGCATGATGGCCACCAGCCACAGATTCCGGCCGGTGGTGCGGATCTGGTCCTTGAGGACGAAACCGATGATGCCGATCGGGATGGTCGCGAAGATCACATACCAGCCGATGCGGTAATCGAGGTTGCGCTCCTCGGCCGAGAACAGACCCCGGAACCAGGCCGCGATGATGCGGACGATGTCCTTGGCGAAGAACAGCAGCACAGCGGCCTCGGTGCCGAGCTGGGTGACCGCGGTGAACGACGCGCCGGCGTCCTCCCCGAACATCAGTTCCGAGGCGATGCGGAGATGCCCGGACGACGAGATCGGCAGGAACTCGGTGAGACCCTGCAGCGCCCCGAGGACGATCGACTGGGTCCAGGTCATGGTGTCGGTCACGGCGCCCGATGCTACGCGGAGCCCCCACCGCCGACCCGGCTCGGTGACACGCGTCGACCCGCCTGAGCGTCGCACGCGAGCGGTCACGCAAGATGGGTTCATGCACTCGTCTCGACGACCGCGCCCCCGTCACCAGCCCCCGAAAGGTCTCGCACGGTTGCGTCGGCCGGTGGCCGCGGCGGCTACTCTCGCCGTGGGTGTGGCGATGATCACGGCGTGCGGGTCCGACGACTCGGGCACCCCCGACGTCGCGACCGTCGCCCCGGCGACCGCGGTCGAGGCACCCGCGACCTCCGAGCCGGCCGGCCTCACGGTCACCGCACCCGTCGGCTCGCGGGCTCTCGCCTCCTCCGGTCGCACGGTTGCCGTCGTCTCGCCGGACGGCAGCCAACTGTTCCGCTTCGACACCGCCACGATGACCGCGCCGCCCACCCACGTCCAGGTGCCGGGCCTGACCGCGCTCGCCCCGGACACCGACGGCGGCTACCTCGGCGTCGGACCGGGCTCGCTGGTCGTCGTCGACGCCGAGGGCCGCGCCCGTACCGCCGAACTCGACACCGATGAACCGACCGCGGTCGTGCGTGCCGCGTCCGGCCAGATCGTCGTGGGAACCGCCGACGGCCGGGTCCTGATCTACGACACCGAGTCCGAGAACGGGGAGTTCCAGAAGAAGCACGACCTGCGCGAGTTCGTCCGCGTGGACTCACTCACCGCCGCCCCGGCCTCCGCCGAGAACCTCGACGGCCAGGTCGTCGTCCTCGACCGCGCGCAGTCGTCGGTGACCCCGATCGACCCGGAGTCCGGCGAGCCCGGTCCCGCGCTGCGGGCCGGCAACGGCGCCACGAACTCGACGGTCGACAGTTTCGGGCGCATCCTGGTCGCGAACACCCGCGACGGCGAGATCCTCGGGTTCTTCGGGTCGCCGCTGGTCATGCGATTCCGCTACCCGGTGGCCGACGGCCCGTACGCCGTAGACTACGACGACACCCGCAACCTGCTCTGGGTGTCGACAACCGGGAACAACGAGGTGGTTGCGTATGACCTGGACGACGGTGAACCCACCGAGAGGCAGCGGTTCGCGTCTGTCGTCCAGCCCGACACCATCACCGTCGACGACGCGGGCACCGTCTTCGTCCTGTCTGCGCGCGACGGCAAGCTCCAGGTCGTCCCGCCGCCCGGCACCCCTCTGGGCGTCACCGCGGTCGAGCCGGGTCGGTGATCGATGAACGCTGACCGACGACCCCACACGCGGCATTCGCGGACCTTCGCCCGCTTGGGCGCCAAGTACCCCGCCGGCTGGGAGGTCACCTCGGAGGACGTCGAGTACATCCTGCTGAAGCTGCCGCCGGACGTCACCCGGGTGACCGCGTCGATGCGCCTCGCGCTCGAGGCCGAGTTCGGCGGCTGGGAGCTGTCGCGGGTCCGCCTCTACTCCGACGGCACACGCAAGGTCCTGCTGAAGCGCAAACGTCCGCCCCGCGGGGCCCGCGCACTCGACGAGAACCGTTCCACCGACCACGATCCCCGGAGCGCCCAGGCATGCTGACCGCACGAACCGCCACGAAGGTGCTGATCGCACTCAACCGGCGGTGCTATCCCCTGCTGCTCAAACTGATGTTCCTGCTTCCGCCGGAACGCATCCATCACATCGTCTTCGTGCTGTTGCGTGCGGTGAGCCGGTTCTCGGTGATCTCGTTCCCGGTGGCGAAGCTGCTGGCCCACCACGATCCGGTCCTACGCAGCCGGGTGTTCGGTGTGGATTTCCCGGTGCCCATCGGCTTGGCGGCCGGTTTCGACAAGACCGCCGGAGCCGTGAACGCTTGGGGGCAGATCGGTTTCGGTTTCGCCGAGATCGGCACCATCACCGGCCAGGGGCAACCCGGCAACCCGCAGCCGCGCCTGTTCCGCCTGCCCGCCGACCGCGCCCTCATCAACCGGATGGGCTTCAACAACCCGGGCGCGCACGTCGCCGCCGAACACCTCAAAGAGGTCCGGCGCGGTCCGGTGTCCGCACCGATCGGCGCCAACATCGGCAAGACCAAGGTGGTCCCGCTCGACGAGGCCATCGACGACTACCGGCTCTCGGCCGGCCTTCTCGGGCCCCTCGCCGACTTCGTCGTCGTCAACGTGAGCTCACCCAACACCCCGGGCCTGCGTGACCTACAGGCCGTCGACTCGCTGCGGCCGATCCTCACCGCGGTGCAGGCCGAGGTCCACGTCCCGGTCCTGGTGAAGATCGCACCCGATCTCGTCGACGACGACATCGACGCGGTCGCCGACCTCGCCGTCGAGCTCGGACTGGCCGGGATCGTCGCCACCAACACCACCATCGGCCGCGAAGGCCTGCGCACCCCGGACGCCGAGGTGCGCGAGATCGGTGCGGGCGGACTGTCGGGCGCCCCGGTCGCCGACCGGTCGCTGGCCGTCCTCAGGCGCCTCTACAACCGCGTGGGCGGGAAGATCGCGATCGTGAGTGTCGGCGGCATCGAGACCGTCGATCAGGCCTGGGAACGCATCTGCGCCGGCGCCGATCTGCTGCAGGTCTACACCGGGTTCATCTACGGCGGACCGCTCTGGCTGTACGAGCTGCACGCCGGTCTCGCCGAGCGGGTGCGCGCCGGCGGCTTCGCGTCCATCTCCGACGCGGTCGGCTGCGCCGCCGCCCACCAGCCCTAGCGAATCGCCCTGCGTCAGACGTTCTCGCCGGGTTGTTCGTAGGTGCCCACCAGGGTCGCGCGGGCGATCGCGTGGGAGAACAGGTTGAAGCCGAGGTAGGCCGGGGTGGCCGCCTCGGGGAGGTTCAGCGACTCGGTGTCGACGGCGTGGACGACGACGAAGTAGCGGTGCGGTCCGTGTCCGGGCGGCGGCGCGGCCCCGATGTAGCGACGCAGCGAGGCGTCGTTGGTCAGGGTCACGGCACCGTCGGGCAGACCCGTGCCGTCCTCGTCACCGGCGCCCTCGGGGAGGCTCGTGACCGATACGGGGATGTCGGCGACGGCCCAGTGCCAGAAACCGGACGCGGTGGGTGCGTCGGGGTCGTAGACGGTGACCGCGAAAGACTTGGTCTCAGCGGGGAATCCGGACCAGCTCAGCTGGGGTGACAGGTCTTCTCCACCCGCGCCCATGATCCCGCTCACCTGACCGTTGGCCAGCGGCGATCCGTCGGTGAGGCTTTCCGAGGTCAGCGTGAAACCGGGCAGGCTCGGTAGCGGGGAGTACGGGTCGAAGGACGACATGTGTTCACCTTTCTGACGTTTCGCGCATCGGAACGATCTGGTTCTCACTCTATGTGAGGGTTCAGCTGTGGAGCAGGAAGTGTTCGAACACCTTGGTGCCGAACAGAACCGCGTCGACCGGGACGCGCTCGTCGACGCCGTGGAAGAGCGCCGCGAAGTCGAGGTCGGGCGGCAGCTGCAACGGCGCGAAGCCGAAGCAACGGATGCCCAGCTTGGCGAACGCCTTGGCGTCGGTGCCCGCAGAGAGCATGTAGGGCACGGTCTTTCCGTGCTCGTCGTGCGCGAGGATGGCGTCGTTCATGGCGTCGACGAGGTGGCCGTCGAAACTCGTCTCGTAGGAGTCGAGGTGGGTGATCCACTCGCGGGTCACATTGGGCCCGATGAGTTCGTCGATCTCCTTTTCGAACGCCTTCTGCCGTCCGGGCAGCACGCGGCAGTCGATGACGGCCTCGGCCTTCTGCGGAATGACGTTGGCCTTGTACCCGGCCTTGAGCATGGTCGGGTTGGCCGTGTCGCGCAGTGTCGCGCCGATGATGCGGGCGAGGTTGCCGAGCTTGAACAGTGAGGTCTCGAGATCTGGCGCCTCCGGGTTGAAATCCAGACCGGTCTCGGCGCTGACCTCGGCGAGGAACTGGCTCACCGAGTCGGTCATCACGAGCGGGAAGGTGTGTCGGCCGATGCGCGCCACCGCCTCGGCGACCTCGGTGACGGCGTTGTCCGAGTGCAGGAACGACCCGTGGCCGGCCTGCGCGTCGGCGGTGAGGCGCATCCAGCCCAGGCCCTTCTCCGCCGTCTCGACGAGGTACAGGCGCTTCTGGGTGCCGTCGGGTCGGTCGACGGTCAACGAGAAGCCGCCGACCTCGCCGACCGCCTCGGTGATCCCCTCGAACAGGTCGGGGCGGTGCTCGACGAGCCAGTGGGCGCCCCAGGCCCCGCCGGCCTCCTCGTCGGCGAGAAACGCGAAGACGATCTCGCGCGGCGGGACCGTGCCGTCGCGCTTGAACTGGCGGGCGAGCGCGAGCGCCATCCCGGCCATGTCCTTCATGTCGACCGCGCCGCGTCCCCAAATGTAGCCGTCCTTGACGGCACCGGAGAACGGGTGGACGCTCCAGTCCGCCGGTTCGGCGGGCACCACGTCGAGATGTGCGTGGATCAGCAGGGCACCGCGATCGGAATCGGGCGGTCCGGCGAGCCGTGCGAAGACGTTCCCGCGGCCCGGACGACCTGATTCGACGTATTGTGTGGTGTATCCCACTTCTTCGAGTTGCTGCGCCACCCATTTGGCGCACTCTTCCTCGCCTTTCGTGGTTTCCGGCTCCCCCGTGTTGGAGGTGTCGAACCGGATCAACCGGCTGACGAGATCGACTACTTCAGTGGTCGCAGACTGTGAAGACACCCCTCACTCCTACGGGATTTGGGATACACGGGCAACCTCGGTTAGTGTTATCCCGCTGCCGCGAGATGGCGAGGAGAAATCCCCGCCGGAGCAACGCAGCAGAGCAAGTCCGAGTGGCGGAATGGCAGACGCGCTAGCTTGAGGTGCTAGTGTCCTATTAACGGACGTGGGGGTTCAAGTCCCCCCTCGGACACCGCAGAACGACGAGAAAACCCCCGGCTCCGGCCGGGGGCTTTCTCGTTGTCGGAGCTCGATATCCCGGGCTCAGGTACCGGCAGTCTCCAGGAGTGATCCCCACCGCGAGTACGGCAGAGCGATGTTGTTCTCCACGAAGGCCTGAAGGATCGCGCGTCGCAGCCGGCGCTGTACGGCCCACTGTCCGTTCGGCTTGGTCTTGACCGTCAGGCGCAGGACGATCTGCTCCGAGGACACCTCCTGCACGCCGAGCATCTCGATCGCTCCGAGGATGTCGGTGTCGTCGTCTTCGACGGCCCGCCGTGCCGCCTCGGCGGCGACCTGCTGCGCCTTGTCGATGTCGGCGCCCGGTGCGACCGGGGTGTCGACGCGGGCGACCGCGAACTCCTGGCTCATGTTGCCGACGCGGGCGATCTCGCCGTTGCGGACATACCAGAGGGTGCCGTCGATGTCGCGGAGCGTGGTGACCCGCAGTCCCACCGTCTCCACCTCGCCGATGGCCTCGCCGAGGTCGACGATGTCACCGACCCCGTACTGGTCCTCGAGCAGCATGAAGACACCGGTGACGAAGTCGCGCACCAGGTTCTGTGCACCGAAACCGATCGCCAGACCGACGATGCCTGCGGAGGCGATGAACGGCGCGATGTTCACACCGAGGACGCTCAACACCGACAGCACCACCCATACGAGCAGCACGATCGACACCGTCGACTTCAGCACCGAACCGATCGTCGCCGCCCGCTGGGCGCGTCTGGCGGCGATCTGGGCGCTGCGCTCGGTGGTCACCGTCTTGGGCCGCAGACCGCGCATGAGGGTCGCTCCGCGCGACTTCTCGCCGTCTCGGGACCGCGGACGGGTCGCCCTGTCGATGGTGCGGTGAATGGCGAAACGCACGATGAGCGCGACCAGGATGTAGGCCACGATCCGGATCGGATTCTCAATGATCCATTCGCGATTCGTCTCGGTCCATTCGAAGGCCAGGTTCTGAATGGTCATGACCCCGACCGTACGGACGATGAGATCGTTGTCCAGTCGTGATCGCCCCGAGATCGGCGCGGCCTACGCCGAAAACCGTTGTCAGCCTGCGCGGAACGTGACGACGTTCTGATCGAGGATCATTCGGTCCTGCGGTGTGGACACGGTCACACCGGGCGCCATCTCGAGCGGGACGCCGGTGCTCTCCGAGGCGTCGAACGCCTCCGTGTCGTCCACCCGGCCGGTGATCATGAACAGGTCGGTGACACTCGGCACACCTTGGGACATCAGGAACGAGGGTCCGTTCATGACATGGACATGCAGGTGGGGTGCGACCGAGTTTCCGGTGTTGCCGACCTTGCCGATGACGTCGCCGCGTCGTACCCGATCCCCCGGCTTGAACCGCACCGATCCGGGTTGCATGTGCGCATAGTTCACGAAGAACCCGTCGCCGATGTCGACGACGAGATTGTTGCCGTCGGCGTCGGCGATCGGCAGGTTCGCGGGGAACTCCCCCGGTACCTGCTCGGGCAGATCGTTGCGACTGGCGACGACGGTTCCATCGGCGACGGCGAGCACGTCGTCGCCGTAGATCCGGTAGCTCGCCGGGTCCTTGGCGTCACCGACGAAGATCTTCCCGTCGGGTCCGGCCTGTTCCCAGTCGACCGCGTACCGCTGGGCGACGACGGGGGTGCCGTCCAACGGCAGGATCGCGCGCGTGTGACGGACCGCGTCGCAGCAGGCGTCGGCGGCGATGTAGTCCTCGCCGATCAGCGGCGGACCGAGGACCGGGACGACGGCGTCGTTCACTTCGACCTCGGCGATCCGCTCGGTGGTCTCCCGCATCTGCGGCGGCGCCCCGTCGGCACGGACCGAGATCTCGTGGACGAGCTTCTTCGGGGCCTCACCCTCGAACTGCAGATGCAGGAACAGCACACCGTTCTGCCCCGGTGCGAGGACCTCGGAATAGCCCTCGGGCACATCGGGTCTCGGCGGGACGGAGGCCGCACCGGTGGGCTTGAGCCGTCCCGCGACCCCGGTCTGGTCGAGGCCGCTCAACTAGGGAGTGCCCGCAGCCCCGGCGTCGAGCGTCTTGACCCCGGTGATCGTGACCGGGGTGCGCATGAAGTCGGTCAGCGACACCTCGTAGACGAGATGGGCGGACCCGTCCGACCCGGCGAACGGCGTCGGCGCGAACAACACCGACCCCACCACCGGGGTCAGGACCGGGTCGGGCGGTACCGGCACGGGCGTACCACTCCCCCTGTCCTCGCCGCCGCACGCGGACAGCAGGAGCGCCGCGCACACGCCAAGGACCGCCAATGGACGTCGTGGTCTGTGCATTGCTTCCTCCGCGGCCGCGCCGACGGCGATCCGCCCGGCTCCCTGAGCGTCGAATTCTAGGGATTCCCCGGGGCGACACGCGGGCCCTCGCCCCACACCGGGCACAATTGTGTCGTGACCCAGCGCCTGTTCTTCGACTGCGACACCGGCATCGACGACTCGGTCGCGCTGCTCTACCTGCTGGCACGCGCCGATGTCGAGCTCGTCGGCATCGCCTCGACCGCCGGCAACGTCCCGGTCGACGTGGTCACCACCAACAACCTCGCCTGGCTCGAACTCTGCGGCCGCCCGGAGATCCCCGTGCACGTCGGGCCGGTCGCACCCCTCGTCGCCGAACTCATGACCACCGAGGACACACACGGCCCGCTCGGCGTCGGCCACGCCGAGCTGCCCACGCCGACCATCACGCCGGGCCACCTCGACGCCCCGGATGCCTGGATCGAGGCGTCGCGAGCGCACGAGGGCGAACTAGTCGGGCTGGTGACCGGGCCGCTCACGTCGCTGGCGACCGCGATCCGCCGGGACCCGGGCCTTCCCTCCCGTCTCCGACGCCTGGTGATCATGGGTGGGGCCTTCCACACCCACGGCAACACGACGCCGACCTCGGAATGGAACGTCGCGGTCGACCCGGAGGCCGCGGCCGAGGTCTTCGCCGCATTCGGCACCGCCGGCGCACCGGAACCCATCGTGTGCGCGCTCGATCTCACCGAACAGGTCGTGCTCACCCCGGACCATGTGGTGCGTCTCGCCGCGGCATCGGGGAGTTCACCGCTGGAATGCCCCGACCCGGGCGACGAACGGGGTCTGCGCTCGGTCGCCGACAACGAGATCATCCGGCATCTCACCAACGCCCTGCGCTTCTACTTCGAGTTCCATCACGACCACGACGAGGGCTACATCGCCCATCTCCACGACCCGTTCGCGGCGATGGTGGCCCTGAACCCGGATCTCGTCACGACCATCCCGGCACGGGTCGACGTCGAGCTCGTTGGCACGCTCACCCGCGGAATGACCGTCGCCGACGAACGCTGGATGTCGCCGCTGGGCCCCAACGCCCGGATCGCCACCGCCACCGACCTCGACGCCGTCTTCGACGACCTGATCGACACGATCGGCGCCTTCGCCCGCGCCTTCGTCCGGATCTGAGACGCGTGTCCACCTAGGGTTGAACCGTGACCCGACTCGGATACCAGATCGCCAACTTCACCTACGCGGACGTTCCCGCGGATCAGCTCTTCCCCACCGTCGTCGCGCAGGCGCAGGAGGCGGAGAACTCCGGGTTCGACACGGTCTTCGCGATGGATCACTTCTATCAACTGCCGATGCTCGGCGAGCCGCACGATCCGATGTTCGAGTGCTACACGTTGCTCTCGGCCCTCGCCCAGCACACCTCGACCGTGCGACTGTCGTCGCTCGTCACCGGCAACACCTACCGGAACCCCACCCTGCTCGCCAAGACGGTCACCGCACTGGGCATCGTGTCCGGCGGCCAGGGCCAACTCGGGATCGGCGCGGGATGGTATGAGCTCGAACATGATTCGCTCGGCTTCGAGTTCGGCACCTTCACCGACCGGTTCGAGCGTCTTGAAGAGGCACTGCAGATCATCCGCGGCATGCTCGCGGGCGAGCGACCGAGCGTCGACGGCAAGCGCTACCAGGTGTCCGAGGCACTGAACGTTCCTGCGCCGCTGTCGAGGATCCCGGTGATGATCGGCGGGGCCGGCGAACAGAAAACCCTGCGAATGGTCGCACAGTACGCCGACGAGTCGAACCTGTTGTGTCCGCCGAACCACATCCCGCGCAAGCTCGACGTCCTCGCCGAACATTGCGACCGGCTCGGTCGGGAGCGCTCGGAGATCACCGTGAGCATCCAGACCTACGTCTGCATGGCGCCCACGCACGACGAGGCGGTTGCCGAGTACGAGGCATATGTCGAGCGAACCCCGGCAGCCGAGGTGCGGCGCCGTATGACGATCATCGGTGACCCCGACGAGGTCGCGGCGCGCTATGCAGACATGCTGGCGGCCGGTGTGGACGGTTTCACCGTCAACGCCGCGGCCAACGGCCATGTGCCGGGGCGCGTCTCACTGCTCGGCGAGACACTCGCCCCGCTGATCGGCTGAGCGGGGACGCCCTCAGCGATTGTCGAAGGCGTCGACGATGCGCTGCGCGGCGAGTGCCGGTGTCAGCACGCCCTCGCGCAGCTCGTCCTCGACCTCGTCGCGGATGTCGCGGACGCCGGGCGACTCCGCGAGCCGGCTGAGCACGATGTCGTGGACCATCGACCACGTCCAGTCGATCTGCTGCTGGTTGCGACGGGCGGTGAACTCGCCTGCCTCCCTGAGGGTCTGGTTGTGCTTGACGACCGTGTTCCAGAACTCGTCGACGCCGGTCCGTTCGATCGCGCTCATCGTCAGGACCGGCGGGGTCCACAGGGCGTCGTGCGGGTAGATCAGCCCGAGTGCGTTGCGCAGCTCGCGGGCGGCGCCCTTCGCCTCGTTGAGGTGCTTGCCGTCGGCCTTGTTCACCACGACCACGTCGGCGAGTTCCAGGACACCCTTCTTGATGCCCTGCAACGAATCCCCGGTACGGGCCAGCGTCAGGAAGGTGAAGGTGTCGACCATGTTGGCGACGGTCACCTCGGACTGCCCGACGCCGACGGTCTCGACGAGCACGACGTCGAAACCGGCGGCCTCGACCAGCACTATCGACTCACGGGTGGCCTTGGCCACCCCGCCGAGCGTGCCGGAGGTCGGCGAGGGGCGGATGTAGGCGTTCTTCTCCGTCGACAACCGACCCATGCGCGTCTTGTCGCCCAGGATGGAGCCGCGGGTACGCGTCGAACTGGGGTCGACGGCGAGGACCGCCACCTTGTGCCCCAGTTCGACCAGGTGCATGCCGAGCGCCTCGATGGTCGTCGACTTGCCCACGCCCGGGACACCGGTGATGCCGACCCGGAACGAGTTACCCGCGTGCGGGGTCAGCTTCAGCAGCAGTTCCTGCGCCGCAGCCCGGTGATCGGGACGCTTGGACTCGACCAGGGTGATCGCACGCGCCAGATCGGCGCGGCGATCGGCGAGAACCGCATCGGCCAGCGCGTCGACGTCGACCCGACGCCGAGTACCGTCCGCCATCAGTTCGCGGCCACCCCGGGCAGTTCCAGGCCGAGGGTGTCGGCCAGCTTGCCGATGAGCTCCACGGCCGAGTCGGCGATGACCGATCCGGGCGGGAAGATCGCGGCGGCGCCGGCCTCGTACAGCTCGGGGAAGTCACCCGGCGGGATGACGCCGCCGACGACGATCATGATGTCCTCGCGGCCGACTTCCTTGAGCGCCTCCCGCAGCGCGGGAACCAGGGTGAGGTGACCGGCAGCCAGCGAGGACACACCCACCACGTGCACGTCGTTGTCGGCGGCCTGCGCGGCCACCTCCTCCGGCGTGGCGAACAGCGGGCCCACGTCGACGTCGAAGCCCAGGTCGGCGAAGGCGGTCGCGATGACCTTCTGGCCGCGATCGTGACCGTCCTGGCCCATCTTGGCCACCAGCACGCGCGGCTGGCGGCCCTCGGCCTCGGCGAACTGGCGCACTGCCTCGAGTGCCGCGTCGATGTTGCTCACCTCGCCCGCCTCATTTCGGTACACGCCGCTGATCGTCTTGATCTCGGCCTGATGACGACCGTAGACCTTCTCGAGCGCCTCGGAGATCTCCCCGACCGTCGCCTGATGACGTGCGGCCTCGATGGCCAGGGCCATCAGGTTGTTCTCCAGGCCGCCCTCCGACGACGCCGCGGCGCGGGTCAGGTCGGCCAGGGCCGCCTCGACCGCAGCGGAATCACGCTGCGCGCGAAGGGTGTTGAGCTTCTCCAGCTGCTCGGCGCGCACCTTGGAGTTCTCGACCTTGAGGACCTCGATCTCCTCGTCGTCGGCCACCTGGTACTTGTTGACGCCGATCAGCGGCTGCTGACCCGAGTCGATGCGGGCCTGCGTACGGGCCGCGGCCTCCTCGATGCGCAGCTTCGGCAGGCCCTCGTTGATGGCCTGGGTCATGCCGCCGGCCTCTTCGACCTCGCGGATGTGCTTGCGCGCCTTCTGCGTCAGCTGGTGGGTCAGCGTCTCGACGTAGTTCGAGCCGGCCCACGGGTCGATCGGGCGGGTGGTGCCCGACTCCTGCTGCAGCAACAGCTGGGTGTTGCGGGCGATGCGGGCCGAGAAGTCGGTCGGCAGGGCGATCGCCTCGTCGAGCGCGTTGGTGTGCAGCGACTGGGTGTGACCCTGGGTCGCGGCCATCGCCTCGACACAGGTGCGCGCCACGTTGTTGAACACGTCCTGCGCGGTCAACGACCAGCCCGAGGTCTGCGAATGTGTGCGCAGCGACAGCGATTTGGCGTTCTTCGGACCGAACTCGGCGACGAGCTCACTCCACAGGAGACGCGCCGCGCGCAGCTTGGCGACCTCCATGAAGAAGTTCATGCCGATGCCCCAGAAGAAGGACAGACGCGGTGCGAACTTGTCGATGTCGAGACCGGCCTCGAGACCGGCGCGGATGTACTCGACGCCGTCGGCCAGCGTGTAGGCCAGCTCCAGGTCGGCGGTCGCACCGGCTTCCTGGATGTGGTAGCCGGAGATCGATATCGAGTTGAACTTCGGCATCTTCTGGCTGGTGTACTCGAAGATGTTCGAGATGATCCGCATCGACGGCTTCGGCGGGTAGATGTAGGTGTTGCGGACCATGAACTCTTTGAGGATGTCGTTCTGGATGGTCCCGGCCAGCTTCTCCGGCGGCACACCCTGCTCCTCGGCCGCCACGACGTAGAGCGCCAGGATCGGCAGCACCGCGCCGTTCATCGTCATCGACACCGAGACGTTGCCCAGGTCGATGCCGTCGAAGAGCTGACGCATGTCGAGGATCGAGTCGATCGCCACACCGGCCATACCGACGTCGCCTGCGACGCGCGGGTGGTCGGAGTCGTAACCGCGGTGGGTCGCGAGGTCGAAGGCCACCGACAGACCCTTCTGACCGGCCGCGAGGTTGCGGCGGTAGAAGGCGTTGGACTCGGCGGCGGTCGAGAAGCCCGCGTACTGGCGGATCGTCCACGGCTGGTTCACGTACATCGTCGGGTACGGACCGCGGATGAACGGCGCCGCACCCGGGACCGAGTCGAGCGGGTACGGGTGCTCGGCGTCGTCGAGGATCGCGTTGCGGTCGGTGCGCGTGTACACCGGGGCGACGTCGATCTGCTCGGGGGTGTTCCAGGTGACCTGGTCGACCGAGTAGCCGTGCGCCGACGCCAGTTCCTCGGTGACGGGTGCGCCGGGCCCGGCGGCCGCAGCAGCCGTCCCGTCGGTGAGCTCGACCCCGGCGAAGCTCGGGATCGACTGTGTCGGATTGGGTTCGGTCTGGGTCATGCCGTCGCTCCCGAGGTTGAGAGAAGCTGATCGAGGAGTTCGGAGAGCGTGCTCACCGCGTCGATGCCGACCCGCAGCGAACCGTCCGGGCGATCGTCGGACTCGGGCCATTCCTTGTCGGGACCGGCGAGCAGGACCTTCGACAGACCGGCCGCACGGGCGGCGGCGAGGGCCGCCGGACCTTCCTCCGCGTAGCGGGCCTTGGTGCCGCAGATGACCGCGATCGGGGTGTTCGCACCGGCGACCGCGTCGCCGATCTGGTCCGCGCTCAGCGGGCCGGGGTTGACCACGGTGATGCCGCCGGCGCCCAGCAGGTTGGCCACGAAGGTGGTGCGCCCGTTGTGTTCGGCGACGCTGCCCAGCGGGATCAGCAGGATCGACGGGCGCGCGCCCTTCTCGGACAACGCCACGTCGGAGCGGTCGCGCAGCTCCTCGAAGGCACGGCCGACACGGGCCAGCTTCGGGGTTCCGGTGACCACGTCGGTCACGCCGGACGCCGAGGCACCCTGGGCGTCGGACAGGGCCCGCTCGTCGATGTTCGGGAACTCGTTGACACCGGTGACCGAGATGCGACGGTGCGCGACCTCGGCATCGCGGCGGGCCAGCGAGGCGTCGACTTTCTCGGCGATCCAGCCGCTGTCGAGGGCGGCGCGGTAGCCACCGGCGGCCTCGACCTCGGTGAAGACGCTCCAGGCGTTGGCGGCGAGGTCGTCGGTCAGCGACTCGACGAACCACGAACCACCGGCCGGGTCGAGGACGCGTCCGATGTTGGACTCCTCGAGCAGCAGCAGCTGGGTGTTGCGGGCGATGCGGCGCGAGAAGGACGCACTCGAGGTGCGCTTGTCGGCCGGGATCGTCGCGTCGTAAGCAAGGACCGTCAGTTGATCGGCGCCGCCGACACCCGCACCGAAGGCCGCGATGGTGCTGCGCAGCATGTTGACCCAGGGGTCGCGCTGGCTGTACATCGACAGGTCCGTCACGCCGTGGGTCAGTGCACCGCCGGCGTCGGGTGCGCCGACGACCTCGGCCACGCGGGCCCAGATCTTGCGCAGCGCACGGAACTTGGCGATCGTCGCGAACTGGTCGTCGTCGGCGGAGACCCCGAAGGTGATCTGGCCCAGGGCCGCCTCGGCGGACAGACCGGCGGCGGTCAGGTCACGCAGGTGCGCGACGGCCGCGGCCACCACGAGCGCGAGCTCGAGGCCGTTGTCGGCGCCGGCGGTCGCGAAGTCGCTGCCGTCGACGCGGAAGGTCCGGACCCCGGCGGGCAGGTTCGACGCGGCGAGGGCGGTGGCCTCGTCGGCGTCGACGGTCGCCCGTCCGGAGAACGCCGCGGTCAGCGGCGAGAGACCGAAGGAATGGGTCGTCGCGGCGGTGGGAGGCGCGGCGACCGGTGCGGCCTGCGCCTTCTCCTTGAGCGACAGCAGCTCCCGGGCGGCGGCGATGCCCTCCGTGCCGGCGTCGAGCGTCACCGGCACGAGGTCGAGGTAGACGCCGCGCAGCACCGTGGCGAGGTCGGCGACACCGAGACCGCCACCGGGCTTGCCGATGGAGAGCCAGAGTCCGCTGGTGCCGTTGGCCATCGCCTCGAGAACGAGTTCGTTGGCGTCCTCGGCCGGAGTCTCGTCGTCGCCGAACCGCTCGGTGACACGCCACCCGGTGGTGACGTCCCGCGCGGGGTCGGCACCGCGGACGAACGGGAACCGACCGGGCAGACCGGGTTCGGTCGTCTCGTCGCGACGTGTGTACAGCGGCCGGATGGTCAGCCCGTCGGCGGTGTCGGTCGAGAGCAGTGCTTCCGGTGTATCCGGGAGCTCGTCGACGTCGACCCGACGTGATTTCGCCAGAACGGCCGCGGCGGCCTTCGACCACGCCTGGTAGGCCTGATCGAGTTCTGTACGGCCGAGATCTGACTCGGGTTTGGGCTGGTCAGTTTGCTGTGGCATGTGGGGAAGCACACCTCCGTGAATGCTCTGTGCGAGCGCGTACACGACCTTAGCCGATCGCTCGCTCGGCCCATCAACGAGGTCGGCGTGAGCTACGCCACCCGGAGGGGTGCGAGCTGGTCGCGACGTGGAGGCGTCCAGTGAACTCCAGAGTAGAGTGTCTGGGTGCCCGAGCCAGCCCCCGTCACCGAGGTAACACCAGACGTGACGGGCAGTCGACGCCGGGTCGCCTTCGACCGCCGGGTCGTCCGGCGCGCGCTCGTCGCCGCCGCGGTCGTGGCAGTGGTCCTGCTCGGCTCCTACCTCATCCCGCTCCCCTCGATCGGCAGCGTTCGCGCATGGGGCGACGACCTCGGCCCGGCCTTCCCGTGGCTGTTCTTCGCGGCGTATGCCGTGGTCACGATCGCGCCGATCCCCCGCTCGACCTTCACCGTCATGTCCGGGATCTTCTTCGGCCCCTTCGTCGGCTTCGTCGGCGCGATGATCGCCTCGTCGATCGCGGCGGTCGCCGCCTTCGGACTCGTGCGGGTCCTCGGCCGCGATCGGGTTCGACCGTTCCTCAAGAAGCCGGTCGTGAAGGCCGTCGAATACCGCCTGGAACGGCGCGGCTGGCTCGCCGTCGGCTCGCTCCGCCTGATCGCGGCCTGCCCGTTCTCGGTCGCGAACTACTGCTCTGCGTTGTCCTCCGTACGACCGCTGCCGTTCACCGTCGCGAGCATCATCGGCATGGCTCCCGGAACCGCGGCCGTGGTGATGCTCGGCGATTCGCTGACCGGCGGCGCCAACCCCGCCCAGCTGCTGGTCAGCGGAGCACTCTTCGCGGTCGGGATCGCCGGGCTGATCCTCGACGCCCGGTTGCCGGTATCCACCGGAAGCACTCAAACCTCCGGACTTGATCAGGTCGAATCAAGTTCACAAGCCTGATTAATCCAGCCCTAAGGCTTGATCGCAGTTACTCAAGTCCGTAGGCTTGTGTGATGTTTGTCATGACCGTCGATCAGCGCGGCAGCCGCACCGACGTCGACCGGGTCGAAGCCGTTCTGGAACGGCTCCGCGACGTCGACACGGTTCGCCCCTTCGAGCGCACCGCCGGCGACGAGATCCAAGGCGTCCTCGATGATCCGCAGACCCTGGCACAGCTCGCCGTCGAACTGACCGCCGACGGTCACTGGAGCGTGGGCATCGGCACCGGGGATGTCGAACAGCCTCTCCCCTCGTCCACCCGCGCAGGACGTGGAGCCGCCTTCGTCCACGCCCGGGACGCGGTCGAGGCGGCCAAGCGCCAGCGCATACCCCTGTGCGTACGCGGTCCCGATGCCCGATGGTGCCGCCACGCTCAAACCGCCGGCCGCCTGATCAGCGACATCGTCGCCACCCGAAGTGCGGCCGGGATCGAGGCGGTGGCCCTCATGCGACGCGGACTCACCCAGGCGGACGCGGCGGGCGTCCTCGACATCACACCCCAGGCGATGAGCCAACGACTCCGCGCCGCCGGCTGGGATCTGGAACCCGATTCCCTGGAGCTGCTCGCCGATGCACTCGCCGAGGCCGACCGCCGGCATGTCGGCGAGCAGGCCCCGGATGCGACGGTGGTCCGATGACCGGGATCGCCCTCACCCTCCTCGTCCTGACCGCCGTCACGCCTGTGCTGTGGCTCGGGGTGGAGCAGCTGCTGCGTCACCGCGCACTCGAGGGTCTGACCGTGCCGCGGTCGGCGACCATCGTGCACGCGATCGGCCTCACGGTCCTGCTGGGACTCGCCACGGCGACGGCAATCGTCGCTGCCACCGCCGGACCCGCGATCGGGCTCGACGCCGCGACGGCGACCGTGATCACAGCTGTCGCGGCGGTCACCGGCGGCGGCCCCGTGGTGCGGGCGGTACTGAAACTGGGTGGCGTCCGGGGGGACCCGGCGCCGACGCCCGCCTCGGAGAACGACGATGACACCGAGGCCCCGGACCACGCCGAGACCCCGGACGACGCGGACCCCGCACCGTCCGACCCGAACGAGGTCGGGCCGCTCCGCGGCGGCCGTGTCATCGGTTATCTCGAGCGGTTGGCCGTCGTCACGACGCTGATGGCCGGGTGGCCGGAAGGACTCGCGATCATCCTGGCGGTGAAGAGCCTTGCGCGTTATCCCGAGCTACGTGCGCCGCAGGCGTCCGAGCAGTTCATCATGGGAACCTTCGCGTCGGTGCTGTGGGCCATCGGCCTCGCCGGCATCGAACACCTCATCACCGCCTGACCGCCGGTCTAACCGGGTGTGGTACCGGTCTCCTCGACCGCGGCGTCGAGCGATGCGGAGCGTGTCGACCGGCCCACGCCGGTGCCGATCTCGGGGGCGACAGGTTTGCGGGCCACCGCCTCGGCCTCGGCGACAGCCTGCGCGACCTTCGGATCGGACGCCAGCGAGAACCAGTCCTCGGTCTCCGACTCGTCGATCTGCGAGGGCGGCGAGTCGGTCGGCTCGTACCGGAACACGCCGTCGTCGCCCTGGATGCCGAAGGACTTCGCGAAACCCTGGAGCGCCGAGCCGAAGTCGGACGGCACCACCCAGACCTTGCTGCCCTCACCCTTCGCCATCTCCGGCAACTGCTGGAGGTATTGGTAGGCAAGGAGTTCCGGAGTCGGCTTGGCCGCCTTGATCGCCGCGAACGTCTTCTCGATGGCCTTCGCCTCACCCTGTGCGTTCAGGTAGGCGGCCGCACGATCACCCTGGGCACGCAGGATGCGCGACTGCCGCTCCGCCTCGGCGGCGAGGATCGCGGCCTGCTTGGCACCCTCGGCCGCGAGGATCTGCGACTGCTTGTTGCCCTCGGCGGTCTTGATCGCCGACTCGCGTTGGCCCTCGGCGGTGAGGATCGTCGCGCGCTTCTCGCGATCGGCCTTCATCTGCTTCTCCATCGACTCCTGGATCGACGGCGGCGGCATGATCGACTTGAGTTCGACGCGGGCGACGCGCAGGCCCCAGCGGCCGGTCGCCTCGTCGAGCACGCCGCGCAGCTGCCCGTTGATGGAGTCACGGGAGGTCAGCGTCTCTTCGAGAGTCATACCGCCGACCACGTTGCGCAGCGTGGTGATGGTGAGTTGCTCGACACCGGCGATGTAGTTGTCGATCTCGTAGACGGCCGAACGCGGATTGGTGACCTGGAAGTAGACGACGGTGTCGATGGACAGCGTGAGGTTGTCCTCGGTGATCACCGGCTGCGGCGGGAAGGACACGACCCGTTCACGGATGTCGACCCGCGCACGGATCCGGTCGACGAACGGCAGCAGCAGCGTCAACTGCCCGGACACGGTGCGGGTGTAGCGGCCGAGACGCTCGATCACCGCGGCCTCCGCCTGTGGGATCAGCGCCACCGATTTGGCCAGCACCACCGCCACGAACACGACCAGCAGTACCACCACCACCAAGCCGAAGATCTGTAAATCGTCCACAATTCACCTTCCTCGCGGAATGTCGAGCAGGTCGGGTCGAGCGATCAGGCGCGCCACACCACTGCGGTCGCACCGTCGATCTCGACGACGGTCACATGGGTTCCGGGTTCGAGCACCGCTGCGGGGTCCACCGACCGCGCCGACCAGATGTCGCCGCCGATCTTCACGCGGCCGTCGTCGCCGTCGACCGTCTCGGTGACGACCGCCGGCTGCCCTTCCAGGGCCTCGGTGTTCATGAGCACGGCGGGGCGATTGAGCATGTGGCGCTTGGCAATCGGACGCACGGCTACGAGCAGCAGAACCGACACCGCCGCGAATACCAGGCCGTCCACCCAGAGGGGCGGCTCCCACACGAAATCCACACCGGCCGCGGCGAAGGCGCCGCCGGCCAGCATGAGCAGCACCAATTCGCCACCGAACATCTCCGCGACCGCCAAGACGATCGCGGCCGCCAACCACAGCAGGGCGCTCATGTGTCCAGTCTGCCAGAGATGTCCGAGCAGCCTCGGTTCGTCGACGGCGCGGACGAGTGGGCCGCCGTCGCTATCCGGCCTCTTGGGCAGCGGTGACGAAGTCGATGAGCTCCTCCACCGACCGCAGGAGGGGCACCTCCAGATCGCGGAAGCTGCTGACCCCGCTCAGCACCCGGCGCCAGCCGTCCCGCGGGTCACCCCATCCCAACTGGGCACACACCCCGGTCTTCCAGTCGGTGCCGCGCGGAATCCTCGGCCAGGCCGAGATCTTGACCGAGGCGGGCTTCACCGCCTCCCAGACATCGATATAGGGGTGACCGCACACCAGCACGTGCTCGCCGACCTCGGCGGTGAGGTGGGCCTCCTTCGAACCGGCCACGAGATGGTCGACGAGAACGCCCGCGCGGCGATGCGGCGCGGGCTGGAACTCGGCGAGCGCCGCGTCGAGGTTGTCGAGACCGTCGAGACTGACCACGACAACCCCTTCGGCCCGTAGGTCGTCGCCCCACACCCGTTCGAGCAACGTCGCATCGTGCACGCCCTCGACGAAGATCCGGCTGGCACGTGCGGTGCGCGCGCGGGTGCGCGGCGCGGCGCGCGAACCGGACGCCGTCGTCGCCGGTTTCTGGGGTCCGCGCGTGCGGGGCTTGACGAGGGTCACGGTGCGGCCGTCGATCAGGAAGGCGCCGGGGTTCATCAGGAACACGCGGGTCCGGCCGTGCCGGTCCTCGAGGCGCACCAGGTCACCGGCGTAGCTCTTCTCGAGCCCCACGACGGCACCGCAGAAACCGGAGGCGGCGTCCTCCACGACCAGGTCACGTTCTGCCGCGACCTCCACCGGACGCGGCTTGGTCCGGCGTGGCTGAGACAGCACATCGCGCCCGTACCGGTCATCCATCGCGTTCCACCTCTTCGGTCCCTGGACATCTGCGCCCAACACCGTAAGCGCCCGGGCCCCCGGCGGCGGGTTGCCACGCCCGGCGCCCGTTCCGGGGCCGGCGGTATCGTTGTTCCTTGATGAATCGCAGCGACATCCTCCCCTCCACCGTCGCGTGGCCGACCTGCGCCCTGGGCGCGTGGGCGGCCGCGTGGCTCACCGGGCGCTGCTCCCCCGACGACGTGATCGAGGCGCTCGCCGAATCCGCCGACCGGCATGAGGTGCCGACCGAACAGCCCACGACCCCAACGGGATCGGGGAACGGCGTACTGGACCTGCTGGGGTTGCTGAAACCGGCCCGACGCCTGGCGGTGCGCCTGCCGTCGACCGGCGATCCGCAGGGTCTGCCCCCGAACCCCGCGACGTCGAGGGCCCTCACCGCCGGCGAGGTTCTCCTGGTCGACGATTCGGACACGGCGGGCACCCTCGCACTCGTCCCCGAGTTCTCCACCCTCGGTGTCGATCCCCCATACGTGACCTGCCGGTGGACCACCTTCCGGTATGCCGACCGGCTCGACCTCGACCATCTGGTGTCATCCGGCCCGTCCGCGGGTGACCTGGAATACGACCTGCGCCAGGCGGTCCGCGATGCGGCGTCGATCATCGGGGGTCTCGGTGGACGCCGGTCGGTCGATGCGGGTGATCTGCGCAAGGAGCTCGCGGCCCTCACCGCCCGGCATCGCGTCGCACTGCCCCCGCACGCACTCGACGCCCGCTCCACGCGGCTCATCGACACCGCCGCCCAGGTGGAGGCCATCGTCGATCTCGCGGGGACCCGTCGGGTCGAGATCGGCGACACTGCGGGACAATGGGATTCGGGTGATTCCGCCCTACGCGGTCTGCAGACCCTCACCCGGACCGCACGTGCGGCCGCGGTGAATTCCACGATCGGTGAACTGCTCCGCCGCTGATTCACGTGCGACGCGGGAACGCGTCAGGCCGGACCGGACTCCGTCCGGCGTCGTGGTGGCCGGTCGGAGACGAGGCCGTACATCTTGATGCCGTTCCAGTCCTCGACTGCGAACTCGTTGGCACCCCAGACCTCGGTGTAGTAGCGACGCAAGCTCTCCGAACCCGTCCACGCGTAGAACGGGCGCGCTGCGGCCGTACAGAACCGCTCCAACTCACGCACCATGGCGACCGTTGCCCGGCCGCCGCGTTCGGTGCGCGCCACGACCCCGATCCGGAGATTCACCGCGTCGTCCGCCGGAGGTGCCAGCGTCGAACTGGTCAGCAGCTCCGCGACGCGTTCCCGCACTCCGGGAACGGTCGCGACGGCCGCGAAATCGGCCGGCGCCAGCGGCGGACTGCCGTCGACCGAGAGATCGGCGTCGTGCGGCTGATAGACCAGCAACCCGACAAGACGGTCGCCGAGTCGGGCGCCGATTACATATCCCGCATTCAGCAATGGTCGTACGAGGATTTCCGCCAGCCATTCCCGCAGCGAGCGGTCGGCGATGTGGTCGCCGAGCAACCAGGAGTACAGCGGTATCTCGTCGAGGCCGTCGGCGAGCAGTTCGATGGCCGGGTCGAGATCATCACCGGTGAGAGTGACCGTTTCGATCGATTCGTGTTGGTTGTCAATCATCGAAACCCGTAATTCTCGGCGAAATCAGAGAAGGACCCATAAAAGACGAGTGGGCCGCGTCGTCGACGCGGCCCACCCGACAAGCGTTTCTTACGAAGGATCGTTTTCCTCGAGCGAACCGGTGAGAATGGTGTCCAGGATCGATCCGAGCAATGCGTCGTCCAGGTCGATAAGCTTATCTGCCATTACAGATTCCTCTCTGAGATCGCCACCCGGGGGGAGGGAGCGTATCCACAGAATGTCATGTGGCAAACAATGAGGCCACACGTGCCCTCTCCTGTTATTCGATTGTTACCAACGCAAACGATTAGAGCGCTGAGCAGGAACGATCGTTAACAATGGACTTGATATCGACTGTCGCTACGTGGCGTCGGCCGCGGTGATCGATAGCCTCGGCCGTGCGGCGGGCACACAGCACCGGTCCCGGCACACCCGACCGTTGTCCCCGCAACCCATCGCGGTGAGATCTCCCAGGCCGCCGACGTAGTTCTCCACGTACTCGCCGATCATCTCGATGAATCGAGGATCGGTGCCGACGGTGTCGGCGCGCACGTAATCCATTCCGAGTCGCTGCGCCGTCTCGGCCGCTTCGTTGTCGAGGTCCCAGATCACCTCGAGGTGATCGGAGATGAACCCGATGGGATAGACCACGACCCGGCGAACACCGTGCGCCGCAAGATCTTCGAGGTGATCGCAGATGTCCGGTTCGAGCCACGGGATCTGCGGGGGTCCCGACCTCGACTGCCAGACCTGGTCGAAGTCGTCGACGCCCAGGGCGTCGGCAACGGCCTGCGACGCGGCCATCACCTGGCGGGAGTAGAGATTCCCGCCCTCGGCGGCCGGTCCGGACGCGGCATCGGCCGAGCTCGGGACGGAATGTGCGGTGAACACCAGGCGGACCGAGTCCTCGGACGCACCGAGCTTCTCGATCCCGCGACGGACGGCGTCTGCGCCCGCCGCGGTGAATGCCGGGTGCGACCAATACTGCGGCAGTTTGCGGAGCACCACCGCACCCTCGGGCGTCGTGGACGCGGGTTCACGACTGGCCAGCGCCTGCAGGGACCGGTCGATGTCCTCGTGGTACTGACGGCACCCCGAGTAGCCGCCCCAGGCGGAGGTCGGGAAGACCAGAATGCGGCGATGCCCGGCCCGGTACATCTCGGCCAGGGTGTCCTCGGCCATCGGGTGCCAGTTGCGGTTGCCGAAGTACACCGGAAGGTCGACGCCGCGACGCGCCAGATCGGCGCGGACACCGTCGATCATGTCCAGGTTGAGCTTGTTGATCGGCGACACCCCGCCGAAGTGCAGATAGTGTTCCGCCACCGATTCCAGGCGTTCCCGCGGGATACCCCGGCCCCGGGTCACGTTCTCCAGGAACGGCATGACCTCGTCGGGGCCCTCGGGACCACCGAAGGACAGGAACAGGACGGAATCGAAGGCGGTCTCCACGGCGTCTCTCCCCGGGTTCACGACCCGGAGGTCATGCCCTCCGGGAACCAGGTGTTGTGGCTGGCGCCGCCGTCGACGTAGACGATGGAGCCGGTGGTGCCGGGCAGCCAGTCGCTCAGCAGCGCACAAACCGACTTGGCGACCACGGTCGGGTCGTCGACGTCCCAGCCGATGGGCGACGCGCCGTCCCAGTACTCGTTGAGCATGTTCAGCTGCTTGGCGTCGTCGGTCGCGGTGCCGGCGATGGCCTTGGCCGCGAGGGTCTTGATGGGGCCGGCGGCGACCAGGTTGGAGCGGATGTTCTTGGCGTTGCCCACTTCTCGCGCCACGTAGCGGTTCACCGACTCGAGGGCGGCCTTGGCGACGCCCATCCAGTTGTAGTACGGCATGGCGGTGCGGGGGTCGAAGTCCATACCCACGATCGAGCCGCCCTCGTTCATGACGGGCAGCACGGCGCGGGCCAGCGACGCATAGCTCCAGGCCGAGATCTCGAACGCCTTGGCGGCGTCGGGGCCGGGGCCCTCGAGGAACGGCTTGGCCTCCGGGCCCATCAGGGTGCGCGGTGCGAACGCGATCGAGTGCATGACACCGTCGATGCCCTGCGGGGCGATCTCGCGGATCTTGCCGGCGAGCGACTCGAGGTCTTCCTCGCTGGTGACGTCGAGACCGATGGCCGGCGGCACCTCCTTCGGCAGGCGCTTGGCGATCCGGTCGATCAGCCGAAGCCGCTCCGGGATACCGGTGATGATCACCGTCGCGCCCTGCTCCTGCGCCATGGCGGCCGCGTGGAAGGCGATCGACGCATCGGTGATGATGCCCGTGATGAGGACGGTCTTCCCGTCCAGGATTCCGCTCACGAAGATGTGCTCCTGAGATCGACGTTGATTGAGATGTGGTGTGGCCGTCGGCCGTTGGTGACCCGCAGGGTCAGTGGCCCATGCCCATGCCGCCGTCGACCGGGATGACCGCGCCGGAGATGTAGCCGCCCTCGTCGGAGGCGAGGAAGCTGATCGCGGCGGCGACGTCCTCCGGCTTGCCGGTACGGCCCAGCGGGATGGCCTGCTTGGCCATCTCGATGTAGCGATCTTCCATGGCGGCGGTCATGTCGGTCTCGATGAAGCCCGGCGCGACGACGTTGGACGTGATGTTGCGTGATCCGATCTCACGGGCGATCGAACGCGCCATGCCGATGAGACCGGCCTTGGACGCCGCGTAGTTGACCTGGCCGGGGATACCCGACATCGCGACGACCGAGCCGAGGAAGATCATGCGGCCCCACTTGGCGCGCTGCATTCCCTTGGTGGCGCGCTTCGCGCAGCGGAAGGCGCCGGTGAGGTTGGCGTCGAGGACCTTCTCGAAGGACTCCTCGGACAGCCGCATGAGCAGCATGTTGTCGGTGATGCCCGCGTTGGCCACGAGGATCTCCACCGGACCCTGGTGGGCCTCGACCTCGGCGAAGGCCGCGTCGACCGACTCGGAGTCGGTGACGTCGCACTTCACGCCGAACAGTCCCTCGGGGGCACCGGAGCCGCGGTGCGTGACCGCGACCTTGTGGCCGTCGGCGGCGAGGCGCTGGGCCACGGCGAGACCGATCCCGCGGTTGCCGCCGGTCACCAGGACCGAACGGGAAGGGTTCTGCGCTTCGTTGCTGGATGCCGTCATGGGTGTCTAACCTATCCGTTCTGTTTGGGTCGGCGTCGCGGTGGTCGTCGGATGTGGCTCGCCGTCACCCGGGCCCGGGGTCGGGTCAGGGCAGCCTGCGGTTGATCGCGAGCGCTGCGAACGCCGAGACCAGCGCGAACAACGTACCCGCGATCAGCCACGGCTTCGAGTTGTCCCCGCGTCGTGTCTCGTAACCGATCTCGTTCTGCAGTTTCTCGTAGACCTTGTTGAGCTCGTCGAGGCTCGCGGCGGTGAAGAAGTCACCGCCGGAGAGGTTCGCGATCTTGCGCAGCGAATCGTCGTCGACGGGAACCGGGACTCGATCACCCTCCAGCTCGACGGTGCCCGTCCGCGTGCCGAAGGAGATCGTGGAGACCGGGATCTTCTCCTCCTTGGCCTTCCGCGCCGCGGTGAAGGCACCGCGCGGGTCGTCGGGGTCGTCGGGCACGGTCTCCTTGCCGTCCGACAGGAGCACGATCCGCGCCGGCGGGGCCGCCTCGCCGCCACCGAGAACGGCATTGAGTGTGCTGATCTGCTGCAGCGCGGCGAAAATGCCCTCGCCGGTCGCCGTCTTGTCGTCGAGCCTCAGCTTGTCCACGGCGACCTTGGTCGCGTTGTGGTCCGGGGTCGGCGAGACCAGGCTCGCCGCGGTGCCGGCGAAGGAGATCAGGCCGAGGTTGATGCCCTCGGTCAACTCGTCGGCGAACTTCTTCGCCGCCTCCTGCGCGGCCTTGATACGCGACGGCGAGACGTCGGTCGCGTTCATCGACCGCGACACGTCCATCACGAGGATCACCGTCGCCTTGTTGCGCGGCACCTTGCGGTCGGCCTGCGGCCCGGACAACGCGACAGTCAGCAGGATCAGCGAGATGATCAGCAACGCGATCGGCACGTGACGCAGCCGGTTGCGGTCGGCGGGTGCGACGGACTTCAGCAGATCGAGGTTCGCGAAGGTCAGCGCCCGCTGCTTGCGGCGACGCAGCATGTACACGTACGCGGCGCCGAGCAGGGCGACGACGAGCAGCAGCAACAACCAGAAGGGACTGGACAGCATCGGCTACCCCACCCCGGCGGCCAGGCCGCGGCGTCGCTGGGCGATGAACTTGACGGTGTCGGTGATCCACTCGCGGTCGGTGCGGAGGGACAGCGTCGCTCCCCCGCAACTGCGCAGCGTCCGATGCACGCGCTGCTGATGGGCGCGGGCGGCGGCGGCGAAGTCGCGCTGCAGCTCCTCGGTGACGGTGACGTCGTGGATCTCCCCCGACTCGGCGTCGGCCAGGGTGACCTCGCCGATCGCGGGCAATTCCAGGTCGCGAGGGTCGAGGACCTCGACCGCGAGCAGCTCGTGATGGGCGCCGATGGCACGCAGCGAGCGTTCCCAGTCGATCGGTCCGAGGAAGTCGCTGATGACGACCGCGAGACCGCGGCGACGCTGCGGACGGCGCAGTGCCTCGATGCCGGCCTTGAGGTCGCCACGGACGCCGGGAGCACTGCGACGGGTGGTCGCAATGGCCTTGAGAAGGTTCTGGGCATGGGCGCGGCCGGCCCGAGCGGGCACCCGTACGACGTCGTCGCCGGTCACCACGAGGGCCCCGTGCCGGTTGCCGCCACCGGTGGTGAGATGCACGATCGCGGCGGCCGCGGCCACCGCCAGGTCGCGCTTGGTGCACCCGACCGTGCCGAAGTCGAGGCTCGCCGACGCGTCGACGACGAGCCAGGTCTCGAGCTCGCGGTCGGCGATCATCTGGCGCACATGCGGCTGGGTGGTGCGGGCGGTGACCGACCATTCCATCCGACGGACGTCGTCACCTGGCTGGTAGGCACGCGCCTCCCCGGGTTCCGAACCCGGGCCGGGGATGAGTCCGAGATGCTCCCCCTGCAGCACGCCGTCGAGCTTGCGACGGACGGTGAGCTCCAACATCTTCAGAGCCGCGGTCAGCTGGGGCTCCTCGAGCAGCCCGGCACCGAGGCTGGGTAGGTCGCGATTAGCCGCCATACCGCGCATTCGGGTTCACCGGACCGGAGCCCTGCGGAACCTGCTGTCCGGCATAGCCGTTGGCGCCCTGCTGAGCCGGCTGGGGGACACCAGTCTGGGGTGCGCCGGTCTGGCCCTGCCCCTGGGGTGCCGCCGGGTACGACGACTGCACCGGCTGCGCACCGACCTGCGGGAGTCCCACGGTCTGCAGCACGCGGGTGATGACCTGATCGGCGTCGATCTCGTCGGCCAGCGCGTCGTAGGACAGCACCAGGCGGTGCCGAAGGACGTCGGGCATGATCTCGACGATGTCCTGCGGGATGACGTAATCGCGTCCGCGGACCAGCGCGAGTGCGCGGGCCGCGGCCACGATGCCGAGCGTCGCACGCGGCGAGGCGCCATAGGACAGCCACGAAGCGACGTCGCTGAGACCGAGCTCGGCCGGACGACGCGTCGCGTTGATGACGCGGACGACGTAGTCGACGAGCGCGTGGTGGACGAAGACGTTCGCGGCGGTCTTCTGGAGACGCAGCATCGCCGCGGGGTCGAGGACCTGTGAGGCCGTCGGCGGGACGTTGCCCATCCGGTAGACGATCTCGCGCTCCTCCTCCACCGACGGGTAGTCGACGAGCACCTTGAACAGGAAGCGGTCGCGCTGGGCCTCCGGCAGCGGGTAGACACCCTCGTTCTCGATGGGGTTCTGCGTCGCCATCACGAGGAACGGGTCGGGCATCGGGTAGGTCTTGCCGCCGATCGACACGTGCCGCTCGGCCATGACCTCCAGGAGCGCGGACTGCACCTTGGCGGGTGCGCGGTTGATCTCGTCGGCGAGCAGGAAGTTCGCCACGACCGGGCCGAGTTCGGTGTCGAACTCCTCGCGGCCCTGACGGTAGATACGCGTACCGATGAGGTCGGTGGGCACCAGGTCGGGAGTGAACTGCACACGGGAGAAGGATCCGCCGACGACCCTGGCGAAGGTCTCGACCGCAAGCGTCTTGGCGACGCCCGGGACACCTTCGAGAAGGATGTGGCCGCGGGCGAGCAGGCCCACGAGAATCCGCTCGACGAGCTGGTCCTGACCGACGATGACGCGCTTGACCTCGTAGATGGCCCGCTCGAGCAGGGCGACGTCGGCGTCGCTCAGCACCGACGAATCGGCGCCTGCCGCGGCCGGGTCCCCCGTGGCCGCCTTGTCGAGGGAGTGCGATTCGGTCAACCCGTGCTCCTGTTCGTCTGAACTCTGCTGCTCACTGGTGTGGCCACGTCGGGGCCGAAGACACCCCCGCGTGTTTGTGCCAGCCTAGCCGTGCGAACTGAAAAGGCGCCAAGAAGATCCGCGGCCCGTCGTTCGGACGTTCTCAGAGGAGGCGGACCACGTTGGGCATCGCACCGCTGGTGCGCAGCGGCGACACCTTGACGACGGAGCCCGACTGCGGGGCCTCGACCATCTTGTTGTCGCCCAGGTACAGCGCGACATGCTGGCTCGCGTTCGGGCCGTAGAAGATCATGTCGCCGCGACGCATCTGCGACAGCGGGAAGTGCGGACCCGACGTGTACTGGTAGCCCGTGTAGTGCGGCAGTTCGATGCCGACACCGGCGAAGGCGTAGATCATCAGACCCGAGCAGTCGAAGCCGACCTTGCGGTAGTCGCCGTAACTGTCGGCGACGCCGCCGTCGCGGATGCCCTGCGTCGGACCGTTGACGTCGCCACCACCCCAGGCGTAGGTGACACCCAGCTGCGAGAGAGCACGGTTCACGACGATCTCGACCGCCTGCGGGCCGCGAAGACCCGGCCGCATGATGCCGCCCGATCCACCGCCACCGCCCGAGCCGCCGAACAGGGAGCCGAGGCTTCCCGATCCCAGGCGGGAGCTCAGGCTGTCGTTGCCGCTGCTGCCGGTGAGGTCCATTCCGCCCAGACCGAGCTCGTTGAGGAGTTCGGACTGCGGCAACCGCTGCTCGCCGATGATGCCCTTGAGCATCTGCGAACCCACGTCGAGGCCCATCCCGAGCGCCGCGGAGCCCACGTCGACGGCGATCTGGGCGGCGGCCCGCGCCGCGATCGACAGCAGTTCGTTGTCGGAAACGTTGGTCGTCGGCAGGTCCGGAAGGGTCGGGGCTGCCGGGAAGATGTTCTTGAGCAGGTCACGGGTCGACGGTCCGGCGGCCTGCTTCTTGGGCACGTATCCGCGGATCGAGTCGATCTTCTTCTGCACGCGATCACGCTTGGCGACCAGCGAGGCCTTGCGCTCCGACTGCTCGGCGATGGCAGTCTTGGCCTCGGACACCGCGGCCAGGGCGTCGCGCTTGCGCTGGTCGGCACTCTTGGCGGCGAACGCCGCCTGCCGGCGGGTCGCCTCGACCGCGGCCAGACGGTTGGCCTTCTGGTTTCGGGCGACCTGGAGGCGACGGATGGTCTCCTGCTGCTTCTTGCCGACCTGGTCGAGCAGCTTCATCCGGTCGAGCACCGCCTGGGGATCCGGGGATGCGACGTAGTTCGACATCGAACCCTGCTCGGCGCCCTGCTGGTATGCGAGTCGGACGAAGTTGTCGAAGGTCTTCTGCGCCTCGGTGACGGCCTGGCCGGCGCGGTCGAGCTCGGTGCGCGCGCCGCGGGCGGCGACGGTCGCCAGTCGCCGCTGGGCGAGCGAGTTCTGGAAGTCGACGATCGCGCGGTTGACGTTCTCCTGCCGGACCGCGAGGGCCTCGTCGAGGTCGGCGATGTCCTGGTTCACCGAGGCGATCTCGTTGATTAGTCCGGTCACCGGCGACTCGGGCGCCTTCTTCGGGGTCGCGACGGCATGCCCGGCGCCGACCGCACAGATGAGAACGGCGGCCATGGCCGCCGTGACGCGCGCCGGCCAGGACGCACCTGTTCTAACTCGCCTCACCTGAACTCCTCGCGGTTCCTTCCGGGGACCTGTCAAGATCTCCGGATCTCGATCGAACGGCCGCTGTGGGCCGCCCCGACCACACACTGCACATGTGTCGCATCTGCCCCTGCAGGAAACACAAGTCACACATGCGACATCAGAACCGTACGTCACATCAACCACACGAGAAAACCGAAACCTGTGAATTACAAAGGCGTTATTACCTGGGAAAATGCTGTGAACTGCAGATAGTTCACCACCGTGGCTCAGGTCTCGAATTCGCAACAAACCGGTACACGAACCGGATCGGGCGAGAGCACGACGCCGCCGGCGCCACCGGACCGCGGGAAACGATCGTCAGTGACGCCGGCGAGAGGCGTGGTGAGGGGTCAGGAAGAGGCCGACGACTCGGCCGGGGTCCCGTCGCGAGCGGTGTCCGCACCGTCGGGCGACGCGGCGCCCGCGCCCGTGGCGGCGACCGGGCCCAGCGGACCGTTCGACGCCGCCGCGCGGGCGCGCCGGGTGCGGAATCGCGCGCCGACCGCACCGAGGACGACGACGAGGATGAGGAGCAGACCGACCACGGTCCAGTCGATGTGTGAATCCGTCATCGAGTCGACCATCTGCCGGGCCGCGCCGGGCGGGTCGGTGAGGGTCAGGTTCTGTGTCGCCTGCTCCTGGATGACCCGGCTGAACTCCGGGGAGGAGCTGCCCACCGAGTTGGGGCCGAGGACGATCACGGTGCCGCCGACCTGCTCCTGCAGCTGGTTGGCGATGTCGCGGTAGAGGCTGAACCGCGGCTGCACCTGGTCGACGACCACGAAGCTGAAGTCCTGACCCTTGTCCTTCGCGTACTCGATCACCTCGAGCATCGCCGGGACCTGGTCCGGGGTGGCGCCGGCGACCCCGTCGTCGGCGATGTCGCGCGACAGTTCGGCCATGTCGACACCGACGAGCCCGGTGAGTTCGTTGTTCTCCGCGGGCGCGGCCAGCATCAGCATCGTCGGCTCGGGACCCATCTGTCCTCACCCCTGTCTGTCGGTAACACCCCGCGGCGAGCAAAGGCGACGCTCGCCGGACTTCGCCCTGCACGGTACGACACAATGGACCCGTCCGGGTATTCGCCCACAGCGTGAGTCGTCGGCGGCGTGTCGCCGGTACCCCGCTTGGTAACAGTACGCTCGTACTGTTAGACTGGACGATGTTGTCGCGGGTTGTCTCGCGGACATCCGATGGCACCGGTGCAGCCCCGCCGGGTTCAGAATTTCATCGAGCATCGCCGACGCAGCCCGTCGGTAAACGAGGAGAGTGGATTTAGACGTGAGTATCAATTCCTTCGGCGCCCGCGGCACGCTGGACGTCGGCGACAACAGCTACGAGATCTACCGCCTGAACGCCGTCAAGGGCGCCGAGAAGCTCCCCTACGCCCTCAAGGTGCTGACCGAGAACCTCCTCCGCACCGAGGACGGCGCCAACATCACGAAGGAGCACATCGAGGCGCTGGCCAACTGGGATCCGAGTGCCGAGCCGAGCATCGAGATCCAGTTCACGCCGGCCCGCGTGATCATGCAGGACTTCACCGGTGTGCCGTGCATCGTCGACCTCACCACCATGCGCGACGCCGTCAAGGAACTCGGCGGCGACCCGGACAAGGTCAACCCCCTCGCCCCCGCCGAGATGGTCATCGACCACTCCGTCATCATCGAGGCCTTCGGCAACGCCCAGGCCTTCGAGCGCAACGTCGAGATCGAGTACCAGCGCAACGAAGAGCGCTACAAGTTCCTCCGCTGGGGCCAGGGCGCCTTCGACGACTTCCGCGTCGTCCCGCCGGGCACCGGCATCGTCCACCAGGTCAACATCGAGCACCTCGCGCGCTCGGTCATGGTCCGTGACGGCGTCGCCTACCCCGACACCTGCATCGGCACCGACTCGCACACCACGATGGAGAACGGCCTCGGCGTCCTGGGCTGGGGCGTCGGCGGTATCGAGGCCGAGGCCGCGATGCTCGGCCAGCCGGTCTCGATGCTCATCCCCCGCGTCGTCGGCTTCAAGCTGACCGGTTCCACCAAGCCGGGCGTGACCGCCACCGACGTCGTGCTCACCATCACCGAGATGCTCCGCAAGCACGGTGTGGTCGGCAAGTTCGTCGAGTTCTACGGCAACGGCGTCGCCGAGGTGCCGCTGGCCAACCGCGCCACCATCGGCAACATGAGCCCCGAGTTCGGTTCGACCTGTGCGATGTTCCCCATCGACGAGGAGACCGTGAAGTACCTGCGCCTCACCGGCCGCAGCGAGGAGACGCTCGCCCTCGTCGAGGCCTACGCCAAGGAACAGGGCATGTGGCTGGAGAAGGACGCCGAGGAGGCCGTGTACTCGGAGTACCTCGAACTCGATCTCGCCGACGTCGTCCCGTCGATCGCCGGCCCGAAGCGTCCGCAGGACCGCATCGAGCTGTGGGACGCCAAGAACGCGTTCCGCAAGGACATCCACAACTACGTCGAGAACGGCAACAGCCCGGCTCACACCAAGCTCGACGAGGCCGTCGAGGAGACCTTCCCGGCCTCCGACCCGGCCACGCTGACCTTCGCCGACGATGACGCAGAGCCCCTGCACTCGGCCGCCAACGGCGCCGAGGGCCGTCCGACCAACCCGGTGCGTGTGGACTCCGAAGAGCGCGGCTCGATGATCCTCGACCACGGCATCGTGACCATCGCGTCGATCACCAGCTGCACCAACACCTCCAACCCGTCGGTCATGCTCGGCGCAGCACTGCTCGCCAAGAAGGCGGTCGAGAAGGGCCTGACCTCCAAGCCGTGGGTCAAGACCTCGATGGCTCCCGGATCGCAGGTCGTCACCGGCTACTACGAGAAGGCCGGCCTGTGGCCGTACCTGGAGAAGCTCGGCTTCTACCTCGTCGGCTACGGCTGCACCACCTGCATCGGCAACTCGGGCCCGCTGCCCGAGGAGATCTCGAAGGCGATCAACGACAACGATCTGACCGCCACCGCGGTGCTCTCGGGCAACCGTAACTTCGAGGGTCGGATCAACCCCGACGTGAAGATGAACTACCTGGCCTCGCCGCCGCTGGTCATCGCCTACGCCCTCGCCGGCACCATGGACTTCGACTTCGAGTCCGACCCGCTGGGCAAGGACACCGACGGCAACGACGTCTTCCTCAAGGACATCTGGCCGACCAACGAGGAGATCGAGTCGACCATCGCCTCGTCGATCTCGCCGGAGCAGTACGCCGCCGACTACGCCGACGTGTTCAAGGGCGACGAGCGTTGGCAGAACCTGCCCACCCCGTCGGGCAAGACCTTCGAGTGGGACGAGAAGTCCACCTACGTGCGGAAGCCTCCGTACTTCGAGGGCATGCAGCTCGAGCCGACCCCTGTCTCCGACATCAAGGGCGCCCGCGTCCTCGCGAAGCTCGGCGACTCGGTGACCACCGACCACATCTCCCCCGCGTCGACGATCAAGCCCGGCACCCCCGCCGCGCAGTACCTCGACGCCAATGGTGTGGCCCGCAAGGACTACAACTCGCTGGGCGCCCGTCGTGGCAACCACGAGGTGATGATCCGCTCGACCTTCGGCAACATCCGCCTGCAGAACCAGCTGCTCGACGGTGTGACCGGTGGTTACACCCGCGACTTCACCCAAGAGGGTGCGCCGCAGTCGTTCATCTACGACGCAGCGCAGAACTACGCCGCGCAGAACATCCCGCTCGTCGTCCTCGGCGGCAAGGAGTACGGCACCGGTTCGTCGCGTGACTGGGCGGCCAAGGGCACCAGCCTGCTGGGCGTCAAGGCGGTCATCACCGAGAGCTTCGAGCGCATCCACCGCTCGAACCTGATCGGCATGGGCGTCATCCCGCTGCAGTTCCCCGAGGGCGAGTCGCACAAGTCACTGGGCCTCGACGGCACGGAGACCTTCGACATCTCCGGTATCGAGGAGCTCAACGAGGGCAACACCCCGAAGACCGTGCACGTCACCGCCACCAAGGAGGACGGCTCGAAGGTGGAGTTCGATGCCAAGGTTCGCATCGACACCCCCGGCGAAGCCGATTACTACCGCAACGGAGGCATCCTGCAGTACGTGCTGCGGAACATGATCAACGGCTGACAAGGAGCACGCGACGTGCCCAAGGTCAGTGATGACCGCCTTGCCGCGCGTCGTCGGGAGATTCTCGACGGCGCGCGGCATTGCTTCGCGGAGTACGGATACGACGGTGCGACCGTCAAGAGGATCGAGGAGTCCACAGGCCTGTCCCGCGGCGCGATCTTCCACCATTACCGGGACAAGGAAGCGCTCTTCCTCGCGCTCGCGCACGAGGACGCCGAGCGCATGGCCGACGTCGCCGCCGAAGAGGGTCTCGTGCAGGTCATGCGCGACATGCTCACGCGACCGGAGGACTTCGACTGGCTCGGCACCCGGCTCGAGATCGCGCGAAAGCTACGGACCGACAACAGCTTTCGTGCGGAGTGGATGGCCCGCTCGGCCGAGCTCGAACAGGCCACCCTCAGCCGTCTCGAACGCGGCCGCCAGGCCGGCCGGCTCCGTGACGACGTCCCGACCGAGGTCCTGGTGAAGTACCTCGACCTCGTTCTCGACGGGCTGATCACGCGGTTGGCGTCGGGCCAGCCCACCGACGATCTGCACGCAGTCCTCGACCTCGTCGAGGAATCGGTGCGGGCCAGGGACTGACCCTCAGCACCACCGCTCGACCACACCACCGGCGAGTCGCCCGAACTGTTGTTCGGCGGCTCGCCGGTGGTGTTTTGTGGGCCCTCCCGTTAGAAGGCAGTGAGATCGTCCGTAAACGCTAGGGTACTGTGACATGCAACACCCCGAACGATCGTTAGATAACGGACGTTCCGGGTGACCGTCCCCTTGTCAGAGGAGAGCACCCTTGTTCCCTGGAGTCTTCGCCAAGTCCACTCCGGACAAGCCCGCCGTCATCCGCGCCGCCACCGGCGAGCAGTTGACCTACCGTCAGCTCGACGAGAACTCGACCCGGCTCGCGAACTACCTGGAGTCGCTGGGCCTCAAGCGCGGAGACAGCATCGCGGTGGTGTCCGCCAACGATCTCCATGTCTTCGAGGTGTACTGGGCGGCACTGCGCAGCGGCCTGTACGTGACGGCGGTCAATCACCATCTGACGGCGGCCGAGACCAACTACATCCTCTCCGACTGCAACGCCCGGGTCCTGTTCGCCGGCGCGTCGGTCGCCGACGCCGTGTCGCGGTCCGGCGAGATCGAGGCTCTCACCGGCACCGGCCGCCGAGTGGTGTGGGGCGGGGACCTGGAGGGCTTCGACAGCTACGACAAGGTGCTCGCCAACGCCTCGGCCGAACCACGCACCGACCAGCCGCGCGGCACCGACATGCTCTACTCGTCGGGCACCACCGGTCGCCCGAAGGGCATCAAGACCCCCATGCCCGACGGCCAGGTCGACCAGATCCCCGACGCCTACACCGCGATCTTCGCACCCATGTACGGCTTCGACGAGAACACCGTCTACCTCTCCCCCGCGCCGCTGTATCACGCTGCGCCGCTGCGCTACTGCGGCGTAACCAATTCGGTCGGCGGCACCGTGATCATGCTCGACCGGTTCGAGCCCGAGGCCGCCCTGGCAGCGATCCAGAACCACAAGGTGACGCACAGCCAGTGGGTGCCCACCATGTTCATCCGGATGCTCAAACTGCCCGAGGAGGTCCGCAACTCCTACGACGTCAGCAGTCTCAAGATCGCCATTCACGCCGCGGCACCGTGCCCGGTCGAGGTGAAGCGGGCGATGATCGAGTGGTGGGGACCGGTCGTCCACGAGTACTACGCGTCCACCGAGGCGGCGGGCGCGACGTTCATCGGTCCGCAGGAGGCGCTCGACCACCCCGGTTCGGTCGGCAGGCCACTACTCGGAGTCGTCCACATCTGCGACGAGGACGGCAAGGAACTCCCGGTCGGCGAGGTCGGTCAGGTCTTCTTCGAGCGCGAGGACGTCGCTTTCCAGTACCACAACGATCCGGAGAAGACCCGCAAGGCCCAGCATCCGGAACACGAGAACTGGTCCACGACAGGCGATGTCGGCTACGTCGACGAGGAGGGGTACCTCTACCTCACCGACCGCAAGGCCTTCATGATCATCTCCGGCGGAGTGAACATCTATCCGCAGGAGGCCGAGAACGTCCTCATCAACCATCCGGCGGTCTTCGACGTCGCCGTGATCGGTGTTCCCGACTCGGATCTCGGTGAGGTCGTCAAGGCCTGTGTTCAGCTCGCCGACGGTCGTGAGCCCTCCGACGAACTGGCCGATGAACTCATCGCGTTCACCAAGGAGAGCATCGCCGCCTACAAGGCACCGCGGTCGGTGGACTTCGTCGACGAGCTGCCGCGTACACCCACCGGCAAGCTGGTCAAGGGTGAACTGCGCAAGAAGTACTGGCCCGCGAGCTGATCACCGAAGCGGCGAGCGTCAGGCGAGTTCGATGATCTCCTGGTACTCGTCGCTCCAGTGGTCCTCGGTGCCGTCGGGCAGGAGGATCACCCGCTGCGGGTCGAGTGCGGCGGCGGCGCCGGGGTCGTGGGTCACGAGGACCACGGCCCCGGTGTAGCTGCGCAGCGCGTCGAGGACCTGTTCGCGCGACACCGGGTCGAGGTTGTTGGTCGGCTCGTCGAGGAGCAGGACGTTGGCGGCCGACGACACCAGACCGGCCAGGGTCAGGCGGGTCTTCTCACCGCCGGATAGGGTGCCGGCGGGCTGGTCGAGTTGCGCGCCGCTGAACATGAAGGCGCCCAGCAGTCCTCGCAGGTCCTGTTCACCCGCGTCCGGCGCGGCGTGGCGGATGTTCTCCCACACCGTGGCCTGGTCGTCGAGGGTGTCGTGCTCCTGCGCGAAGTAACCGATCTTCAGGCCGTAGCCGGGCTCGAGCTGCCCCGTGTCCGGCTTCTCCACCCCCGCAAGCATTTTCAGAAGGGTGGTCTTACCCGCGCCGTTGAGTCCGAGGACGACGACGCGACTGCCCTTGTCGATGGCGAGGTCGACGCCGGTGAAGATCTCCAGTGAGCCGTAGCTCTTCGACAGGCCCGAGGCCATGAGCGGCGTCTTGCCGCACGTCGCCGGTTCCGGGAACCGAATCCGGGCGGTGCGGTCGGCCACCCGCTCCTCGTCGAGCGAGTCGATCATGCGCTCGGCGCGCTTGAGCATGTTCTGGGCAGCCGTCGCCTTGGTGGCCTTGGCGCCGAGCTTCGCGGCCTGGGCGCGCAGCGCGGACGCCTTCTTCTCGGCGTTGGCGCGCTCGCGGCGACGACGCTGCTCGTCGGTGGCGCGCGCGTCGAGGTAGCGCTTCCAGCTCATGTTGTAGATGTCGGCCTCGCCGCGCACGGCGTCGAGGAACCACACCCGGTTCACGACGTCGGCGAGCAGGTCGACGTCGTGGCTGATCACCACCAGCCCACCTTCATGGTTCATCAGGAAGCTGCGCAGCCACGCGATGGAATCGGCGTCGAGGTGGTTTGTCGGCTCGTCGAGCAGCAGCGTCGTGTCGGACTTCCCGGAGCCGTCGGAGGCGGCGAACAGGATGCGCGCGAGCTCGATGCGGCGACGCTGACCACCGGACAGGGTGCGCAGCGGCTGGTTCAGAACGCGATCCGGCAGACCCAGGCTGTTGCAGATTCGGGCGGCCTCGGATTCCGCGACGTAGCCGCCGAGGGCGGCGAAGCGCTCTTCGAGACGTCCGTAGCGGGCGACGGCCTTGTCGCGCAGCTTGTCGTCGGCGGCCTCGGCCATCCGCGCCTGCTGCTTCTCCATGTCGCGCAGGATCTCGTCGAGTCCGCGAGCAGAGAGCACCCGGTCCTTGGCGAGGACGTCGAGGTCGCCCTCCTTGGGGTCCTGGGGTAGGTAGCCGAGCTCGCCCGACCGGCGTACGGTGCCGGCATAGGGCTCGGTCTCACCCGCCAGGATGCGCAGGGTCGTGGTCTTTCCGGCGCCGTTGCGGCCCACGAGGCCGATCCGGTCGCCGGGCTGGATGCGGAGGGCGTCGCCGGGCGCCGACAACAGGGTCCGAGCGCCCGCTCGTACCTCCAGGTCGGTCGCGGTGATCACGACGGACAAGTCTACCGGGGCGCGTCCAATGGTTTGTCCACGAAACCGTCGCGGACCGCCTCGCGGAGTCGCCCCGCGGCGACACGGTGGACCGATACGGTGTGGGACGTGACGCAATCCACAACGTTTCCCCAGTCTTCCTTCCCCCAGACGTCCGACCTGACCGGGCGTTCCGCTCTGGTCACCGGCGCCAGCCGGGGCATCGGTGAAGCCATCGCCACCGAGCTCGCCCGACGCGGCGCCTCGGTCGTCATCACCAGCCGCAAGGCCGAGCCCCTCGAGGAGGCCGCCGAGCGCATCCGGCAGGCGGTGCCGTCGGCGTCGGTCACGGCGTTCGCGGCCAACACCGGCGACCCCGAGGACCGGGCGGGCGCGGTCGCGGCCACTGTCGCCCAGGGCGGCGGAATCCACATCCTGGTGAACAACACCGGCATCGCTCCCCTCGCCGGACCCCTGATGTACGCCGATCTGGATGCCTACCGCAAGACCTTCGACACCAATGTGGTCGCCGCCCTCGGGTTCGTCCAGGAGGCCTACCGGGCGGGCATGAAGGACACCGGTGGCGCGGTCGTCAACATCTCCTCAGTCGCGGGCCTGCGATCGACCGGGGTCATCGCGGCCTACGGCACCTCGAAGGCGGCGTTGATCCGTCTCACCGCGGAACTGGCGTGGGAACTGGGCCCGAACATCCGGGTGAACGCGATCGCACCCGCGATCGTGCGCACGAAGTTCGCCTCCGGACTCATCGAGGGTGAGAACGAGGCCCGCGCTGCCGCCGCATATCCGATGAAACGCATAGGCGAACCCGAGGACGTGGCCCGCGCGGTCGCCTTCCTGGCCAGTGACGAGGCGGCCTGGATCACCGGCGAGACCCTGGCCGTGGACGGCGGGACCCTGGCCACGGGCGGCGCGTAGGCCGAAGCCGCGTCCCGCCGGTTCGTGGCAGGATCGAGGGCATGGCCGGCGGAGTGATCGTTCTGGGTGCTGGACCGGCCGGGCGTGCCCTGGCACATCGGCTGCTCGCCGCCGCGGTGCCGGTGACCATCGTCGACACCCACCCCGAGCGCGTCTGGCAGTCCACCTTCGCCTGCTGGTCCGACGAGCTCCCCGACTGGCTCGACCCGGCGGCCTTCGCCGCCCGACTCGACCGCGTCGGCGTCGCCGGCACCGCTCTCGACGAGGTGGACCGCGGTTACACGGTGTTCGACACCCCCGGTCTGCAACGCTCGCTGACGCTCGACGGCGCGGAGATCGTGACCGACCGGGTCACCGGGATCGACGGTGCGCGCGTGCATCTCAAATCCGGTCGGGTCCTCACCGGTGACGTGGTGGTCGACTGCCGCGGCGCGCTCCCTCATGAGGCGCCGCGGCAGACCGCCTACGGCATCGTCGTCGACAAGGCCACTGCCGCACCATTTCTCGACGGGCACGACGCGCTGCTGATGGACTGGCGCGGCGGGATCGTGGACCGCCGGGCGCTACCGTCGTTCCTCTATGTGGTGCCGCTGGGCGACGACGAGTACCTGCTGGAGGAGACCTGCCTGGTCGGCCGGCCCGCGCTGGGTCTCGACGAGCTGAAGCGTCGGCTCGACGTCCGGCTCGGCGGGCTGCCAACGGGTGTCCGCCGGGTCGAGCGGGTGGCGTTCCCGATGACGGGGTCGTCGCCGCAGCCGTGGCGGGAACCGACGTTCCGCTTCGGCGCCGCGGGCGGTTTCAAGAATCCGACGACCGGTTACAGCGTCGCCTACTCATTGAAGTGCGTCGACGACGTCGTCGACGCACTGGCCGCGGGGCGAGACCCGATGCCCGAGTTGTGGCCCGCCTCGGCGCGCGCCGTCCACAATCTCCGTCTGCGCGGACTCAGCGTTCTGTTGCAGCTCAACCCCACCCAGACGATCGCGTTCTTCGAGGCATTCTTCGCGATGCCGATCGAATCGCAGCGTAGCTACCTCAGCCGCCGCGACGACCTGACCGGGACGATGGTTGCGATGACCCGGGTCATCCGGAGCGTCGACATGCGGACCCGGGCGGTGGTGGCGCGTGGTGCCATGTCCACGCCGGGATGGACCGGGGACGCCCACCGAGAAGGATGACCGTCAGCGGCGCAGGGCGCGCCACTGCGCGACCATGTCGTCGACATCGATGGTGTGCGCGACGACGCTGTGCGGCATGGCGATCTGACGGGACGCCAGATGGGCTTCGCGCACTCGACGGTTGAAGTCGATCAGGATGTCACGAACCGCGGCCTCATCGGCGATGTCGCACAACGACTGCGGGAAATCCTGTGCCTCCCGGCGCAATTGGAGCGGCGCCGGGAGGAGGGCCGAGGAGTCCAGGTTCTCGTCGCGGATCTTGCGCTTGACCCACCAGTCGGGGTCGTCGCTGTCCGACAGGTCGAGCGGTTTGCCGGCGCCGGGCAGGTCGTCGAACTCGCCGCGTTCGGCCGCCTCGCGGATCATCCGCTCGACCCGGGACTCGAACCACGACGTCATGGCCGTCGAGAGGGTTGACCTAGACGGTGAAGCCGAGGGCTCGCAACTGCTCGCGGCCGTCGTCGGTGATCTTGTCCGGGCCCCACGGCGGAAGCCAGACCCAGTTGATCTCGAGGTCGGTGCACAGACCGCTGCTGACGAGCGCACCGCGGGACTGGTCCTCGATGACGTCGGTCAACGGGCACGCGGCCGAGGTCAGGGTCATGTCGATCTTGGCGACGGCCTCATCGGTGACCTCGATGCCGTAGACGAGTCCGAGGTCGACGACGTTGATCCCGAGTTCGGGGTCGACGACATCGCGCATGGCCTCTTCGACGTCCTCGACGGCCGGCAGCGAGGTCGACGGGGCTGCGGGGGTACCCGCCGCCGTCGTGTCGGTTGCCGTGGGGGTCGGGTTCTCGGTGGCTGTGTCGTCACTCATGCTGACTCCGCTTCTTTCTCATGGCTGTCGGTGTCGTGGCGGTCCATCGTCTGGGAAAGCGCGTCCTTGAACGCCATCCAGCCGAGGAGTGCGCACTTCACGCGCGCGGGGTACTTGCTGACACCGGTGAACGCGATGCCGTCGCCGATGATGTCCTCGTCGCCCGGGTCCTTGCCACGGGAGGTCATCATCGTGTTGAACGACTCCACGGTGGCGAGGGCCTCGCCGACCGGTTGTCCGACGATCAGGTCGTGCAGCACCGACGTCGAGGCCTGGGAGATCGAGCATCCCTGGCCGTCGTAGGACACGTCGTCGATCGTGCTGCCGTCGCGCGAGACGGCGACGCGCAGGGTCACCTCGTCGCCACACGTCGGATTGACGTGGTGGACCTCCGCGCCGAACGGCTCGCGGAGACCCCGACCGTGTGGATGTTTGTAGTGGTCCAGGATCACTTCCTGGTACATCTGCTCCATACGCATGCCTACTTCACCCCGAAGAAGTTCTGCGCCTTGACGATCGCCGCGGCCAGCGCGTCGACCTCGGCAAGCGTGTTGTAGGCGGCGAACGACGCACGCGCGGTCGCGGCCACACCGAACCGGCGGTGCAGCGGCCATGCGCAGTGGTGGCCGACACGGATGGCGACGCCCTCGTCGTCGAGGATCTGTCCGAGGTCGTGGGCGTGGATGCCGTCGACGAGGAAGGACACCGCTCCCCCGCGGTCTTCGGTGGTGGTCGGGCCGATGATGCGCAGGCCGTCGATCTCGCCGAGCTGCGAGAGCGCGTGCTCGACGAGAGCATGCTCATGGGCGGCAACGGCTTCCATGCCGATGATCTGGAGGTAGCGCACGGCGGCACCGAGGCCCACGACCTGCGAGGTCATCGGCACACCGGCCTCGAAACGCTGCGGTGGCGGCGCGTAGGTCGACACCTCCATCGTGACCGTCTCGATCATCGAGCCGCCGGTGATGAACGGCGGCAACGCATCGAGGAGTTCGCTCTTGCCGTACAGCGCGCCGACGCCGCTCGGACCGAACATCTTGTGTCCGGAGAACGCGGCGAAGTCGACGTCCAGCGCGGTGAGGTCGACCGGCATGTGCGGCACCGACTGGCACGCGTCGAGGACGACGAGCGCACCGACGGCCCGCGCACGCGAGACGAGTTCTCCGACATCGGCGACGGCACCGGTGACGTTCGACTGGTGGGTGAACGCGATGACCTTCACCGACTCGTCGAGGGTCAGCGAGTCCAGGTCGATGCGACCGTCGTCGGTCACTCCGTACCAGCGCAGCGTCGCACCGGTCCGACGGCAGAGTTCCTGCCACGGCACCAGATTCGCGTGATGCTCGAGTTCGGTGATGACCACGGTGTCACCCGGGCCCAGAGCCGATCCGCCGAGGACCGAGGCCGAACGCGGATCGCCGAGCGTGTAGGTCACCAGGTTGAGCGCCTCGGTGGCGTTCTTGGTGAACACCAGCTGATCCGACGACGCACCGACGAACCGCGCGATGACCTCGCGCGCATCCTCGTAGGCGTCGGTGGCCTCTTCGGCGAGCTGGTGGGCTCCCCGGTGCACCGCCGCATTGTGGTGCGTCAGGAAGTACCGCTCGGCGTCGAGCACCTGAACGGGACGCTGCGAGGTGGCCCCGGAGTCGAGGTACACCAACGGCTTCTCGTCACGAACGGTGCGCGACAGGATCGGGAAGTCCGCGCGCAGCGCCTCCACGTCGAAAGCGGCTGCCGCAGTTGTGGTCTCAGGCGAGAGTGTCACGTACGTGCACCTCCAGGGTGTTGGTTCAGCCGGCCTTGGCCGCCGAGGTGAAACGCTCGTAGCCGTTCTCCTCGAGCACGTCGGCCAGCTCCGGGCCACCGGACTCGACGACACGTCCGTTGACGAAGACGTGGACGAACTCGGGCTTGATGTAGCGGAGGATGCGCGTGTAGTGCGTGATCAGCAGGACGCCGCCGTTGTCGCGCTCCTTGTAGCGGTTGACGCCCTCGCTGACGACGCGCAGCGCGTCGACGTCGAGACCCGAGTCGGTCTCGTCGAGGATGGCGATCTTCGGCTTGAGCAGGTCGAGCTGAAGGATCTCGTGGCGCTTCTTCTCACCGCCGGAGAAGCCCTCGTTGACGCTGCGCTCGGAGAACGACGGATCGATCTCGAGAGCGGTCATCGCCTCCTTGGTCTCCTTGACCCAGTGACGCAGCTTCGGCGCCTCGCCGCGGACGGCGGTGGCGGCAGTACGCAGGAAGTTCGACATCGAGACACCGGGCACCTCGACGGGGTACTGCATGGCCAGGAACAGGCCGGCGCGCGCACGCTCGTCGACGCTCATCTCCAGGACGTCTTCACCGTCGAGGGTGATCGAGCCCGACGTCACCTGGTACTTGGGATGACCCGCGATGGCGTAGGACAGCGTGGACTTGCCCGAACCGTTGGGCCCCATGATCGCGTGCGTCTCACCGGACTTCACGGTCAGGTCGACACCCTTGAGGATGTGGATGGGCTCGGCGTCGGAGTCGGTCTGGGCGACATCGACGTGCAGGTCACGGATTTCCAGTGTGGTCATGTTTCTGAGTTCTCTCTAACAGGCTGTGGGAAGTACTGAGTCGGGCGCGGTCGCTGGTCAGGCGCCGGAGAGTTCGAGCTCGCGCTCGACGGCGGCGGACAGGCGCTCGCGCAGCTCGGGCACGCCGATCTTGGCGATCACCTCGCCGAAGAATCCGCGGATGACCAGACGGCGTGCCTGATCCTCGGGGATGCCGCGAGCCTGCAGGTAGAACAGCTGCTCGTCGTCGAAACGTCCGGTGGCGCTGGCGTGTCCGGCGCCGACGATCTCGCCGGTCTCGATCTCGAGGTTGGGCACCGAGTCGGCACGGGCGTTGTCGGTGAGCACCAGGTTGCGGTTGAGCTCGAAGGTGTCGGTGCCCTCGGCCTCGGCGCGGATCAGCACGTCGCCGATCCAGACCGTGTGCGCCTCACGCGACCGGTCGCCGCTCGTGTCACCCTGCAGCGCACCCTTGTACACCACGTTCGAGCGGCAGTTGGGCTGGCTGTGGTCGACGAGCAGGCGCTGCTCGAGATGCTGTCCCGCGTCGGCGAAGTACAGACCCCACATCTCGACGTCGCCACCCGGCGCGTCGTAGTGGACGATCGGCGAGAGCCGGACGAGGTTGCCGCCGAAGCTGACCGCGAAGTGGCGGACCACGGCATCGCGGCCGGTGCGCACGTGATGGGCGACGACGTGAACCGCGTCGTCGTCCCAGTCGTGCACGTTGACGACGGTGAGCGCGGCACTGTCGCCGACGACGAACTCGACGTTCTCGGCGAAGGTTCCGCTGCCCTTCTGGTCCAGCACCACGACGGCGCGGGCGAAGGGCTCGAGCCGGACCTGGGTGTGACCGAAGGCGGTCTCGCCCTCACCGGGACCGGTGACGGTGATGGTGACCGGCTCGGACAGCTCGACCTCGCGGCCGACGGTGACGACCGTGGCCTGCGTGAACGACGAATATGCCTGCGCGGCAACCCGGTCGAAGGGCACGCCGCCCTGGCCGAGACGCTCGTCGTCGCGACCCACCGTCTCGACCGTGACGCCCTCGGACGCTCCGGACACCTCGACGGTCGCCTCGGCGGTCCGCTGTGCGGAACCGTCGTGCAGACCGCGCAGGCGGCGGAACGGGGTGAAGCGCCAGGCCTCTTCGCGAGGGCTGGGCACCTCGAAGGCGTTGACGTCGAACGAGGTGAACAGTTCACCCTTGTTGACGACAGGCGAATGCGAGCCCGGTGTCGAAACCGGGAGTGTCGGATCGGCCATCAGCCGACGGCTCCTTCCATCTGAAGCTCGATCAGGCGGTTGAGCTCGAGCGCGTATTCCATCGGGAGTTCCTTGGCGATCGGCTCGACGAAGCCGCGGACCACCATGGCCATCGCCTCGTCCTCGGTCAGGCCACGGCTCATCAGGTAGAAGAGCTGATCGTCGCTGACCTTCGAGACGGTCGCCTCGTGCCCCATCGTCACGTCGTCCTCGCGGATGTCGACGTAGGGGTAGGTATCACTGCGGGAGATGGTGTCGACCAGCAGCGCATCGCATTTCACCGTCGAGCGGCTGCCGTGCGCTCCGTTGTTGACCTTGATCAGGCCACGGTAGGAAGCGCGGCCACCACCACGGGCCACCGACTTCGAGATGATGTTGCTCGAGGTGTTCGGCGCAAGGTGGACCATCTTGGAACCGGTGTCCTGGTGCTGTCCGGGGCCGGCGAAGGCGACGGAGAGGACCTCGCCCTTCGCGTGCTCACCGGTCAGCCAGACCGCCGGGTACTTCATGGTGACCTTCGAGCCGATGTTGCCGTCGACCCACTCCATGGTGGCGCCGGCCTCGGCCTTGGCGCGCTTGGTCACCAGGTTGTAGACGTTGTTCGACCAGTTCTGGATGGTCGTGTAGCGGCAGCGGCCGCCCTTCTTCACGATGATCTCGACGACCGCGGAGTGCAGCGAGTCGGTCTTGTAGATCGGCGCGGTGCAACCCTCGACGTAGTGCACGTAGGCACCCTCGTCGACGATGATCAGCGTGCGCTCGAACTGGCCCATGTTCTCGGTGTTGATCCGGAAGTAGGCCTGCAGCGGGATGTCGACGTGGACACCCGGCGGGACGTAGATGAACGAGCCACCGGACCAGACCGCGGTGTTCAGCGCGGAGAACTTGTTGTCACCGGCCGGGATGACCGAGCCGAAGTACTCCTGGAAGATCTCCGGGTGCTCCTTGAGCGCGGTGTCGGTGTCGAGGAAGATCACGCCCTGCTTCTCGAGGTCCTCACGGATCGAGTGGTAGACGACCTCGGACTCGTACTGGGCGGCGACACCGGAGACCAGGCGCTGCTTCTCCGCCTCCGGGATGCCGAGCTTGTCGTAGGTGTTCTTGATGTCCTGGGGCAGGTCGTCCCACGTGGCGGCCTGCTTCTCACTGGACCGCACGAAGTACTTGATGTTGTCGAAGTCGATGCCCTCGAGCCCGGCACCCCAGTGCGGCATGGGCTTCTTGTCGAAGATCTTCAGTGCCTTGAGGCGCTGCTCCAGCATCCACTCGGGCTCGCTCTTCTTGGCCGAGATGTCGGCGACGACCGCCGGGGACAGTCCGCGCTTGGCGCTGGCACCGGCGACGTCGGAGTCGGCCCAGCCGTAGCCGTACTTGCCGAGGGCGGCAATCGTCTCTTCCTGCGTGAGGGGAGCCGGGGCGGTCGGCGTGGTGGCGGCCGGATCGGTGACGGTCATCGCGTGGCCTTTCGGGTTGTCGTGGGCAGTGCCTGTGAGGTTCCGTGCTGAGGAGACGGTGGAGACTCCGGCGGCGGATGGATCGGTACGTGGGTGGTGCAGGCGCAGTCACCGTTGGCGATGGTGGCCAGGCGCTGCACGTGCGTACCGAGCAGCTCGGTGAAGACCGCGGTCTCGGCCTCACAGAGTTCGGGGAACTCGGTGGCGACATGCGCCACCGGGCAGTGGTGCTGGCAGATCTGCATGCCGTTGCCGACCTGCCGGGTGTTGGTCGCGTATCCCGCGCCGGTCAGCGCGTCGGCGATCTCCTCGACCGTCTCCGCGACCGTGACCGGGTCGGTGCTGGGCGACACGTCGGCGACGATCCGCTCGACTCGTTCCCGCGCGAATTCGGCGACGGCGTCGTGGCCACCGAGGTCGCGGAGCTTGCGCATCGCGGCACCGGCGAGGTCATCGTAGGCGTGGCGCATCTTGCCGCGCCCCTCCGGCGTGAGCTGGAACCACTTCGCCGGACGACCGCGTCCACGACCGCGACGCTGACCGAACCCGGTGGAGGCGACCTCGATGTCCCCGGCGCTGGTGAGCGCGTCGAGATGACGGCGTACGCCGGCGGCGGAGATGCCGAGACGCTCGCCGATCTCACCCGCGGTGAGCGGGCCGTCCTCAACGAGGAGGTTCAACACGGCATCACGCGTCTGACCGTCGTGCTGTTCGGCACCGGCGGTCGTCTGGGGGCTTGCCGTACCAGCGGAGGGCACGGCATTGCCGCTGCCGGAGGGCAGCACAACATCGTTCCGCATGGTTTTCACAACACGAGTGTGACGTAATTGATTCCACGCTGCCAGCAAGGGTGCCCTTAGCGAAGCGATCGAATTCTGCCACGGTGTCTCGATTGTCCGGATAAAGGGTGGTCGCGAGGTATCGGCCACCGACGATTACAGTCGTCGTGTGCCCGAAACCACAGCTGGCCGCCGCGTGCCGGACTTCTTCGGACTCGTGTGGAATCACCTGCTCACCGTGCTGAACTACCTCGGACTGCGTAAACAGCGCCCGGTCGAACCCGACGCCGACGCCACCGAACAGCGCGGCGACTACGGGAAGACCGTCGCCCGCCTACACGACGACGAACGCGAGGTCGGCCCCCTCAACGCCGCGGAGACCCGACGCCTCCGCCGCATCAAGCTCTTCGGCGCCACCGGCTCCGTCCTGATCCTCATCGGCGCACTCGGCACCGGCGCGGTCCCCGTGTTGCAGAACCCGGTGGCCGGCATGCGCGTGCTGTCGCTGCCGTCCCGGATGTTCGGCACCGCACTCGCCCTCTCCATCGGCGGCACGATCACCCTGGTGGTCGCGTGGCTGCTGCTCGGCCGTTTCGCGGTGGGCCGGTTCAGCGTCGAGGTCCTGCACGGACGCAGTCCCGAACGCCGGATGAGCCGGCGTCAGGCCGACCGGACCCTCATGCTGTGGATCACGCCGATCGTGCTGGCTCCCCCGCTGCTGAGCAAGGACATCTACTCCTATCTGGCGCAGAGCGCCATCGCCTTCCGCGGCATGGATCCCTACTCGGTCAGCCCGGTGAGAGGTCTGGGCGTCGACCACATCCTCACCAGGTCGGTGCCCAATCTGTGGCGGGACACCCCCGCGCCCTACGGACCACTGTTCCTCTGGATCGGCGAGGGCATCACCAAGGTGACCGGCGCGAACATCACGGCCGCGATCTTCCTGCACCGCATCGTCGCGCTGCTCGGTGTCGCACTCATCGTGTGGGCTCTGCCCCGTCTGGCGAAACGCTGCGGGGTGTCCTCGGTCGCGGCACTGTGGCTCGGTGCGATGAACCCTCTCGTGATCCTCCATCTGGTGGGTGGCATCCACAACGAGGCCCTCATGCTCGGCCTGATGCTCGTCGGCCTCGAGCTGAGCTTCCGTGCCATCTACGGCGTGGACCGGCTTCGCAAACCGGGGACACTGATACCCACGAGAGCCGGCTGGATCCTGATCGCCGGCGGTGCCGTGCTCGCCGCGTCGGCGATGATCAAGGTGACCTCGATGCTCGCGCTCGGCTTCGTCGGGATCGCCCTCGCCATGCGATGGGGTGCGACCCTGCCCGCGCTGCGGCACGCGCCGATCCGCGAATGGTGGACGCGGTCGAAATGGTCGGTGTACGCCCTCGGTCTCTCCGCCGGGTTCTACGTGGTCGTGCTCGGCATCGTGATGGGCACCATCTCGCTGGGAACCGGGCTCGGATTCGGCTGGACGGGCACGCTGTCGACCGGCGAGATCGTCCGGTCGTGGATGTCGATGCCGACCCTGCTCGGCGTGACGACCGGACGCATCGGGGTGACCCTCGGACTGGGCGAACAGACCCAGGCGATCCTCGAGGTCGCCCGGCCGATCGGTCAGCTCGTCGCCGGCCTCTTCATCATCCGGTGGATGCTCGCGACCCTCGGCGGACGCCTGCATCCACTGGGCGCCCTCGGTGTGTCAATGGCCACAGTCGTGCTGTTCTTCCCGTTCGTCCAGGCCTGGTATCTGCTGTGGGCGGTCATCCCGCTGGCCGCCTGGGCCACCGGCCCCTGGTTCCGGATCTCGACGATCTCGGCATCGGCGATCATCGCCATCGTCGTGATGCCCACGAGCTCCAACACCAGCGGAGTCGTTCTCGCACAGGGACTTCTGGCCGGTGTGATCATGGTCGCAGCACTCACCGCACTCTTCTTCGAGGACCGTTCGCCGCGCCGATGGCGTCGTCGCAGAACCGGGGCACCGGAGAAGTCCCCGGAACCGGCGGAGAACGCCCCGACGCCATGACGATCCCCCACCGCACCCGCGAACGGCGTTTTTCGTCCGCGGGGCCCGAGCGCCTAGTCTGACCTGTGTGCGCAGCACGACTCCTCGGCAGATCAGCGATGACGATCGGATGAACGATCGTCCGCCGAGCGACCCCGTCGCGTCCCCAGCGGTCGAGGTCCGCGGGTTGGTCAAGGCCTTCGGCGACCGAACCGCCGTCGACCGACTCGACCTGACCGTGGAGCGCGGACAGATCCTCGCCCTCCTCGGACCGAACGGTGCGGGCAAGACCACCACCGTCGAGATGTGCGAGGGCTTCACCACCCCCGACGCCGGCACCGTCCGGGTTCTCGGGCTCGACCCGATCGTCGACAACGACGCCCTCCGCCGCCGTATCGGCGTGATGCTCCAGGGCGGCGGTGCCTACCCCGGCGCCCGCGCCGAGGAGATGCTGCGTCTCGTCGCCGCCTACTCGGCCGACCCGATCGACCCCGAATTCCTCCTCGACGCACTCGGTCTCGGCGACGTCCGACGCACGTCGTACCGACGCCTCTCCGGCGGACAACAGCAGCGCCTCGCGCTCGCCTGCGCGATCGTCGGCCGTCCCGAACTCGTGTTCCTCGACGAACCGACCGCCGGCCTCGACGCCCACGCGCGTCTCGTCGTCTGGGAACTCGTCGACCGACTCCGCGCCGACGGGGTCTCCATCCTGCTCACCACCCATCTGATGGACGAGGCGGAGGAACTCGCCGACCAGGTCGTGATCATCGATCACGGCCGCGCGGTCGCCGCCGGGACGCCCGCCGATCTCACCAGCACCGGCGCCGAGAACGAGTTGCGGTTCACCGCACCCCGCGGGCTCGATCTGTCGATGCTGACGCTCGCGCTGCCCGAGGGTTACCACTGCACCGAGGCGAATCCCGGCTCATACCTCGTCATCGGGCCGATGACCCCGCAGGTCCTCGCGACGGTGACCGCCTGGTGCGCGAAGATCAACGTCCTCGCCACCGATCTCCGTGTCGAGACCCGCAGTCTCGAAGACGTCTTCCTCGACCTGACCGGACGGGCCCTACGACCGTGAACTCCCCCGCAGTGAACTCCCCCGCGCCCGGCACCGGACTCTTCGCCGACGGCATGTTCCGGCCGGCGCCGCGTCCGGCCTCCCTACCCGCGATGATCACCGCACAGTCGACGCTCGAGCTCAAGCTCCTGTTGCGCAACGGTGAGCAGCTGCTGCTCACGATGTTCATCCCGATCACCCTGCTCGTCGGTCTGTGCCTGCTGCCGATCAACACGACGTTCGGCGACGGCCCGGCCGAGCGGGCCACGCTCTTCGTTCCCGCGATCCTCACGGTCGCCGTGATGTCGACAGCGTTCACCGGCCAGGCCATCGCCGTCGGCTTCGACCGTCGGTACGGGGCCCTGAAACGATTGGGCGCCACGCCGATTCCACGCTGGGGCATCATCGTCGGCAAGTCGGTGGCGGTGCTGATCGTGGTGGCCCTGCAGTCGGTCATCATCGGCGCCATCGGATTCGCCTTCGGGTGGCGGCCCGACCCGGTCGGACTGCTCATCGGCGCGCTGGTGATCATCATCGGCACCGCCTGCTTCGCAGCGCTCGGACTGCTCCTCGGCGGCACGCTCAAGGCGGAGGTCGTCCTGGCCCTGGCAAACCTGCTCTGGTTCGCCTTCATCGGTTTCGGCAGCCTCGTGGTCGTCGACTCCAACGTTCCCGGCGCCGTGCACACTCTGGCACGGTGCATCCCCTCGGGTGCGCTCAGTGAGGCCCTCGAAATGGCCTCACGCGGTTCGTTCGACGCTTTCGGGGTGGGCGTCTTGCTGGTGTGGGCCGCAGTGGCCGGCACCTTGGCGGTGAGGTGGTTCCGATTCCGATGACGACGTCGCAGACTTCGACACGACCCGACGGGGCGGACCCCGACCGGGCGACTCCCGACGAGCGCGGTGACGGGCGGATGAGCGGGTTCTGGCGGTCCATCCCGGGATTCGGCCGGCCGACGATCCGCTTCGTGCACCGCTGGGCGATCGCGCTGCTCGTCTCCAACGTGGGGATCGTCGCCACCGGCGGCGCCGTGCGCGTCACGGGTTCGGGACTCGGTTGCCCGACCTGGCCGCGCTGCACCGACGACTCCTTCGTCCCGCACGGCGAACTCGGCATCCACGGTGCCATCGAGTTCGGCAATCGGATGCTGACCTGGGTCCTGATCGTCATCGCGATCGCCACCTGGATCGCCGTGCTCCGGTACGCCGGATCGGCACGTCGCGACAAGTGGCTCGTCACCCTGATCGCGCTCGGCATCCCGTTCCAGGGCGTGATCGGCGGCATCACCGTCCTGACCGACCTCAATCCGTGGGTCGTGGCGCTGCACTTCATCCTGTCGATGATCTTGGTGTCGGCGGCAACCGTACTGGTCTTCCGGATGCGTCCGTACCCGACTCCGTCCGAGCCCGCCCCTGCCGACACCGACACCCCGGGGATGGCGACCCGGCGACTGGGCATCTACCTGGCAGGTCTGCTCTACGCGGTCACCTGGGTGACGATCTACCTCGGCACGGTGGTCACCGGCTCCGGCCCGCACGCCGGCGACGTCGACGCTCCCCGCAACGGACTCGACCCCGACAACGCCACCCAGCTCCACGCCGACGCGGTGTTCGTCCTCGTCGGACTGGGTTTGGCGGCACTCGTCTACGCCCGCGTCTTCGCGCGCCCCCAGCAGCGCTCGGCGCTGGTCTTCGTGGGGCTGCTCGCTCTACAGGGCGTGATCGGCTTCGTGCAGTTCTTCACCGATTTGCCCGTCGCACTGGTCATCGCGCACATGTTCGGCAGTGCGCTACTGCTCATCGGCGCCACCTGGCAGGTGCTGGTCGCCCGGGTGACCGATCAGCCGCGCGTCGACGCGGCCTGACCACGAGCCACGAACGAGAACGACCCCCGGCGATCACGCCGGGGGTCGTTCTCTGTTCTGCAGGTCGGACCGTCGGGTCAGAGGATCGCGCGGTTGCGCGCCTTCGGGAAGCGCTTCTGTCGGGCCACCCAGCCGGCCATCTTGCGGTAGTGCGACGGCTTGACGGTGGTCTCCGAGGTGAGATCGCGGTCCCACTCGGCGATCTCGAGACCGTCGACGGCATCGACGACGGCCTGCGCGGTCGCGAGGTCGGCGACGACGCGGTCACCGAGCACGCCCCCGGCATCACCGACGAGCGTGATCCGAACGCCGGCCGCACCGATGCCCTGGAGAACGACCTTCGCGCTGCCGCCCTCGCGGGCGACGAACTTCTTCACCGAGGCGACGACATCGCCCGGGGCCTGGACGGTCGGCGTGGCTGTGGTGTCGGTGGCGGCACTGTCAGTCATGACGCTCAGCATACCGGTGGGCCCGGGCCGGTCCCGATAGCGGGATCGGCATCACATCCGGCGTGTTCCCCGTGTACAACGGGTGTCGTGCGCGCGATACAGGTGACCCGCCACGGCGGCCCGGACGTACTGGCCTTCGGAACCGTCGACGACCCGATCCCGGCCGCCGACGAGGTGATCGTCCGGACCTCGGCAGTCGGCGTCAACTACATCGACACCTATCTCCGGCGCGGGCTCTACCCGTCGACCCCGCCGTACATCCCGGGCACCGAGGGCGCGGGTGAGATCGTCTCCCTGGGCTCCGGAGTATCCGGCCTCGAAGTCGGCCAACGGGTCGCGTGGTGCGCCGCACCCGCGTCGTACGCCGAACTCGTGGCGGTGCCCGCAGCGCAGGCGGTCGTCGTCTCCGACGGGATCGACGACGCCGTCGCAGGATCGTCGCTGCTCCGCGGGCTCACCGCCCACTACCTCCTGGACGGGAGCGCACATCCGCATCCGGAGGACACGGTGCTGATCCACGCCGGGGCGGGCGGGGTCGGGCTGATCCTCACCCAGATGGCCAAGCGCCACGGGTTGCGGGTCATCACGACGGTGTCGTCCGACGAGAAAGAGGAGCTGTCCCGGGAGGCCGGAGCCGACCACGTGCTGCGGTACACCGACGACCTCGCCGCGCGGGTCCGGGAACTGACCGACGGCCGCGGTGTCCCGGTGGTCTACGACGGAGTCGGCGCGGACACCTTCGAGCAGTCGCTGGCCGCCACGGCCGTCCGCGGCATCATCGTCCTGTTCGGCGCCTCCAGCGGACCGGTGCCGCCGTTCGATCTCCAACGCCTCAACCCGGCCGGTTCGTTGTCGGTGACCCGGCCCACGCTGGCGCATTTCACCGCGACGCCGGAGGAACTCAACTGGCGCGCGAGCGAGTATTTCGAGGCGATCGAAGACGGCGACGTGGACGTGCGGGTGGGTCAGCGATACCGGTTGGCCGACGCCGCACAGGCCCACGCGGACCTCGAGGCCCGCAGGACCACGGGTGCGACCGTACTGCTGCCGGCCGATTCCTGACGGGTCGCCTCGGACGGGATCAGAAGTACGAGGAGATCGTCTGCATGCCGACGACCGCGTCGATCGCGAGGCCACAGAAGACGATCGCCAGGTACTCGTTGGACTGCAGGAACACCTTGAGGGGCTTCACCTCGGCACCGCGCTTGGTGTCGCGGTAGAGCTTGGTGACCCGCTCGAGGAACCAGGCGCCCGCGAGAAGGGCGATCACGGTGTAGATCCAGCTCGTGGCCGGGATGAGGGCGAGCGAGCTGATGACGGTCAGCCAGGTGTAGACCAGCATCTGACGCGTGACGCGTTCCTCGGTCGCGATGACCGGGAGCATCGGCACGCCCGCTGCCTTGTAGTCCTCCTTGTAGCGCATCGCGAGCGCCCAGGTGTGCGGCGGAGTCCAGAAGAAGATGACCAGGAACAGCACGATCGGCTGCCAGCTGATGGAGCCGGTGACGGCGGCCCAGCCGACGAGCGTCGGCATGCAACCGGCGGCACCGCCCCACACCACGTTCTGCCAGGTGCGGCGCTTGAGGATCATCGTGTAGACGCCGACGTAGAAGATGATCGTCGCCGAGACGAGCAGGGACGACAGCAGGTTCGCGGCGAAGTACAGAACCGCGAACGACGCGGCCCAGAGCACCAGGCCGAAGATCAGCGCACTGCGCGTGGCGACCGCCCGACGTGCCAGTGGGCGCCGTTCGGTGCGCTTCATCTTCTTGTCGATGTCGGCGTCGACCACCATGTTGAGGGTGTTGGCGCTGCCGGCACCGAGCCATCCACCGATCAGGGTGAAGGCGATGACGGCGATGTCGACCTGACCGCGATCGGCCTGCAGCATCACCGGGATGGTCGCAACCAGCAGCAGCTCGATGACCCGCGGCTTCGTCAGCGCGACATACGCAAGCACCGTCGCGCGCACACGTCCGGCCCACGTCAGATCCGCCGGCATGACCGGCTCGGTCGAAACCTGCTGTGATGCGGTGTCGGTCGAGTGGGATGCGGCGGGATGGTCTCCGCTCACACGCTCCCCTATCCTCACGAACACTCCTCGTCCGCCCGCACAGATCGCCGCGGGCTACTACAGAGCATGGTAGACGTTTGCCTTTGCGAACCGTGAATCGCGTCGTGGCGGAGGCCGTGACCGGCGACGATCGGCGAACCGGCGGGTAACTTTCGGTCGGCGCGCAGGTCGCCGTCGCAGCCGATTACTCTGGACTCGAACGCGCCGAAAACCGAGCAGGCACAGGAGACAATCACCATCGTGGCCGACACAGATGAGATCCGCGCACTGACCACCCCCCGCCATCCGGACGACTGGACCGACCTCGACACCCGGGCAGTCGACACGGCCCGCCTGCTGGCCGCCGACGCGGTGCAGAAGTGCGGGAGCGGCCATCCCGGTACCGCGATGAGCCTCGCGCCGCTGGCCTACACGCTGTTCCAGCGTGTGATGCGGCACGACCCCACCGACACCGACTGGGCCGGCCGCGACCGCTTCGTGCTGTCCTGCGGACATTCGAGCCTGACCCTCTACATCCAGCTCTACCTGGGCGGCTTCGGCCTCGAGCTGTCCGACATCGAGGCGCTGCGCACCTGGGATTCGCTGACCCCGGGCCATCCGGAGTTCCGCCACACCCGCGGTGTGGAGATCACCACCGGCCCGCTGGGGCAGGGTCTCGCCTCGTCGGTCGGCATGGCGATGGCCGCCCGCCGCGAGCGCGGCCTGTTCGACCCGGACGCGGGCGTCGGTGAGAGCCCGTTCGACCACTACATCTACGTGGTCGCCTCCGACGGTGACATCGAGGAGGGCGTGACCTCCGAGGCCAGCTCGCTCGCCGGCACCCAGCAGCTCGGCAACCTGATCGTGTTCTACGACCAGAACCAGATCTCGATCGAGGACGACACCGACATCGCCTTGTCCGAGGACGTCGCCAAGCGCTACGAGGCCTATGGCTGGCACGTGCAGACCGTCGAGGGCGGCGAGGACGTCGTGGCCATCGAGGCCGCGATCAAGGCCGCCCAGGAGGTCGTCGACCGTCCGTCGATCATCTGCCTGCGCACCATCATCGGCTACCCGGCACCGAACATGATGAACACCGGCATGGCCCACGGCGCCGCTCTCGGCGAGGACGAGGTCGCGGCCACCAAGAAGGTCCTCGGCTTCGACCCCGAGAAGAACTTCGAGGTCACCGACGAGGTCATCGCGCACACCCGCAAGCTCGTCGAGCGCGGTGCCGAGCAGCGCAAGGCGTGGACCGCCTCCTTCGATGCGTGGGCCGAGAAGAACCCCGAGCAGAAGGCGCTGTTCGACCGCCTGACCGCCCATGAGCTCCCCGAGGGCTGGACCGACAGCCTGCCGAGCTGGAACGTCGGCGACAAGGACGTGGCCACGCGCAGCGCCTCGGGCAAGGTGCTCGGCGCCCTCGCGCCGGTGCTGCCCGAGCTGTGGGGCGGTTCCGCCGACCTCGCCGGCTCGAACAACACCACGATGGACGGCGAGCCCTCGTTCGGCCCGACGTCGATCAGCACCAAGAAGTGGTCGGCCAACCCTTACGGCCGCACCCTGCACTTCGGTGTCCGAGAGCACGCGATGGGTTCGATCCTGTCGGGCATCGCCCTGCACGGACCGACCCGCGCCTACGGCGGCACCTTCCTGCAGTTCGCCGACTACATGCGTCCGGCCGTCCGCCTGGCCGCGCTGATGGAGATCGACCCGATCTACGTCTGGACCCATGACTCGATCGGTCTCGGCGAGGACGGCCCGACCCATCAGCCGATCGAGCACCTGGCCGCACTGCGGGCCATCCCGAACCTCGACGTCGTGCGTCCTGCCGATGCGAACGAGACCGCCTACGCCTGGGCGCACCTGCTGACCCGGCGCAACCACCCGGTCGGCCTGGCACTCACCCGCCAGAACCTCCCGATCCTCGAGGGAACCTCGGCGCAGGGCGTCGCCAACGGCGGCTACATCCTCAGCGATTCCGAGGGCGACCCGCAGGTCGTGCTCATCGGTACCGGTTCCGAGGTATACCTGGCCGTCGAGGCGCAGAAGGCGTTGGCCGACAAGGGAATCAAGGCCCGCGTCGTGTCGATGCCGTGTGTCGAGTGGTTCGACGAGCAGCCCAAGGGGTACCAGGACCACGTCCTCCCGCCGTCGGTTCCGCGTGTCGCCGTCGAGGCCGGCATCGCGATGCCGTGGTATCGCATCGTCGGCGCCGGTGGCGAGATCGTCAGCATCGAGCACTTCGGTGCATCGGCCGACTACAAGGTGCTCTTCACCAAGTTCGGGATCACCGCAGAGGCCGTCACCTCGGCCGCCGAACGCGTCGTCGCCGGCTGACCAACCCAAGGAGAGAGATCGTGACCCAGAACGAGAAGCTCGCCGAACTGTCCGCCGCCGGTGTCTCGGTGTGGCTGGACGATTTGTCCCGTGACCTGATCAGCTCCGGCGACCTGGCCGAACTGATCGCGACCAAGTCGGTGGTCGGCGTGACCACCAACCCGTCGATCTTCCAGGCTGCACTGTCGAAGGGCACCGCCTACAACGCCCAGGTCAACGAACTCGCCGCTCGTGGCGCCGACGTCGACGGCACCATTCGCACGGTGACCACCGACGACGTCCGCAACGCCTGCGACGTCCTCGCACCGGTGTACGAGGAGTCCGACGGCGTCGACGGCCGGGTGTCGATCGAGGTCGATCCGCGCCTGGCCCACGACACCGACGGCACGGTCGCCCAGGCGATCGAGCTGTGGAAGATCGTCGACCGGCCGAACCTGCTGATCAAGATCCCCGCCACCAAGGCCGGGCTCCCCGCGATCACCAAGGTCATCGCCGAGGGCATCAGCGTGAACGTGACGCTGATCTTCTCGGTGGAGCGCTACAAGGAGGTCATGGACGCCTACCTCGAAGGCCTCGACGCCGCCGCGGAAGCCGGTCACGACCTGTCGAACATCCACTCGGTGGCGTCGTTCTTCGTGTCGCGCGTCGACACCGAGATCGACAAGCGCCTCGACGCCATCGGCACCCCGGAGGCGGTGGAGCTCAAGGGCAAGGCCGCACTGGCCAACGCCCGCCTGGCCTACTCGGCCTACCAGCAGGTCTTCGAGGTCGAGTCGCGCTTCCCCGACCTGCTCGCCCATGGGGCCCGCCCGCAGCGCGCGCTCTGGGCGTCGACCGGTGTGAAGAACCCGGACTACCCCGACACCCTGTACGTCAGCGAGCTCGTCGCGCCCAACACGGTCAACACCATGCCGGGCAAGACGATGGACGCCTTCGCCGACCACGGATGGGTCAACACCGGCTCGATCATCGGCCTCGCACAGGAGTCGCAGGAGATCTTCGACAAGATCGCGGCACTCGGCGTGGACACGGTCGACGTCTTCAAGGTCCTCGAGGAGGAGGGCGTCAGCAAGTTCGAGGACGCGTGGAACGATCTGCTCGACGCGACCGCCGAGCAGTTGTCCGCGGCGAACAAGGGCTGAACCCACGTGGCCGACGGCGAGGACGCAGTAGGACCCGATTCCTGGATCAATCCGCTCCGTGACCCACAGGACAAGCGGCTCCCCCGCATCGCGGGCCCGTGCAGTCTGGTCATCTTCGGCGTCACCGGAGACCTGGCACGCAAGAAGTTGATGCCTGCGGTATACGACCTCGCCAACCGCGGGCTGCTCCCCCCGTCGTTCGCGCTCGTCGGGTTCGCCCGGCGCGACTGGAGCGACGAGGACTTCGGGGCGGTCGTGCACGACGCCGTGCGGGAACACGCCCGCACGGGCTTCCGCGAGGAGGTGTGGGAGCGCCTCGCCGAGGGCTTCCGCTTCGTGCAGGGCAACTTCGACGACGACGCCGCCTTCGACAAGTTGCGCGACACCCTCAAGTCGCTCGACAACGAACGCGGTACGGACGGCAATCACGCCTTCTACCTGTCGATCCCGCCCGGTGCCTTCCCGACAGTGTGTGAACAGCTCGAGCGAAGCGGGTTGGCGGCACCGACCGGCGACAGCTGGCGCCGGGTTGTCATCGAGAAGCCCTTCGGTCACGACCTCGAGTCGGCCCGTGAGCTCAACGCCATCGTCAACAACGTCTTCCCGGAGTCGTCGGTGTTCCGCATCGATCACTACCTGGGCAAGGAGACGGTGCAGAACATCCTGGCGCTGCGTTTCGCCAACCAGCTGTTCGATCCGCTGTGGAGTGCGCACTACGTCGACCATGTCCAGATCACCATGGCCGAGGACATCGGTCTCGGCGGCCGGGCCGGATACTACGACGGCATCGGCGCGGCGCGCGACGTCATCCAGAACCACCTGTTGCAGCTGATGGCGCTGGTGGCGATGGAGGAGCCGATCTCCTTCGAGCCCAAACAATTACAGGCGGAGAAGGCCAAGGTCCTCGCCGCCACCCGCAACATCGAGCCGCTGTCGGAGAACACGGCCCGAGGCCAGTACACCGCGGGCTGGCAGGGCAGCGAGAAGGTCCGCGGCCTCAAAGAGGAATCGGGTTTCGCGAAGGACTCCACCACCGAGACCTTCGCCGCGATCGCTCTCGAGGTCGATTCCCGACGCTGGGCGGGGGTGCCCTTCTACCTGCGCACCGGCAAGCGCCTCGGTCGGCGCGTCACCGAGATCGCGCTGGTCTTCAAACGGGCACCGCATCTGCCCTTCGACCAGACGATGACCGAGGAACTCAGCCAGAACGTGCTGGTGATCCGAGTCCAGCCCGATGAGGGCATGACGCTCCGGTTCGGCTCCAAGGTCCCCGCGACGAGTATGGAGGTCCGCGATGTGAACATGGACTTCAGCTACGGCACCGCGTTCACCGAGGCGTCTCCGGAGGCCTACGAGCGGCTGATCCTCGACGTGCTGCTCGGCGAACCGTCCCTCTTCCCCGTCAACGAGGAAGTCGAATTGTCCTGGAAGATCCTCGATCCGGTGCTCGATTACTGGGCCCAGAACGGTCGGCCAGACGCATATGAGGCGGGAACGTGGGGGCCGGCGTCCGCCGATGAGATGCTCGCGCGCCATGGCCGACAGTGGAGGCGTCCATGATCGTCAACCTGCCGGACACGACGAGCCGGGAAGTCGCCAAGCGACTGGTCAACCTGCACGAGACCGAGGGTTCGGTCAACAACGGCCGTGTGCTGACGCTGGTCGTCTGCGCCGAACACGACGAACCGACCGAAGGCGCCATCGAGGCCGCGATCGCCGCGAGTCGCGAGCATCCCAGCCGCGTCATTGTCGTCTCCCGCGGTGTGCGCCATGCCCGTTCGCGGATGGATGCCGAGATCCGCGTCGGCGGCGACGCCGGCGCGTCGGAGGTCATCGTGCTGTCGCTGGCGGGCGACATGGCCGACCACGCGCATGCGGTGGTGATCCCCTTCTTGCTGCCGGACACCCCGGTGGTCACCTGGTGGCCGAGTATCGGTCCCTCGAAGCCGGCCTCCGATCCGCTCGGGACGCTGGGCCGCCGCCGGATCATGGACGCCAACCGTGACCCCGGTCTGAACACCGTCCTCAAACGGCGTCTGGCCGGGTACTCCCCCGGTGACACCGACATCGCCTGGACGCAGCTCACCCCGTGGCGGGCGATCCTGGCATCGGCACTCGATCGCCCTCCGTTCACCCGGGTCCTCGAGGTCGACGTGACCGGACCCGATCGCAGCCCGGCCATCGATCTGCTCGCCGGTTGGCTGCGGTCGGCGCTGGGTGTGCCGACGCGCAGGTTCACCGGCAGCTTCGAGGTCCGACTGGTCCGGACCGACGGCGACACCGTGCTGGCCGTCGACGAGGCAAACAACGCGGTGCTGACCGCTCCGGGTAAGCCGGACGGGAAGATCGCGATGACGCCGCGATCGCTGCCTGTGTGCATCGCCGAGGAATTGCGACGTCTCGACATCGACGAGGTGTACGCCTCAGCGCTGGCGGGTGTCGCCGACGTGGAGCGGATCTCGCCGGAGCAGGAGGCGCTCCTCCGCGCCGATATGCGAGCCGCGGTGAACCACGCTGCGCAGCAGAGTGATTCAGCAGCATCCGACGAAGAGGAGTGAACGACGTGGCCATCGAGACGCTGGTCTTCGATTCCAAGCAGGAACTGGTCCACACCGCGGCCGCCCGTTTCGTCGACCTGGTGACCCGCGCACAGTCCGAACGCGGCGTCGCGAGCATCGTCCTGACCGGCGGCAGCAACGGGATCGGCATCCTGTCGGCGCTGGCCGCCGACAGCGGCACGATCGACTGGTCGCGGGTCGATCTCTACTGGGGCGACGACCGTTTCGTGCCGGCCGACGACCCGGAACGCAACTCCGGCCAGGCCCGCGAGGCCCTGCTCGACAAGGTGCCGGTTGACCCGTCGCGGGTGTTCCCGATGGCCCCGTCCGACGGTCCGTTCGGCGACGACATCTCCGCCGCCGCAGCCGACTACGCGGCGATCCTGGCCGGCCGCTCGGTCGACGGCATCGCCCCCGAGTTCGACCTGCATTTGTTGGGCATGGGCGGCGAAGGCCACATCAACTCCCTCTTCCCGCACACCGCCGCCACCGCGGAGACCGAGAAATCCGTTGTCGCCGTGGAGGACTCGCCCAAGCCGCCGCCGCGTCGGATCACTCTGACGCTGCCCGTGGTCAACCGATCGCGCAACGTGTGGTTCCTCGTCGCGGGCGCCGACAAGGCCGAGGCCGTGGCCGCCGCCCACAACGGGGCCGATCCGGCGGACTGGCCCTGCGCGGGCGCCCATGGCACCGACGAAACCATCTGGTTCCTCGACGAGGACGCCGCCAAGAACCTCTGACCGATGCGGCCCTCAGGCCGTCGCCGGTGCGCCGGCGGAGCCGGTGAGCAGAGTCAGAAGGTACTCCGACGCCATCCCGAATGCGACGCCGACCACGAACGCACCCGCAACGAGCACACTCGGGTGCTGCCAGCTGACCGGATCGTTCACCGCTGACCCGGTGGCCGCTACCGTGCCTGCGGTCGAGGCGAAGCCGAGAAAGCCTGCAGGCGTGCCGCCCCCCGGCCGATTCTCAATCGCTCGCGACGGCGCCGGGCTTGGACAGCAGGTCCCGGATCCCGGCGTCGATGAACGCGGTGTCGACGTCGTTGGCACCACCTCCCGCGAAGTGCCCCCAGATTCCCGGGATGACCCGCACCTCGCCGTTGGCGATGAACTGCGTCGCCCACTGCTCGTCCTCCGGCGGGAAATAGAGATCCTTCTCCGCAGGCATCGCGAGCATCGGACATACGATGGAGCGCAACGCCTTTTCGGTGTCCCCGTCGAATCCCGGGGTGTTGCCGACGTCGCCCGCATGCCAGGTCCTCAGCATCGCGAGCAGGTTGTTCGGGTCACGGCCGTCACGAAAGAAGTTCTCCCAGAACCCGTAGAGAAAATCGTCGAACGAAGTGAATCCCAAGGCACGCCACTCCTCCTCCCAGTAGAAGGCCTGCGAGTAACCCCAGCCCGAGTACACGCGCGCGAAGGCGCGGAGTCCTTTGATCGGCAATGCTTCTGGCGTGTAATCACCATCGGCGTAGGCCGCGTCGGCCTTGAGGGCGAACTCGAGCGACTCCAAGAACACCTTGTTGTGCGGAGAGGTGATGCTCGAACCGCAGAACGGAGCCGCACGTTCCACCATCTCAGGATGGCTGACCGCCCACTGATAGGTCTGCCCGGCACCCATCGACCAGCCGGTGACCAACGCGATCCGTGAGACTCCGAACTTCTCGGTGACCAGCCTGTATTGGGCCTCGACCTGGTCATAGAACGTCACAGCTGGGAATCGGGCACGGTCATACGGCGGCGGGGTGTTCGACGGCGACGAGGACAGGCCGTTGCCGAGCATGTTCGGCACGATGATGAACCAGTCGTTGGGATTGAGGGCCTTGTCGTCTCCGATCAGCCACTCGTTGTCGGTGTGCCACCCCGAGTACCACGTCGGGTAGACGATGACGTTTGACTTGTCGTCGTTGAGCGCACCATAGGTCTTGTAAGCGAGGCGGGCTCCGCGAAGGGTGGAGCCGGATTGCAGGGTGAAGTCTCCCAGTTCGAAATACTCGGCGTCCGTTGGTGCCGGCATGGTCGGTCTCCTCGTGGTTGGGCGTGAAACGAATCGGGTGATGACGGGATCAACTGCTGACTGCACATTGGCCGCGATCGACCTGTACCGGCCCCTGAGCCGAAGGACGGACGTCGATGTCGAAAATCGCCGTCGGGACGTAGAGGGTGGCACAGGAGTTCGGCACGTCGACGACGCCGGAGAATCTGGCCTCCACCGGTGCGGCACCGAGCAGGAGATACACCTGCTCCTTCGTCCAGCCGAACTTGGACAGATACTCGATCGCATTGAGGCAGGCGTTCTGGTACGCCAGCGTCGAGTCGAGATAGTGCTGATTTCCCTGCTTGTCCACAGAGAATCCGACAAAGGTGAGGAACTCTGAGTAACGCGGCTCGACGATCCCCGGGATGAAGACCGGGTTCGTGGTGACCCCGTAGGTCTCCATTCCCCCCTTGATCACCTCGACCCGGAGATCGATATAGCCGCCCATCTCGATCGCCCCACAGAAGGTGATCTCCCCGTCGCCCTGCGAGAAGTGGAGGTCGCCGAGCGAGAGATTCGCGCCGTCGACGAAGACCGGGTAGAAGATCCGACTGCCCTTCGACAGATTTTTGATGTCCTGATTTCCGCCGTTCTCGCGAGGCGGCGCGGTGCGGGCGGCCTCGCCTGCGATCCGCTCGTGGTCGGCGGGGTCGACACCACCGAGCACCGCATTGTGCGGTAGCGGCGGCAGGGCGAGCGGTGGTACGCAATCGGGGTCGGTGTCGATCAGCGCCTGCTCGCGCGAGTTCCAGGTCGCCAGCAGGCTCTTGCTCGGTGCGGTGCCCATGAGTCCCGGATGGATCAGCCCGGTGAACTCGACGCCCGGGATATGGCGGCTCGTCGCCTGCTGTCCGGCGAAGTCCCAGACCGCCTTGTAGGCCTGGGGGAAGAAGTCGGTGAGAAATCCACCGCCGTTCTCGCGAGCGAAGATGCCGGTGTACCCCCATCCCTGTCCGGCGACCGGGCCCTGCTGCTGCGGCACCGGGCCCACGTCGAGGATGTCGACCATCAGCAGATCGCCCGCCTCGGCGCCTTCCACTCCGAAGGGCCCGGACAGCTGATGCACCATCGACAGGTCACAGTCACGGATGTCATCTGCGTCATCGGAGTTGAGAATCGTACCGTCGAACCACTCCTTGGACTCGACCCGGAAGGACTGTCCCGATCGAACGGTCGCCACTGGTGGGATCTCGGGGTGCCACCGGTTGTGGCCGACGAGCTCCTGTGCGCGAAAAGGTTTGGCATGATCGACGGGAAAGATGACGTCAGGCATATGGATTCCTCCTAGGAGAGTTGGGTAGTCGAGAATCGACCTGTCAGGGCCGTGGCAGCTGCCGCCAGCGCGGATCCTGCGTGGGCGCGCGGCGACCTGCCGCGGTACGCGACCGGGTGACAACGGACGGACTCTCCGCGGAAGACTGCTGCAGGGCAAGCAATTTCGTTGCCAATGGATCGTGTGACAACACCGCCGTCGGCCCGTAGACGCGGGACGCCTTCCCGCCGCAGGTGCCACAGCGCGCCGCAGCCGGAGCCTCCCCCATCGGAAACCGCTGTTCGAAGTCACCGTGGGCGGGGCACCGGTAGTCGTAAACGGTCACTGAACCCTCCATCGGCCTCATTACTCCCATTTGGGAGTAATGAGGACACTACTCAGCGCCGCTAGGGTGTCAATGCCAGAACGGCGGTGGATGTTGCGATTCCGGAACTGTTAACGCCGGTGCAACAGACCTCGTACCATTCACGAAAGGCGTTACACAGCAGAAACCTCGTGCAGGGTCGAGCGGTGTCAGAGTGACAAACGAGCGGGTTTCATCCTTGCGACCCGCGAACCGACGACACAGCCGACTCCTCGTACACCAGGGAGATGATCGGTTCGACCTCCCGTAGGAGCAGGGCACCTTGAGCAGAGATCTGAAGCGTCACCCGACGACGGTCATCGGGCGCCGGGCTCCGGTACACGGCTCCGCTTTCGACCAGGGAATCGATCGCACGAGTCGCCGAGGTCGGCGGGATCACCAGGGCATCGATGAGGTCGGCCATCGACGACCCGGGGTTGGCCTCGACGGCGGCCAGGGCTCGCCACCGGTCGGCCGTCAGTCCGTGTTCGCGAAGCGATGCGTCGAGACGGGCGGAAACGAACGCAGCCTGACGCAAGAGAGAAAGGGCGGCGAGGACTTCGGTCATGATTGGTCCCCTTTCGCGTTGTCGCCCGCGCTCGACTCCGACGGCGTGCACAACCTGCAACATACCAACTCATCGCCACTTGTTCGCGGGGCCGGTGACCGACGAACTCGAACCGATACTTCTTGCCGAGTTGCACTCGTCCTCCCTCGAACAGGGCCGGCCGGGATCTTCGGGCCGCAATGTCTGGCCGCCGCCGAACTGGCGGCAACCGAGATCGAGGCGACGGGCGGAATCGGCGGACGGGCAGTCGAATTCGTTCATCTCGACGCTGGACGACCGCCGGCACAGGTTGCACGCGACGTGGGGTTGCTCCTGCACGACGGCGCCATCGACGCGATATCCGGATGGCACCTGTCGAACACCCGACAGGCCATCGCCCGTGTGGTGCGTGGCTCGATTCCCTACGTGTACGCCGCCGCATACGAGGGCGGCGAGAACAGTGATGGCGTGGTGTGCAGCGGTGAGGTCCCGATCGACCAGATCCTCGCCTCCTTGCAGTGGTTTCGGCGAGAGCGCGCTCTGAAGCGCTGGTACATCGTCGGCAACGACTACATCTGGCCCCGAGGCACGGCGGTAGCTACACGGAAAGGGTTGGAGGGCAGCGATGTCGGCGTTGTTGCCGAATGCTATCTGCCGCTCGGTACCGAGGACGACTCACAGTGGGATGCGACGTGTACTGCCGTGGCCCGAGCCGAACCGGACGGCGTTCTCTCGCTCCTCGTCGGGTCCGACGCCGTCCGCTTCAACCGCGCGTTCGCGCGGCATCAGCTTGACGTCTCCGTCGCCCGATTCAGTCCGTTCACCGACGAAACCGTGGTCCTCGCCAGTGGCGCCGAGGCCACCGGCGATCTGTACATCTCCGCGGGATGGTTCGCCGGCCTGGGCTCGGCGTCGGCAACGGATTTCACCACCGGATTCACACGCGCTTTCGACCTTATCCATGGGACCGGTCCCATCGGAGTCGGCGCAGCACCACCGCCGGGGACGATGGCCGAAACCACCTATTCTGGGCTGAAAGTGCTCGCCGGGATGGCCCGCGACGGCATGCCGAGTGTCGATGACGCTCGACGGGTACTCGAGTCATGGGGCTGGGACTCACCGCACGGACCGGTGGATATGCGAGACGGAAGTGCCCGGCACCGAGTTCACCTCGCGGCGGCCGACGGCGTCGGACTCGATGTCATCGCACGTGTGAACTGAGGTCGCCATCGATCGGGACGCCTCGCGGACCGAGGTTCTACGACCCGGCCTGCCGCTCCTGACCACGGACCTCCCGCGATCATCCGGTGGCCGGCTCGCTAGGCTCAGTGCTCGTGACCGAGACCTCGACCTACGCGAACGTGACCCTCGACCCGGCCGCCAACGTCTACTTCGACGGCAAGTGCGTGAGCCACACGTTCCATCTCGCTGACGGCACCCGCAAGTCGGCCGGCGTGATCCTGCCCGCGACGCTGAATTTCGGTACCGGCGCACCCGAGATCATGGAACTGCACAGCGGTGCCTGCCGGGTGCGGCTCGCCGGCAGCGAGCACTGGACCACTTACGGCGCGGGCGACTCGTTCTCGGTACCCGGCGATTCCTCGTTCGACATCGAGGTCACCGACGCCGTCAGCTACGTCTGCCACTACGGCTGAGGAATCATTCGGGGAGGCATCGTGTTGCACGCCACATGCGCGGCAATGCACTGTGGGTGCTCGCCCACCCCGATCAGTCCTCCCTGAGTAGCCATCTGCGGAATGTCGGTATCGCGGCGTTACGCGAAAAAGGTTGGCGCGTCGTCGAATCCGACCTCTACCGGATGAGATGGGATCCGCTCCTCGTCACCGACGACGGATCGGCCGATGTCCGCGCCGAGCAACGGAAACTCGCCGATGCCGATCTGGTGATCCTGCAGTTCCCTCTGTGGTGGTACGGCGTGCCTGCCATCCTCAAGGGCTGGTTCGACCGGGTCTTTGAGAGCGGGTTCGCCTACGACGTCCCCGACCCCGAGACCGGACGGTTCCTCAAGTACGGTCGCGGCGGACTCATCGGGAAGCGGGCGCTCGTCGTCGTGACCGCCGGGGACCGGCACGCGAGCCTCGGGCCCCGCGGGATAAGCGGCCACATCGACGACGTGCTGTGGCCGACCCTGCATGGAACCCTCTGGTACACCGGCATGCAGCCGCTCCGACCGCACCTCATCACCGAGGCCGACGACGTCGACCAGCAAACGGTCGGTTCGGTGGAGCGGTCGCTGATCGATCGCCTCGACCACGTCGCGGAGGAAGAACCGATCTCGTATCTGCCGATGGAGGACGAGTTCTACGATCACTCGATCCGCCTGCACGACCACATCTCACCGGGCGTCGAGGGCAACGCCGCGCACCAGCACTGCGCGGTCTAGCCCGAGTTGCGCAGTGCCGTCGCCAGGCCGTTCATGGTGAGCTGGATACCGCGCCGCACCAACGGGGTGTCCTCCCCCGCACGGAATCGGCGCAGCAGTTCCACCTGCAGCAGGTTGAGCGGCTCGAGGTACGGGAAGCGGTTGTAGACAGAGCGTTTCAGGGCCGCGTTGTCGTGCAGCAGGTCGTCGGTGCCGGTGATCTTCGCGCACATGGCGATCGTGCGCTCGTGTTCGTCGACGATCATGCCGAACACCTTGTCGCGTAGTTCCTCGTCGGGAACCAGCTGTGCGTAGCGTTCGGCGAGACCCATGTCGGACTTCGCCAGCACCTGCGCCATGTTCGACATGACTGTGCGGAAGAACGGCCACTTCTCGTAGTAGCGCTGCAAAGCCTCGAGACGGGTGGGATCGTCGCCGACCCATTCCTCGAATGCGGACCCGGTGCCATACCAGCCCGGGAGCATCACTCGTGACTGTGTCCACGACAGCACCCATGGGATCGCGCGGAGATCCGAGATCTTCTCGGTCTGCTTGCGCGACGCCGGGCGGCTGCCGATGTTGAGGGCGCCGATCTCCGACAGCGGCGTCGACGTGGTGAAGTACTCGACGAATCCCGGTGTCTCGTGCACGAGGCGGCTGTACGCCGCGCGCGCCTTGGCGGCGATGTCGTCCATGATCTCGTAGGCCGACTCCGATTCGTCGCCGAGACCCTCGACGTCGAGCAGCGACGACTCGATGGTCGCGGCCAGCAGCGTCTCCAGGTTGCGGCGTGCAGTCACCGGTTCGGCGTACTTGGCGGCGATGATCTCGCCCTGTTCGGTGATGCGCAGCGATCCCCGCACCGCGCCCGGCGGCTGCGCGAGGATCGCGTCGTAGCTGGGCCCGCCGCCGCGGCCGACGGTGCCACCGCGACCGTGGAAGAGCCGCAACCGGATTCCCGACTTCGACGCCGCCTCGACGAGGTCGAGCTCGGCGCGGTACAGCGCCCAGTTGGCGGCCATGTAGCCGCCGTCCTTGTTGGAGTCGGAGTAGCCGAGCATGATCTCCTGCATGCCGTTCTGGGACTCCACGAGCGCCCGGTAGAACGGCACGTCGAGCACGGCGAGCAACGTGGTGGCGCCCTGCTGCAGGTCCTCGATCGTCTCGAACAGCGGCACGACCCGGACAGTGGAGCGCGGCGTGTTCTCCCCCGCGGCACCGGGGTCGTAGAGACCGGCCTCCTTCAGCAGGATCAAGGCCTCGAGCATGTCACTCACCGAGGTGCACATGCTGATGATGTAGTTGGGCACCGCTTCCGGACCGAACGTCGCGACCGCCTTCGCCGCCGCACGCACGATCCCGAGTTCCTTGGTCGCCAGCTCGCTGAGTTCCGCGTCGGGACTGGTGAGGGGCCGGCGCCGCTGTAGCTCGGCGGACAGGATCTCGACCCGCTCGTCCTCCCCCAGCGAGGCGTAGTCGGCGTGGACCCCCGCCCAGGCCAGGAGTTCGGCGACGACCTCCTCGTGCATGTCGGAGTTCTGCCGCATGTCGAGACCGGACAGATGGAAACCGAACGTACGCACCGACTCCCGAAGCGACAGGAGGCGATCGTCGGCGATGGTGGCGTCGTTGTTGACCCGCAGCGCGGCGTCGATGACGTCCAGGTCGGCGAGCAGTTCCGATGCGTCGTCGTAGGGTGGCTTGCCGTCGACGAGGAAGAGGTCGCTCGAGGAGAGGAAGTCGTCGTCGAACATCCCCCGCGCCGTCGCCGCGAGACGGGATCGGATGTGCCGCAACGCGAGCCGGAATGGTTCGTCGACGCCCGGGTCGTCGGCATCGGCACCGGCGAGTTCCAGCAGCGGCTCGGTGCCGGTGATCAGTCGCGCCGACATGCTCAGTTCCTGCGCGAGGTTCTCGAGTTCGGCGAGATGGTGCCCGACCGCGGTCGCGGCGGCCAGCGTGGTGGCCAGGGTGACGACCTCGGCGGTCACGAACGGGTTGCCGTCCCGGTCGCCGCCGATCCAGGACCCCATGCGGATCATCGGCTCGTCGGCGAGACCCGCCTCCGGGTACGCCGACCGCAGTGCGGCACGCACCGAGGTGTTGATCGCCGGCACCACGTCGAAGAACGAGGCATCGTAATAGCGCAGACCGGAACGGATCTCGTCCTGGATGGTGAGTCGTTCGAGGCGGATGAGCGCGGTCTGCCACAGCGTGAGGATCTGGCGGCGGATCGCCTCGGTGACCTCGGCGTCCTCGTCGGGGGTCAGTTCGGTGCGGCCGCGGAAGCGCATCAGCTCGGTGATGCGGTTCTGCGCCTCGAACACCGTGCGACGCCGCGTCTCGGTCGGGTGGGCGGTGATGACCGGCACGACGTTGGCGTCGGCGAGCGCCTTGCCGACCTCCTCGTCGGCGAGTCCGGCGTCGGCGAGCTGACGGTAGGTCGCGGCCAGGCTGGACTTCTGCGGCGGGTCACCGGCCCGCACGTGAATGGCACGGCGACGTTCGCGGTGGATGTCCTCGGCCAGGTTGGCCAGCAGCGCGAAATGGCTGAAGGCGCGGATGACGGGCACCGCGGTGGCCACGTCGAGATCGACGAACATGTCCGCGAGTTCGCCGCGATCGATCTCGTTGCGACGCACGCCGAATGCGGCCACCCGAGCCGATTCGACGAGATCGAAGACCTCGGTGCCGGAGTGCTCGGCGACGACCTCGCCGAGGATGCCGCCGAGCAGTCGGATGTCCTCGCGTAATGGTTCGGTGAGTGCACGGCCCTCGTCGTCGACGACGATGTGGTCGACGATCGAGATGGACGGACGCGATGCCGGGGCTCCCTGTGCGGGGGCGGTTTCACTCATACCCTCAAGTATCCCGAGATCAGGGGTATCCGGCATCCCGGGGAAAGCGACGGGCGACGCGTCAGACGCGTCGCCCGAGGTCGAGAGCAGAAATCAGCTCAGGAAAGTTTGATGTCGACGCCCACGCCGACGATGAAGATCACCCAGATGAGGCCGACGAAGATGGTCAGCCGGTCGAGGTTGCGTTCGACGACGCTCGAACCCGACAGGCTGGACTGGACACCGCCGCCGAACAGGGACGACAGACCGCCACCCTTGCCGCGGTGCAGCAGGACGAGCACGATCAGCAGCACGCTGGTCACGATCAATCCGATGTCGAGTGCACCTTGCACAGTCACGAGTCGAAACGCCCTTCCGTAAACACCTGGAGAAACAGCTGTGGCAGGTGGTGCCGACGCAAATCGACACCAACCTGCCACAGTGTACGCGTGGGTGCGACCCGTCAGGGCAAGGGGCCACCCGCGGCGATCGCCGACAGCGTCGCGAACTCGTCGGATTTCAGCGACGCGCCCCCGACGAGAGCTCCGTCGACGTCGGTCTGGCCGACGATGTCGCCGACGTTCTTGGCGTTCACCGAGCCGCCGTAGAGGATGCGGACCGAGGCCGCGGTCTCCGCGTCGGCGATCTCCGCGAGGGTTTCGCGGATCGCCTTGCAGACCTCCTGGGCGTCGGCGGCACTGGCCACGCGACCGGTGCCGATGGCCCAGACCGGCTCGTAGGCGATGACGGTCTTGGCGATCTCGTCGGCCGAGAGGCCCGCCAGCGAACCCTTGAGCTGCGCGACGTTGTACGCGACGTGCTCGCCGGCCTCGCGGATCTCGAGCCCCTCGCCGATGCAGACGATCGGGGTGAGCTCGTGCCGCAGCGCGGCCTTCGTCTTGGCCAGCACGACCTCGTCGGTCTCGCCGTGCAGGGTGCGACGCTCCGAGTGCCCGACGACGACGAAGGTGCAGCCGAGCTTCGCGAGGAAGGCACCGCTGATCTCGCCGGTGTAGGCGCCCGAGTCGTGCTGCGACAGGTCCTGCGCACCGTAGGTGAGCAGGAGCTTGTCGCCGTCGACGACGGTCTGCACGCTGCGGATGTCGGTGAACGGCGGGATGACCGTCACGTCGACCTTGTCGAAGTACTTCGCCGGCAGGGCGAAGGCGATCTTCTGAACCAGCGCGATGGCCTCGAGGTGGTTCAGGTTCATCTTCCAGTTGCCCGCGATGAGCGGTTTACGAGTTGCCATGGCTCAGCTCTCCAGCACCTTCAGTCCGGGGAGTTCCTTGCCCTCGAGGTACTCCAGCGACGCGCCACCTCCGGTGGAGATGTGCGAGAAGTCCGAGTCGGGCAGACCCAGGGTCCGCACTGCGGCGGCCGAGTCGCCGCCACCGACCACGGTGAACGCACCGTTGCCGGTCGCCCCGGCGATGGCCTCGGCGACACCGCGCGTGCCGGCCGAGAACTTCTCGAACTCGAAGACGCCCGACGGACCGTTCCAGAAAATCGTCTTGGCGCCCGAGAGGACCGCGGCGAATCGCTTCACCGACTCCGGTCCGATGTCGAGGCCCATCCAGCCGTCCGGAATGGCGTCGGCAGCGACGGTCTTCGCCTCAGCGTCGGCGGCGAACTTGTCGGCCACCACGACGTCGATCGGCAGGTGGATGACGTCGCCGAAGCGCTCGAGCAGGCTCTTGCAGACCTCGATCTGGTCTTCCTGCAGCAGCGAGGTGCCCACCGAATGGCCCTGTGAGGCCAGGAAGGTGAAGGCCATGCCGCCGCCGATGACGAGCGTGTCGACCTTGGGAGCCAACGCCTCGATGACCCCGAGCTTGTCGGAGACCTTCGAGCCACCGAGGACGACCGCGTACGGGCGGGTCACGTCTTCGGTGAGCTTCGACAGGACGTCGACCTCGGCCGCCACCAGCTCTCCCGCGTAGTGCGGGAGGAGCTTGGCGACGTCGTAGACCGAGGCCTGCTTGCGGTGGACCACTCCGAAGCCGTCCGACACGAACGCGCCGTCGTCGCCGACGAGTTCGACGAGGGCCTTGGCGAGCTTCTCGCGCTCGGCGTCGTCCTTGGAGGTCTCCCGCGGGTCGAAGCGGATGTTCTCCAGGAGCAGGACGTCACCGTCGGTGAGACCCTCGGCGCGGGCGAGCGCGTCGGTGCCGACGACGTCACCGGCGAGCTGCACGTTGCGACCGAGCTCCTCGCCGAGACGCGCAGCGACGGGCGCGAGCGAGAACTTCGGATCCGGCTCGCCCTTCGGCCGACCCAGGTGCGCGGTGATGATCACCTTGGCACCGGCGTCGATGAGCGCGTTGAGGGTGGGCAGGGATGCGAGGATGCGACCCGGATCGGTGATCGTCGACCCGTCGAGCGGGACGTTGAAATCCGAACGGACCAGCACTCCGCGACCCGAAACACCCTCTTCCAGAAGGTTCTTCAGAGTGGGAACACCCATGAGGCGTTGACTCCTCTTTCGTTGTACGACGAGTGGACTAGAGAGACTTGCTGACGAGTCCGATGAGGTCGACGAGGCGGTTCGAGTAGCCCCACTCGTTGTCGTACCAGGACACGACCTTGGCCTGATCGTCGATGACCTTGGTCAGGCCGGCGTCGAACAGCGAGCTGTGCGGGTCGGTGACGATGTCGGAGGAGACGATCGGGGCGTCGTAGTACTTCAGGATGCCCTTGAGCGGACCCTCGGCAGCGGCCTTGAGCGCGGCGTTGATCTCCTCGGCGGTGGCCTGCTTGGCCAGCTGCGCGGTGAGGTCGGTGACCGAGCCGGTGGGGATCGGCACACGCAGGGCGTAGCCGTCGAGCTTGCCCTTCAGCTCCGGGAGGACCAGGCCGATGGCCTTGGCGGCACCGGTCGAGGTCGGCACGATGTTCAGGGCGGCGGCGCGGGCGCGACGCAGGTCCTTGTGCGGGCCGTCCTGCAGGTTCTGATCCTGGGTGTAGGCGTGGATCGTGGTCATGAGGCCCTTGACGATGCCGAACTCGTCGTTGAGGACCTTGGCCAGCGGGCCGAGGCAGTTCGTGGTGCACGAGGCGTTCGAGATGATGTTCTGGCTGCCGTCGTACTTGTCGTCGTTGACGCCCATGACGATGGTGATGTCCTCATCCGACGCGGGGGCCGAGATGATGACCTTCTTGGCGCCGGCGTCCAGGTGACCCTGGGCCTTGGCGCGTGCGGTGAAGATGCCGGTCGACTCGACGACGACGTCGACGCCCAGATCGCCCCACGGGATCGAGGCGGGGCCTTCCTTGACCTCGAGCGCCTTGATCTTCTTGTCGCCCACCACGATGGTGTCGTCGCCTTCGAGGCTGACCTCGTCGGGCAGACGGCCGAGGATCGAGTCGAACTTCAGCAGGTGCGCGAGAGTCGCGTTGTCGGTGAGGTCGTTGACCGCGACGATCTCGATGTCAGTGGTGCCCAAAGCCTTTTGCGCTTCGACGGCACGGAAGAAGTTGCGGCCGATCCGGCCGAATCCGTTGACGCCTACCCGAACAGTCACAGTTGTGCTCCTTAGCGGTATTCATGGTCAGGCCTGTGGGTCAAGCCCTGCTGGCCGCGCCGTGAGCGGTCACCGATGGCACACAGGGGCGACCCCCGGTCCGCACACGTCGACCTCAGCCTAGTAGGCCGGGTTGGGTCCGGCACACCGCAGGTCCGACTGTTGGCTTCCCCGCAGTGCTCAGGCCTCGTCGAGCAGCTCTGAGGTGACCGCCGATTCGGTGTCCGGGATGCCGTCCTGGCGAGCTTTCTTGTCGGCCATCGACAGCAGACGACGGATGCGTCCGGCGACGGCGTCCTTGGTCATCGGAGGATCGGCGAGCTGGCCGAGCTCCTCCAGGGAGGCCTGCCGATGGGTGATGCGCAGCTGTCCGGCCGCGACGAGATGATCAGGGACCTCGTCACCGAGGATCTCCAGGGCGCGTTCGACGCGGGCCGCCGCGGCCACCGCCGCGCGGGCCGAGCGTCGCAGGTTGGCGTCGTCGAAGTTGGCGAGACGGTTCGCGGTCGCACGCACCTCACGGCGCATGCGGCGTTCCTCCCACACCAGGCGGGTGTCGTGGGCCCCCATCCGGGTGAGCAGGGCGCCGATGGCCTCGCCGTCGCGGATGACGACCCGGTCGGCGCCGCGGACCTCGCGGGCCTTGGCGGTCACACCGAGGCGACGGGCCGCTCCGACGAGGGCAAGCGCGGCCTCCGGTCCGGGGCAGCTGACCTCGAGGGCCGACGAACGTCCGGGTTCGGTCAACGAGCCGTGTGCGAGAAACGCACCGCGCCAGGCGGCTTCGGCGTCGGCGACACTTCCGCCGACGACCTGGGCGGGGAGCCCGCGCACCGGACGGCCACGCAGGTCGAGCAGGCCGGTCTGCCGGGCGAGGCCCTCGCCGTCCTTGGTGATGCGCACGATGTAACGGGCCGACTTACGCAGTCCGCCGCCGCGCAGGACGTGGACGTCGGAGCCGTAGCCGAACAGGTCGTGGATCTCGCGTCGTAGGCGCCGCGCGACATTGCCCATGTCGACCTCGGCCTCGACCACCACGCGGCCGGCCACGATGTGCAAGCCGCCGGCGAACCGCAGCAGGGCCGACACCTCGGCTCTCCGGCAACTCACCTGGGTCACCGTCAGGCGACTCAGCTCGTCTTTCACCGCCGCCGTCATCGCCACCGGTTCCTGTCCTCCTGTCAACAGCCCACACGTCCCTGAAGAAAACGCCGAATCATCGCCTGTGTCAGGCGTCCGCCCGGTCAGCGTAACGGTTCGATTCACCTTCGCACAGTTCGTTCACCACGGCGGCGACTTTCGCCGGGTCATGGACCCGGCGACCGGGTACGGCGACATCGCCGACGTTCAGTTCGGCGCCGAAGAGCCCCGCCGCACGCACGAGATGCTCTCGTTCACGTCCGGCGGGCACCGACGACGCATCGACCAGGACGTTGTCGACACGGAAGGTGTCGGCGTGCGCGTGCAGGACGTGCAGATGCCGCTCCACCGAGAACCCCGGGGTCTCCCCCGGTTCGGGTGCGAGGTTGACCACCAGCACCTTGCGGGCGGCGGTGCGCTGCAGCGCCTTGAGCTGTTCGGGCACCAGCACGTGCGGGATCACGCTGGAGAACCACGAGCCGGGCCCGAGCATCACGAGATCGGCGGATTCGATTGCCTCGACGGCACTCTCGCAGGCGGGCGGATCCTCGGGGATCAACCGCACGCGGCGCACCTTGCCGGGCGTCGTGGCGACCGCCACCTGTCCGCGGATCTCCCGGCTGATGCGAGGGTCCGCCTCGAGTCCGGAGACGTCGGCCTCGATGTCGAGCGGGACGGTTGACATGGGCAGCACCTGACCGACGATCCCGAACATCGACCGGAGCTCCTGCAGCGCGGCCACCGTGTCGCCGAGGACCTCCGTGAGGCCCGCCAGCATCAGGTTGCCGATGGGGTGTCCGGCGAGGGCTCCGCGACCGCCGAAGCGGTGCTGCAGCACTTCGGCCCACAGTTCGTGGCGCCGACGGGTGTCGGGATCGCCCGCGGTCTGGAAGTCCTCGAGCGCCTTGGGTGCAGACATCAACGCGGCCAGCGCCATCCGCAGGTCCCCCGGCGGGATGAGCCCGAGTTCGGCACGGAGTCGGCCCGACGACCCGCCGTCGTCGGCGACCGTCACCACCGCGGTGATGTCGGTGCTGAGGTAGCGCATGGCGGTCAGCGTCGCGTACAGGCCGTGGCCGCCGCCGAGTGCGACGATCTTCTGGGTCATTCGCGCCCCAGATCGCGGTGCATCACGCGCACGTCGTAGGAGGCCACGCCGGAGTCGTCGACGGTCTTGCGGAGTCGTCGGGCGAGTTCCTCGGAGATGGCGACGCTGCGGTGTTTGCCACCGGTGCAGCCGACGCTGATCGTCATGTACCGCTTGCCTTCTCGCAGGTATCCGCGACCGACGATGGACACCAGGCCGGTGTAGAGGTCGAGGAAGTCACCTGCGTCGGGCTGGCCGAGGACGTAGTCACGGACCGGCGCCTCCTGCCCGTTGTGGTCGCGCAGTTCGTCGATCCAGTGCGGGTTGGGCAGGAACCGCACGTCGGCGACGAGATCGGAGTCGATGGGCAAACCGTACTTGAATCCGAAGGACTGCACCGCGATGCTCAGCCGCGGTTCGGTGTCGCCCGGGGACACCCCCTCCACCACGGAGCGGAGCTTGGCCGCGGTCAGCGCCGAGGTCTCCACGACCAGGTCGGCGACGTTCTTGATCGGCGCCAGGATCGCGCGTTCACGGGCGATCCCCTCGATGAGGGTTTCCTTGCCCTGCAGGGGGTGTCGGCGACGCACCTGCTCGAAGCGGCGCACCAGCGCCTCCTCGCTCGCGTCGAGGTAGAGCAGCCGGGTACGAATCCCCGACTCCTCGAGGCTGTCCCGCAGCTGTTCGAGTTCATGCGCGAGGTTGGGGTGGGAGGCGCGCAACACCATTGCCAGCCGGGTGATCGTCGGGTCGTTCTCCCGCACCATCCCGACCATCGTCGAGATCAGCGACGGCGGAACGTTGTCCGCGACGTACCAGCCGTCGTCCTCGAGCACGTTGGCCGCCGTGGATCGGCCTGCACCGGACATGCCGGTGACGAACAAGACGGTGAGCCCGTCGGGCACCTCGCCGTTCCGGACCCCTCCGTTCAGCTGCTGGTCGTGTTCGGCCTCGGCCTGCTCACTCATCGACACCTCGTCCCGCGTCACCGGTCACCACCGTCATCTCTGCCTCGTTCACCGCGTCGGACACCACCGTCTCCACCGGCACCGCCTCGGACTCCACCGGTTCGGACTCGGGCACCGCCTCGACGACGGTGTCACCGCCGAGCGCGCTCTGCACCGCACGTGCGGTGGTCAGTCCGATCCCCGGGACCTGGGCGATCTCCTCCAAGGATGCCTCACGCAGACGCGCAACCGACCCGAAGTGGGTCACCAGCGCGGTGCGTCGTGTCTTCCCGAGACCCGGGATGCCGTCGAGCGCCGAGGCGGTCATCCGCTTGCTGCGCTTGCTGCGGTGGAAGGTGATGGCGAACCGGTGCGCCTCGTCGCGAACGCGCTGCAACAGGAACAGCGCCTGGCTGCTGCGCGGCAGGATCATCGGGTCGTCCTCGCCGGGCACCCACACCTCCTCGAGTCGTTTGGCGAGTCCGATGACCGCGACGTCGGTGACGCCGAGCTCATCGAGGACCGCCGCGGCCGCATGCACCTGCGGTGCACCGCCGTCGACGACGAACAGGTTGGGCGGGTACGCGAATTTCCTTGGCTGCGCAGGGGTCTCGGGCACGGCGTCGACCTCCCCCGACTCGGGCGGCGGCGCATCGCGGTCGGCACGGTGCCGGAGGAATCGGCGGCGGGTCACCTCGGCGATCGACGCGACGTCGTCGGAGTGGCCGTCGCCGGCGGCATGACGGATCGCGTAGTGCCGGTAGTCGGACTTGCGCGGCAGCCCGTCCTCGAAGACGACGAGAGAGGCGACGACGTCGGTGCCCTGAACGTGCGAGATGTCCACACACTCGATACGCAGCGGCGCCTGATCGAGCATCAGGTTCTCCTGCAGCTCGGTGAGGGCTGCCGAGCGGGTGGTGAGGTCACCGGCGCGTCGGAGCTTGTGCTGGGTGAGCGCTTCGCCTGCGTTGCGGGCGACGGTCTCGAACAGCGCCTTCTTGTCGCCGCGCTGCGGGACGCGCAGTTTGACCCTGCTCCCCCGCAGTCCGCACAGCCACTCCTCGAGTTCGGCTGCGTTGGCGGGCAATTCGGGGACCAGGACCTCGCGCGGAACGGACTCGCCGTGTGCGCGGTTCTCGCCGACGTCGACGGTGGCGTCGAAATCGACCTGCGCACCGTAGAACTGGGTGATGAACTCGCCGATGACATCGCCGTCGGTGCCGTTGTCGCTGCGTTCGACGACCCAGCCACGCTGACCGCGGACGCGTCCGTCGCGCACGTGGAAGACCTGTACCGACACCTCGAGTTCGTCGCCGGCGATTGCCACGACGTCGGCGGTGGTGCCGTCGCCGAGGACCACGGCCTGCTTCTCCATGGCGCGTCGGAGGGCGCCGATGTCGTCGCGCAGGCGGGCTGCGCGTTCGAAGTCGAGATCTTCGGCCGCAGCGGTCATATCGCGTTCGAGCTTGCGGATCAGCAGGTCGGTGCGGCCGGCCAGGAAGTCGCAGAAGTCCTCGACGATCTCACGGTGCTCCTCGGCGTCGACGCGGCCGATGCAGGGGGCGGAGCACTTGTCGATGTAGCCGAGCAGGCACGGGCGGTCGATCTGGCGATGCCGTTTGAACACGCCCGCCGAACAGGTGCGCGCCGGGAACACCCGCGTCAGCAGGTCGACGGTCTCGCGGATCGCCCAGGCATGTGCGTACGGACCGAAGTAACGCACGCCGCGGCGGCGCGGCCCGCGGTAGACGAACAGCCGCGGGTATTCCTCGTTGAGGGTCACGGCGAGCATCGGATAGCTCTTGTCGTCGCGGTAGCGGACGTTGAACCGCGGATCGAACTCCTTGATCCAGTTGTATTCGAGCTGAAGCGCCTCGACCTCGGTGCCCACGACGGTCCACTCGACCGACGCCGCCGTCGTCACCATCTGGCGGGTGCGCGGGTGCAGCGAGGCGATGTCGGCGAAGTACGAGGTCAGACGCGACCGGAGGTTCTTGGCCTTGCCCACGTAGATGACGCGACCGTGCTCGTCACGGAACTTGTACACCCCGGGATCGGTCGGGATGGTTCCGTGAGCAGGACGGTAGGTAGTCGGGTCGGCCACGTGTTCCAGGCTAGTTGGCGGGTCGGACGGTCCCGCGATAGCGCTCTTCGAGCTCGCGGAACCGGGCCATCGCCTCGACGGCCCGCGGGCCGTCGTTGGCCTGAACGGCCAGGACGGTGATGTGTTCGTCGGACGGGAACAGCAGCCAGGCGCCGTAGCCCTTCTCCGGGTAGGTCAGCCCGAGCACCTGGTCCCAACCGAACAGCCGGACCGGTACGAGGTTGCGCACCTCGACGCCCTCGGCCCCGACGCGCAGCCGCGGACGGGTCAGCAGGAGGATGGCGCCGGAGACGAGGACGCCGATCAGGATGATCGCGACCTGGTCGGAGCCGCCGAGGTTGCGGACCCCGACGTCCTCGACCGTCAGCAGCAGCCCGAAGATGATGTGGATGGCCAGCACGATCACGGCCGCGATGATCGCCCAGCGGGGCAACTTACGCGGCCGATAGACCAGGTCCCATCGCGGGGAGGTCACGCCGATGCTCCTCCGACCGCGTTCGGCAGGGCCTCACCGCGTGCCAGTGCACGCAGGGTCAGTGCCGACGCCAGTGCGGCGACGGTCGCCTGGGCGCCCTTGTCCTCGGTCGAACCGGGCAGGCCCGCGCGGGCGATGGCCTGCTCCTCGGTGAGCGTGGTCAGCACACCGTTGCCGACCGGGGTCGACTCGTCGAGCGAGACGCGGGTCAGACCCGCGGTCACCGCGTCGCACACGTACTCGAAATGCGGTGTCTCACCCTTGATCACGACGCCGAGCGCGACGACGGCGTCGTGGGTGCGGGCCAGCGCCTGCACGATGACCGGCAACTCGATCGCACCTGCCACCTGCACGATGGTCGGCTCGGTGACACCGTTCTCGTTGGCCGCGCGGACCGCGCCGTCGAGCAGTGCGCCACAGATCTTCTCGTGCCACTGCGACGACACGATCGCCAGCCGGAGCTTGCCGGCGTCGGCGAGTTCGAGGGTCGGTTCTCCGTGGCCGCTCATGCAGGGGCTCCTTCAGATGCATCGTCACCGGTGTGCGCAAGGTCGTCGAGGCCCACGAGGTCGTGTCCCATCCGGTCGCGCTTGGTGCGAAGGTAGCGCAGGTTCTCGGCGTTGGCGCGCACCGGCATCGGCACACGGTCGACGATGTGCAGGCCGTAGCCGTCGAGGCCGACGCGCTTGGCCGGGTTGTTGGTGAGCAGACGCATCGACGACACACCGAGGTCGACGAGGATCTGGGCGCCGAGACCGTAGTCACGGGAGTCGGCGGGCAGACCCAGTTCCAGGTTGGCGTCGACGGTGTCGGCGCCGGCGTCCTGCAGCTGGTAGGCCTGCAGCTTGTGCAGCAGGCCGATGCCGCGGCCCTCGTGGCCACGCATGTACAGGATGATGCCGCGGCCTTCCTCGGCCACCATCTCCATCGCGGCGTCGAGCTGCGGACCGCAGTCGCAGCGCAACGAGCCGAAGACGTCGCCGGTCAGGCACTCCGAGTGCACGCGGACGAGGACGTCGTGTCCGTCGTCGCTGGAGATGTCGCCCTTGACCAGGGCGACGTGCTCGACGTCGTCGTAGACGCTGGAGTAGCCGACGGCGCGGAAGTCGCCGTGACGGGTGGGGATCCGGGCGTCGGCGACGCGCACGACGTGCTTCTCGTGACGACGACGCCATGCGATGAGGTCGGCGATCGAGATCATGGCTAGGTCGTGCTCGTCGGCGAAGACGCGCAGCTCGTCGGAGCGGGCCATCGAGCCCACGTCCTTCTGGCTGACGATCTCGCAGATGACACCGGCCGGTGCGAGGTCGGCGAGGCGGGCCAGGTCGACGGCGGCCTCGGTGTGGCCGGGACGACGCAGCACGCCGCCCTCCTTGGCGCGCAGTGGGACCACGTGGCCGGGACGGGTGAAGTCACCCGCGGTGGCCTCCGGGTCGGCGAGCAGGCGCATGGTGGTGGCGCGGTCCGAGGCACTGATGCCGGTGCCGATGCCCTCGCGGGCGTCGACGGTCACGGTGTAGGCGGTGCCGTGCTTGTCCTGGTTCATCGAGTACATCGGGGGCAGACCGAGACGGTCGCAGGCGTCGCCGTCGAGCGGGACGCACAGGTAGCCCGAGGTGTAGCGGACCATGAAGGCGACGAGCTCCGGGGTGGCCTTCTCGGCCGCGAAGATCAGGTCGCCCTCGTTCTCCCGGTCCTCGTCGTCGACCACGACGACCGCCTTGCCGGCGGCGATGTCGGCGATGGCCCGTTCGATCGAGTCGAGCTGGACTCGTTCGTCGGTGGTCGCGTCTTCACCATCACGCGGCGATTCGCTCATCAGAACCTCACTCGTTGTGCTCATTTCGGCCGCTGTGCTCATTTCGTCTCGGTGACTTCAAGCGCAGGGACAGCTGGGGTATTTCCGAGGTGCAGACGTTCGACGTACTTGGCGATCACGTCGACCTCGAGGTTGACCACGGTGCCGGGCTTGGTTGCACCGAGGTTGGTCTCGTTGAGGGTGGTGGGGATCAGGGAGATCTCGAACCACGAGTCGTCACCCGGTCCGCCGACGGACGAGACGGTCAACGACACACCGTCGACGGTGATCGAGCCCTTCTCCACGAGGTAGCGGGTGAGCTTCTCCGGCACGCCGATGCGCACGACGGTCCAGTTCTCCGAGGGGCTCACGGACAGGACGCGACCGGTCCCGTCGACGTGGCCCTGCACGATGTGGCCGCCGAAACGCCCGTTGGCGGGCATGGCGCGTTCGAGGTTGACGGTGCTGCCCGCGGCGAGGTCGGACAGCGAGCTGCGACGAAGCGTCTCGCCCATCACGTCGACGGTGAACTCGCCCGGTCGGAGGTCGACGACGGTCAGACACACGCCGTTGACCGCGATGGAGTCGCCGTGGCCGGCATCGGCGGTGACGATGGGTCCCCGCACGGTGAAGCGGGCTGCGTCAGAGAGATCCTCGCGGTCGGCGATGACGCCGAGTTCCTCCACGATTCCGGTGAACACGCACTCCTCCTGCTCGCTCGGAGCAGACAGGGCGGCACTGTGTCGCCTGTTCTCTCGCATCCGGACTATGACCGTCGGCTTCGGAATCTCACCGAATCTGCTGTCCCTGTCTTCCGACAGGCGCTCGCGGGCTGGAAGGTGCATATCCATAGCACCCTCATCACCGCCGGTGGGGAATCTCACCCCGCCCCGAGAACTGGTGATATCGACGCTAGCACGATGCACGAACGGAGTCGCATTGGAATTTCGCTGAGCGAAACAGTCCGGCCCAGGTGTGTCGCGCATCTCGCCCTGCTCAGACCTGCGCCGATGGCCGCACAGAGCGGGCCAGTGTGACCAACACGTCATTCCCGAGCGTCGTGACCTCGCGGGTCTCGAACCGTCTGGCGTCGCCCAGAGTGGTGACTCCCGGGATCTCGATGGAACTGCGTCCCGCGCCCAGGACCATCGGCGCCACGTAGGCGTGCACCTCGTCGACGAGGTCGGCGGCAAAGAAGGCGCCGAGGATGTGCGGCCCGCCCTCCACCAGGACCCAGAGTGCGTCGGGCAGTGCGGCGAGGACGTCAGCCGGGTCGTGGGAGTCGACCCGGACCAGCGGTCCCCCGGTGTCCCCGCGGAGGTTGGCGTCGGCCGGTAGGTCGCGGTGTCCGAGCACCACGCGCGCCGGCTGGTGCGGATAGAGCCCGCCGTCGGCGGTGCGGGCGGTGAGGGTCGGGTTGTCGGCGAGGGCCGTGCCGGTGCCGATGACGATGGCGTCGAGGCGTGATCGCTGCTCGTGGGCGTGGTCGCGGGCGGCGGGACCGGTGATCCACTGGCTGGTGCCGTCGGGAGCAGCGATCCGGCCGTCGATGCCGGCCGCGATCTTGGCGGTGACCATCGGCCGCCCGAGCCGCTGTCGGGTGAGCCACGGACGCAGTGGACCGTTCTCCACGACGTCGGCCGCGACTCCCCCGGTCACCCGGATGCCGGCGGCCCGGAGGGTATCGGCGCCACCTGCGGCTACGGGGTTGGGATCGCTGACCGCGTAGTGGACCTCGGCGACGCCGGCCTCGATGAGTGCCTGCGAACACGGACCGGTGCGTCCGGTGTGGTTGCAGGGTTCGAGCGTGACGATCGCGGTGCCGCCCCGTGCGGCGTCACCCGCCGCACGCAAGGCCATGACCTCGGCATGCGGGCCGCCCGGCGGTTGGGTCGCGCCGACGCCGGCGACAGTGCCGTCAGCGGCCAGGATCACCGCTCCGACAGGCGGATTGGGTGAGCTGACACCCATGGCCGCATACGACGCCTCGACGGCGCGGACCATGGCGGCGGCGATGTCCATGTGTCAGGTCAGATGTCGCTGTGGGCGCGTGCGGTCGCGGCGGACTCGCGGAGGGCGGCGACGGCCTGGCCGGGGTCGGCGGCACCGTAGACCGCCGATCCGGCGACGAAGCAGTCGATTCCGGCCTCGGCCGCCTCTTCGATGGTGTCGGCGTTGATGCCGCCGTCGATCTCGACGAGCAGCCTCAGATCCTCGGAATCGATGAACTTCCGGATGGCGCGGGCCTTCTCGAGAACCTCCGGGATGAACTTCTGCCCACCGAAACCGGGTTCGACGCTCATGATGAGCAGGGTGTCAAAGTCGCGGAGGATCTCCAGATACGGCTCGAGCGCGGTGCCCGGCTTGATCGACAGACCCGCCTTCGCACCGGCGGCGCGGATGTCACGGGCGACGCCGATCGGATTCTCGGTGGCCTCCGCATGGAAGGTGACGTTGTAGGCGCCGGCCTCGGCATACGGCGGCGCCCAGCGCTCCGGGTTCTCGATCATCAGATGGCAGTCGAGCGGGATGTCGGTGGCCTTCAGCAGGCTCTCGACGATCGGCAGACCCAGCGTCAGGTTCGGCACGAAGTGGTTGTCCATCACGTCGACGTGCAGCCAATCGGCACGGGTGGCACCGGGCTTGGCAACAGCAGCCGCCTCGTCGGCGAGATTCGCGAAGTCCGCGGACAGAATGGACGGAGCGATCATGGGCGCGTTACCAGCGGTGCACATGGTGGACAAGTGTAGGGCGCGGCAGTCACCGCCCCCGCGATCGGTAGAAGTAATGCGCGCTATATGCCGATTTCTTCTACTCGACGCCGGACATCGGCCAGCCAGGGTTCTGGTGCTCCGGTGCGCGCGGGACGGCGCTGCTTCCGCGCACCTCGGACTCTGGGGGCACGCCTTCGGGGCGGGGTAGCGAATCACATCCCGCCATTTCTCGATGGAATTCAGGACCGTTCGCAACGAACTCGAAATCGAGCACTCGCCAGCCTCCGAAGACGTCGTTCTGAGGCCGCCGCGCACTTCCACGCTGTCGCGGGGGCGGCGACTGACCAATCCTGTCAAATTCGATTATCGAAACCAGACTGCTCTTCGCATAGGTCTCCCACAATCCTGTGCTGATTACCCCTGTCGGACTTGACGCGTAACCGAATTCGCACAGAACGAGTCTAGTCATGGATCCGCGATCATCACGACGCAAAACGCTGAACGTCGACGTGCCAACCAACTCTCTTCCAGCGCTGGCCGAGTTCGGCCGTAGCACCGAGGAAGCGAATCCGTCTGGCGCAGCCTCCAGAAATCCGGGATAAGCCCAAGACGTCGAACTTCCCTCGCGGGCCACATAGAACGACTCCACAAACCCGCGAACGAACGTACCTTCGGCTGCCAGAGGATCGAACTTCTCGTCGGCAACCCATCTGAAAGTGACGTCGAAACCTGGCGGTAGGCCTTCGTCGACGCCAGAGCCAGATTCCTCGACTCCCCTTGAGTCGGCATCTTGGGTGCACGAGCACAGTACGAACGCAGAAACTAGTACCGCCACAACCCGAAGAAGAAGCGTCCTCACCATCCACCCCCGTTGGGGGTTGGACGATTATGCCTCTCCATCTCACCTTGGTACTGATTCAAGAAATCATTGTCGCGAGCCCCAAAGAGCCTCCCCGCCACCTCGCTCAACACCGTCCTATCCATTCCATCCGGACTCAGCCCGTCGCGTCGCAACGATTCGACGAAAGCAGGATCGTCCATCCTGTCGCCGTAGATTTCCCTCATCTCAGGGCTGTCTACGAAATCCGGATTGTTCTTGAGATAGCCTTCCATCATTCCTTCGTATACGAAATCCATATTCGTACTTCTGAAAACACTGGCTCGCACCTCGTTGAACTTGACGTCAGGAGAGATGTCAGACGCGTTGGGAGGATCGCCGATAATACTCAACTTGAGCGCCGAGGACGAGAGATCGACAAGAGAACTCAGGCCCGGATGGAGGCCCGGTATCGCAGTTCCCAGAGCTGCAATCGAGTCAAACGCCGCCCCATAGCGCGCGTAATCTCTGGCCGCCTTGTAGCGTTCGTCCTCGACATCCTCATCCAACATGTCGTTTAGACCTGCAGTCATCGCGCCGTGGAGTCTGCCTGCAATTTTGCCTAGGCCAGAGCGACTGTCGTCGGCACCGAATACTTGCTCCAAGACACCCGCTTGCATCATGGCATTTGTGTTCACGATTCGACCAGCTTCAGGATCCGTGTCCAAGACCTGGAAGAGTCCCTTCAAGTCGTGGGCATCACTTAGCTGTGAAGCGCCACGCGTCTGGAAGATATCCTGGTCAGCGCCAGCCATCTCAGCGAGGTATGGCGCTATCGATTTCGCCAACGTCCTCGTCAGCTCCGGGTTTAGTTCGCCGAGAGCTTGGTCGCCGTGCACATCGGCGAAATAATCCTTGTTGTCGCCAAGGTATTCACCTAGTGCGGTTGCGATTTGGCCGGACCGGACGCTATCAGCCATTCTCACATCGGGCGCTCCGTCGGGGGTGCTCGCTACGTCCGGCATCCAGTTGAAAAGCTTATTGACGCCAGAGTTTTCTTTTCCGTCATCGTCTGTCCAATCGAACGAAAGAAGGTTCTTCAGAGTGCCCGCATCATGGAGAGTCGTTTTGTTCCCATCAAGGTCGTAGGCGGCGATCCCGCCGCCATCAACGTCCCGCCCCGTCCCGGACATAACAGCGTCATGAACCGCGATGTGGTCCGTGCCGGCCACATCGAGCATTCGAACGAGTAGACCTTCAACCTCGGACTTGTCAATATTGCTGTGGCCGAAGGTTCCGAGGTCGGTGACGTAAGCCCCCTCTCTACCGGCCGCTACCTCGCCAGCCCTTGCTATCAAAGCGCGGTCCACATCGCTACCAAGTTGAAGAGAGTCAGAACCGTATAACTCATCAGCGTCCAACGACCGATGCTCGAGGATATCCACCAATGACTTGAGGTCATTGAACGTGTTCAGATTGTTAACCGACTTGCTACTCCCCGAATGCGCACCCGCGTCGCTGGCGCTCAGCTGCCCCTTGCTACTGGCCGGACTCGTCAACACCTCGCGAACTGGCGCAGACAGTTCGTTCAGTCCGCCCGTCACAAATCTCGGTCCCGGTGGCAATCCCATCTGCTCAAGTGGGCCGGCAAGGAACGTCGGCTCGACCTGCTGGTCTGTCCGCAAGCTTGGGTTACCGAGAAGGTAGATACCGTCACCGAGCGCGTTCTTGAGCTGAAGACGTTCCGCGCCAGAGTATTCGTCACCGAAACGCTTCAAAGCGTCGAGCGAGTAGGGCGCCGAGCCTTCAGCACTCTGACCCCAATTGGGCGTGTAGATGGCCTTCAGATAATCGAACTGTTCTTTAGAGATGACCGCTTCTTCGCCGCGTGCCAGCGCCGCGCGCTGTTCGGGCGTCAGACTGGTCGCACGGTAGAAGCGTTCCTTCTGCTCCGGTGTTGCAGTCCCGCTCATGATCGCCTGGACGTCGCGACTTGCTTGCCCGGCGGAGAAGCTCGAACTGAGCGGAGCGTTGATCTCGGCGTTGCCGAAGACCACATTCAGCGCGCGGGCACCGTTACGGTCGTCCTCCCCGATCTGGTACGCCAGCGACTGCAGCGACAACGTCGCTGTCTTCGCCTCCTCGGCGCGCTTGGCCAGGTCGTTCCGAATCGACTGTTCGGCCGCGCTTCCGGCCTCCACACCGTTCAACTCCGAGGCGTAGTCCCGAGCGTCGCGCACGGTCCAGTCATCCGAGACGCTGAACTTGTCGAGTTCGAGGCCGAGCGCCTTCGTCAGAGCAGTGCTTCGGTTGGGGCTGATCGCGGCGGCCGTGTCGTGCAGCACCCTCGCGGCCGCGTTGAGTTCGGTGGCGAGCCTGTTGATCTCGTCTCGGTCGGACGTCGTACGGTCTTCGCACGCACGCTTGGATTCGCCCGACCAGCCCTCCACGTTCATGGGAGCATCGGCCATCGTCTTGGTCTGGGTTCGCAGATGTTCGGCTGTCGTCTCCAGAGAGTCCGCAGACTGGAGCAGGACCATCACGTCCCAGCTGTTGACGGTCGACCGTGTCGGACGGTTCATCAGAACACGGAAATGGCTCGGAAACCGCTCGCCAACTCTTCATCGGTGTCTGCGAACTCGGTCGCAACCTGGTAGCAGGTCTGCGAAACCGCGTCCATGCGAGCAGCTGCGCGACCGAGAAGAGTTCGAACGAGGTCATCTTTGCCGGCGCAGGCGCCATTGAATGCCGAACCCGGCATCGCCGCAGCTGCGTCAGCGAATCCGGTACTGCCCGACCAGAGCGCCCGGGTGGCATTCGAACACTCGGCCAGCGTCTTGCCGACGCCCTCTATTGCACCCTTCTCGGCTTCCAGGCGATAAGTCACTGTGAGTCCCCCGTCCCCGGCATCAACACCTCTTGACACCCCTCCACTCAGACAACCTAGTACGAGACAGTACGAAGTGGGGATTCGACATCCACAATCACGGAACCCGGACCATGGCCCACACGTCCGGGCCGTCGTCGGGCAGAGAAACCTTCCCGGTCACCTCGAACCCGAGTCGTTCGTAGAATCTGACGTTCTCCGGGGATGAGGTCTCGAGGTATGCGGCATACCCCTCTGTCCGGGCCGCCTCGAGCCCTGGCTCGAGCACAGCTCTGCCGAGCCCTCGTCCCTGCGAATGTGGCGCGACCCCGACCGTGGCCAGATTCCAGACGGGTTCGGCCGGCCGGAGACCGGCGGTTGCCTCGTCGGCCCGCGCGGCGACGTTTACTCGGTCTCCGTACAGGTCGACCACTCGGGATGCGATGTCGCCGAACGCCTCGTCGAGACCCGACGAGGACGGAGTGATCCACACCGCCACGGCGGCAAGGTCGTCCGAGACCCAGACGCGGCCGCACCGCATGCCGATCTCGGCGAGATACAGACGCTGCAGAGACTCCACGCGTGCGCCATGGTCACGCGCATCCACCGTGTGTCTGGTGAACGGATAGTCGGCGAAGGCCTGGCCGAGCGTTTCTGCGGCAGCGTCGACGTCTTCCGGAGTCGCCGGTCGAATCAAAGGGCGGATCGTCACGCGAAGCGAGGTTACCCGGCGCCTCGCAGCATTCAAGCGACCGCGAGTAGCTGCAGCAGCTTCGTCTCGATCATGCTGCGGTCAGGACTTTGGTGACCGATTGCCGGCGGCGGGGCACTCCGATGCCGGGCGCCGGTCGGGGTGATGACGTCGATGACCCGGATGTCTCCGGCCATACGAACCGAATATCCCCAGCCGTCAGCCTCTTTCGCCCGATTGTGGGTGACACAGATGCCGTCGGCGTTGGCTTCGCTGGTCGGGCCGTCGTGTCGATGCGGTTTCGCGTGGTCGATCTCTACGATCGGCACGCCGCAGTACGGAGTTCGACAGCGCTGGTCTCGGAGTCGAACGAAGTGCGCGAGTGCGGCCGGGAAGGTTCGCGATCTCGACTCCATCGACACCAGTGCACCATCCGACGGACGTGCATAGACACGACGCAGCGTCGAGGCGGTCTCGCCATCGGGCGACACCGATGCGGCGACGAGTTCCCGTGCCACCGCTGCCGGGATCGGTCCGTACCCCTGCACTTCAGCCGCCGAATCGTTCAACCCGAGCAGACACTCGTCGGACATGATCATGTTCACTGCCACCGGCACCGGCTCCGCTGCGGATCGACCGGTGACACGTTCGACCAGCGTGTCGGCCATAATCTGCGCGTGCGTGCGATCGTCGGTGCCGAGCACCGAGTCGGCGTGCTTCTTGAGCGAGGCATATACGGAGATCCCCTGCGTCATCGGCAACAACGCCGAAAGCTGGGTCATCAGATCCGGCGCCGGCCGCACGCTGACCCGCCGATCCTTCTCGGACTTGGCCTTTCGCGCAACCACCGCGGCCGGTTCGAGTTCGTAGGCATGACGCTTTGCCCGGGCTTCGACCTCTCGATCGGAAGCACCCACCAGCGCCCGATGGTCGCCGCACACCCGGCGGTCGATCTCCTCCCGCGATTCGCGAGTCAGATAAGCGGTCTCGCGGACGAGGATCGTGGCACGCCACTCGGTGAGGACTCCGTCCGCGAGAGCCGCCATCGTATGCGGCATCTCATGTGCCAGGGCACGAGCGAACCCGAGGTACTGGCTCCCCTTCTGCGGTGAGGCCTTACGCGCCAACCCTATTTCGGCGGCAAGCCCCCGGCCCCTTCGCTGCGGCGGGACATTCCTCGCGGCCTCATCGGCTGCACGAAGCTGATCGAGGTTCGCGGTCTCACGCACCTGCGCCGCGGAACAGGCGGACTTCACCTCCTCGAGCAGCGTCAGTCGATGCACCGACTCGACCTCGTCGACGCCCGCAGCCATCCCGGCGAGGAGGTGTTGAAAAGCGCGAAGATCATCCGTCGACAGGTCCGGGGTTCCGACTGCGCGTGTTTCGTACATACATTCGATGATACCTACTTTCCCCCTGCTTCGACGTCGTTTTTCACAACAATGCGAAACTCCAATCACTTAACCATTGAGTTCATCAACTCATCGCGTAACACTTAGCCACATGGCAAACAGTTCGGCCGCCCTCGATGAGATATTCGGTGCATTATCGGACCCGACTCGACGCGCCGTCGTCGAACGTCTCGGGCGCGGGTCTGCGAGCGTCGGCGAACTCGCCGACCCCTTCCCCATGTCCCTCCCGTCCTTCATGAAGCACCTGAGGGTTCTCGAGGAGAGCGGCCTGGTCATGACCAAGAAGACCGGGCGCACCCGAATGTGCACGCTCGACCGTCGACGCCTGCGACGCCTACAGACCTGGCTCGAACACCAGCGCATCGTCTGGACCGAACGCACCGACCGACTCGAAGCCTTCGTCACCGAAACCGAGGAGACATCATGATCGACCCCGAACTCGACCTGACCCTGCAACGCATCATCCGCGCACCGCGGCAACGGATCTGGGACGCGTGGACGAAACCCGAGCAGCTCGCGAAGTGGTGGACGCCCTCCCCGACCGTCACCCGGGTCGAGCGTCTCGAACCGCGTCCCGGTGGTGCACTGGTCACGCAGATGAGCGACGACGGCGATACCTTCGTGCCGCACATGGACGCCGTGTTCCTGGTCGTCGACGACCACGAACGCCTGGTGTTCACCAACGCCATCGACAGTTCATGGCGGCCCGCCGAACCCGCACCCGTCCCCATGACCGCCGAGATCACCCTCTGCGAACATCCCGACGGGACCGAGTACAGCGTCGTCGTGCGACACGGCAATCCATCCGATCGCGAACAGCATCACGATCTCGGCTTCTACGACGGCTGGGGCTCGGTCACCGCGGCGCTCGCCGCACTCGTCGAAAACGAGGGGTCGCGATGAGAGTCACCGTCACCGAGTTCATGACCCTCGATGGCATGAATACGAACCGACGCCCGGGCGGCGGTAGCAGACCACGAGGGCGTCGCCGCGGTCACTGCCTCGCACGGCAAGTGAACGATCAGTCCCGGGTCAGCGCCGCCAGGAACATCGCATCCGTGCCGTGGATGTGCGGCCACAGCTGAACGTGCGGCCCATCGCCGAGAAGCTCCGGCCCCAGCTTGCCGACGGTCACCAGCGGGCGGGCGTCGAGTTGACGCGCACCTTGCACCGATGCCAGAACATCGGCGACCACCGACGTGGTCTCGGCCGGGTGCGGCGAGCACGTCGAATAGACCACCACGCCACCGGGTTTGACCAGCCGAAGCGCCTCGGTGAGCAACTCCTTCTGCAGCACGACGAGTTCATCGACATCGGCAGCTGTTCGGCGCCAACGAGATTCGGGCCTGCGGCGCAGCGAGCCGAGACCGGAACAAGGCGCGTCGAGCAGGATGCGGTCGTATCCGGGTTCGAGGCCGCTCGACCGGGCGTCGGCGACGTGGATCGTCACCGGCAGGTCGCTGACCACCTTGCGGATCAGTTCGGCGCGATGCTTCGACACCTCGATGGCATCGAGTCGGGCGGCATCGATCTCGGCGAGCGCGCCGATCAGCGCGGCCTTGCCGCCGGGTCCGGCGCACATGTCGAGCCAGCGGCCGGAGTCGCCGGCGACCTCGGCGACCGTGACCGCACGCGCGATCAGCTGGCTGCCCTCGTCCTGGACACCGGCGTAGCCCTCGCGGATAGCGTCGACGTCACCGGGATCACCGCTGGGCAGGTACACGCAGTACGGCGAGAAGTTGCCTTCCTCTCCCCCGCTGGTCAGCGCCAGTTCCTCGGCGGTGATGTAGCCCGGCCGGGCGACCAGGTGCACTGGCGGCCGTTCGTCGTCGGCGGCGAGCGCCGCCTGCAACTGGCCGGCCGAACCGCCGAGTGCGTCGCGGAACACCTCCGCGATCCAGCGCGGATGCGCGTACTGGAAGGCCAGGTAGCCGACGAGGTCCTCGGCGGGCGACGGCGCGAGCTCCTCGACCCACATGTCCTCGTCCTTCTGCGACACCTTCCGCAGCACGGCGTTGGCGAAACCCGAAGGGCCCATGCCGTTCTCGGAACGTACGAGATCCACCGACGTCGACACCGCCGCATGGGAACCCACGCGCGTCCGCAGCAGCTGATAGGCGCCCAGCCGCAGCACGTCGAGCACCGGGCCGTCGATCTCCTCGACGGGCCGCTTGGCCGCCGCGGCGATCACCGCATCCAGCAGGCCCTGTGCACGTGCGGTGCCGTAGGCGAGTTCGGTCGCGAACGCGGCGTCCCGACCCTCGATCTTGCGGTCCCGCAGCATTTTCGGGAGGACCAGGTTCGCGTAGGCGTCCCGCTCACGAACCGCGCGTAGCGTGTCCCGCGCCGCGACGCGGGCCGGGTCGAGGTCCTTCTGCCGGAACTTCGCGGAGTTGTTGTCCCGCTTGCCCTGGCTCGGTCGGCGATCCGCACTCATCCCAGTACCGTCCCATCGGTCAGTCGGGCGCCGCGCGCCCAGTCGGCGGCCGGCATCGGCTTCTTCCCCGGCGGTTGCACCGTGCCGAGTTTCACCGGTGTCGAACCGGTTCCGACGAACACCGCCTTCTTGGTCACCGCGACCGCACCCGCGGGCAACGGCTCGGCACGGACCGCTTCCGGTAGCGACGCATCGTCCTCGGCGACGGGGCGCACCGGGCCCACCTTGATCCGGGCGTCGTCGAGACTCGTCCACGCCCCGGGCGCCGGCGTGTAGGCGCGGATGAGGCGATCGATGATGTGCGCGGGCAGATCCCAGCGGATACGCGCATCCTCGACCTCGACCTTCGGCGCGTGGCTGACGCCGGCCGCGGGTTGCGGTTCGGGGATGAGTCCCCCGGCCTCGATGCCGTCGAGCGTGTTGACCAGCAGGCCGGCCCCGGCGTCGGCGAGACGGGCGAGCAGGTCGCCGCTGGTGTCGGTCGGCCGGATGGTCTCGGTCAGGATGCCGTAGACCGGCCCGGTGTCGAGGCCTTTCTCCAGCCGGAAGGTGCTGGCACCGGTCACCTCGTCACCTGCGGCGATCGCGGCCTGCACCGGCGCCGCTCCGCGCCACGCGGGCAACACCGAGAAGTGCAGGTTGATCCAGCCGTGGGTCGGCAGCGCGAGCAGATCCTCGGGCACGAGGCCACCGTAGGCGACCACTGCCGCGCAGTCCGGCGCCCAGCGTCGCAACGTCTCGGCGACATCGGGTTCGGACATCCGACGCGGGGTGATCACTTCCAGGCCGTGCTCGTCGGCGAGGACGCCGATCGGTGACCGCACGACCTTGCGGCCGCGGCCCGACACCGCGTCGGGCCGGGTGATGACGCCGACGACCTCATGCGACGGCGAGTCGAGAAGGGCCTGCAACGACGGCACGGCCACCTCGGGGGTGCCGGCGAAAACGATGCGCATTCATCCGATCGTAGGCGGGTCCACCTGGACCCGGATCGGCCCGGTCTGCCGGTGCGTGTTGCGTCGTGCCTGCCCGGCGGCGAGAGCCTCTGCCAGAAGCCGTCCGTGCTTGCGCGGCAACCGCACCAGGATGCGGTCCATCTCGTCGTCCGCGGCGGCCTCCCACTCGGTGCTCCCAGCCGGCGGTCGCACCCCGGGCGGGAGCGGTACCGGCCCGAGAACGTCCGCACCCTCGGGCAGTTCGAGGTGTTCGACGAAGTCGGTGATGACCTGCGTGGGCCCGTCGACCGAGGCCATCGTGACCGCCGGCGGAAATCCCAGTTCGACGCGCTCGTTCAGTTGGAGCGACGCGAATCCGACAGGGTCCCAACGGATCAGCGCCTGGACAGGGGCCAGGGTCGAGTCGGCGACGATGACCACGCGGCCGCCCTCGCCATGCGGCCGGACCATGCCGGCCAACGCCATCCAGCGTCGGACGGCGTGTTCCTCCGCGCGTAGATCGGCACGGTCGAGTTGTGCCCAGGTGTCGACGACGATCGCCGCGCCGTAACCGTCTGGTGCGACCGGTTCGGCGCCCGGCGTCGCGACGACGAGTCGTGCGCCCGGTTCGATCTCGTCGAGGATGGTGTCGCCGCCGCTCGTGTGGACCGGCACACCTGCGAAGGCACGTCCCAGTTCCTCGGCGGTGCGTCGAGCGCCGGTGACCGTCGCGCGCACCTTCGTGTTGCCGCACTCGGGACAGCGGAAGACCGGCTCCGGGCGGCCGCACCAGCGGCAACTCAGACGCTGGTTGCCGTCCATCTGCAGGGGTCCGTTGCACGCGCGGCATCGAGCGTGCTCGCGACACCGCGTACACGCCAGCGACGGCACGTAGCCGCGGCGCGGGACGCTGAAGACAACCGGCTGGTCGGCGGCGAACGCTGAGCGGGCCGCGTCGAAGGCGACCTCGGGGATCCGCGCGGACCTCGCCATCGGATCCCGGGCGATCTGGCGGTCGTCGTCGGAGATTGCCTGCACACGCGGACTGCGGTGGCGGACGAGCGGTCGGTCGGCGACGAGGTCGTGTGCCCACCCCGATGCGACGAGCGCCTGCGCCTCCGCGGTCCGGGCGAAGCCGCCGAGCAGCAGTCCGCACCGTTCCTGATGCGACCGCAGGACCGCGACTTCACGCGGGTGCGGGTACGGCGCGCGGGGATCGGCCATGCTGTCGTCGCCGTCATCCCAGACGACGACGAGACCGAGGTCGGTGACGGGTGCGAACACCGCACTGCGCGTGCCGATCACGAGTTTCGCCGCGCCGCGTCGTGCGGCGAGCCAGCGGCGGTACCTCGCGGTGGGACCGAGACCGGCGGCCAGCGCGACTCCCCGATCGCCGATGAGCGGTTCACATTCCGCCCACACCCGGTCGAGGTCCCGCTGGTCGGGCACGATGATGATGCAGCCGCGCCCGGCCGCCAGGGTCGTCGCGGCGAGTTCGGCGAGTCTGCGGGGCCAGTCCTCCCCCGGCAGCGCCTGCCACGCCGCACGCGGGTGCCCACCGTCGGCAATCGCCTCGAAGAACGACTCGGCCAGCGGGTAGCGTCGCCACGCCTCCGGGTCGGGCGCCTCGACGACGGTCGTCGGTTCCGGCGTCGTCTCCTTTTCGGTGCGTGCGTGACGTGGCGGAATCGCCAGCCGGACAACATCTCCCATGGTGCCCGCGTAGCGGTCGGCGACGGCGCGGCACAGCGAGGCCAGTTCCGGTGACAGGACAGGCTCGGCGGAGACGACGCGGTCGAGCCAGCCCAGCTTGCCGGGGTGATCGCTCTTCTCGATCCGATCGAGCAGGAATCCGTCGATCAGACGACCGGCGAACCGAACGCGGACCCGCGCCCCCGGAACCGCCGTCGCATCCTGATCGGAGTCGATCAGGTAGTCGAACGGTCGGTCGAGGTGTGCGAGTCCGAGTATGGGCAGCACACGGGCCACCGGCAGCGAATCAGCCGGGACCCGTGCGCCTTTCGGGGGCAGGGACTGCGCCCTTCGGGGTCAGAGTCCGGCGGCCGCGCGCAGCTTGTCCGCGCGGTCGGTCCGCTCCCACGGCAGATCGACGTCGGTGCGACCGAAGTGGCCGTACGCGGCGGTCGGACCGTAGATCGGACGCAGCAGGTCCAGGTCGCGGATGATCGCGAGCGGACGCAGGTCGAAGTTCTCCTTGATGACACGCTCGATGACCGCCGGGTCGACGTGCTCGGTGCCGAAGGTCTCGACGAACAGACCGACCGGAGCGGCCTTGCCGATGGCGTAGGCGACCTGGACCTCGATGCGGTTGGCCAGGCCCGCGGCGACCGCGTTCTTGGCGACCCAGCGCATCGCGTAGGCGGCGCTGCGGTCGACCTTCGACGGGTCCTTGCCGGAGAAGGCGCCGCCACCGTGGCGGGCCATGCCGCCGTAGGTGTCGACGATGATCTTGCGGCCGGTCAGGCCGGCGTCGCCCATCGGACCGCCGAGGACGAACTTGCCGGTCGGGTTGACCAGCAGGCGGTAGTCGGAGGTGTCGAGGTTCGGCAGGTCGATGTCGGCGAGAACGGCGTCGACGACCTGCTTCTTGATGTCGGGAGCCAGCAGGTTGTCGAGGTCGATGTCGGCGGCGTGCTGGGTCGACAGGACGACGGTGTCGAGACGGACCGGGATGTCACCGTCGTATTCGATGGTGACCTGGGTCTTGCCGTCGGGACGCAGGTACGGCAGCGTGCCGTCCTTGCGGACCTCGGTGAGACGACGCGACAGACGGTGCGCGAGTGCGATCGGCACCGGCATCAGCTCGGGGGTCTCGTTGGTGGCGTAACCGAACATCAGGCCCTGGTCGCCGGCGCCCTGGCTGTCGATCTCGTCCTCGGAGATGCCGCTACGGCTCTCGTGGGAGTTGAAGACGCCGCCCGCGATGTCCGGGGACTGCGCGCCGATGGCGACGTTGACGCCGCACGACGCGCCGTCGAAGCCCTTGGTCGAGGAGTCGTAGCCGATCTCGAGGATCTTGGCGCGGACGATGCCGGGGATGTCGGCGTAGGCCGTGGTGGTGACCTCGCCCGCGACGTGGACCTGGCCGGTGGTCACCAGGGTCTCGACCGCGACCCGGGCCTTCGGGTCGTCGGTGAGGATGGCGTCGAGGATCGAGTCGCTGATCGCGTCACAGATCTTGTCGGGATGTCCCTCGGTGACGGATTCGCTCGTGAACAGGCGTGACGAGGTGGTCATCAGATCCTCTCGAGATCTCGCGCGCGGATGGTTCCGGCGCCGTTTGGCAGGTATCGGCCGTCGTTGTGGCCGGTGGAGTCACTTTCAAAACTACACAGCAGGCAGTTGCTGTCGCGGCGCCGCTCAGGCCCCCCGACCATCAGGCACCAGTTGACGCACTTCGTCAAGTATCCGACTCGACATGAGTGTTTTCGATCCGAAGGGCAGAGCGGTCTCGTCACCCTTGGCGGACAGCAGCCAACCGGTGTTGTCCTCGGTGCCGAACGCCTTGCCGTCGCCGACCGCGTTCACCACGAGCAGGTCGCATCCCTTGCGGGCGAGTTTGGCCCGACCGTGGTCGAGGACCCCGCCGGTCTCGTCGCCGGTCTCCGCCGCGAAGCCGACGATGACGGTCTCGGACGGAATCCGACCGTCGTCCCGCGCCTCGACCAGCCCGCGGAGGATGTCGGGGTTGGTGGTGAGTTCGATCGGGGCCGGACCCTGAGCGCCCTTCTTGATCTTGGCGTCGGCCACCGCGATGGGCCGGAAGTCGGCTACGGCGGCGGCCATGATGACGACGTCGGCGTCGGCCGCCCGTTTCGTCATCTCCTCGGCGAGTTCCTGCGCGTTGGAGATCCGCACGATGTGGACACCGGCGGGATCGCCGGGGTCGCCGGTCGAACCGGCGACGACGGTGACGCTCGCGCCGCGCTGTGCGGCCGCGCGGGCCAGCGCGAATCCCTGCTTGCCTGAGCTGTGATTGCCCAGGTAGCGCACGGGATCGAGGGGTTCGCGGGTGCCGCCGGCGCTGATGAGTACGCGGACACCGTCGAGGTCGTAGGGCAGGGCGTCGGCGCGGTCGAGGAGCAGCTCGCCGATGAGCGCGATCTCCTGCGGGTCAGGGAGACGGCCGCGGCCGGAATCCGTGCCGGTGAGCCGGCCGGACGCCGGGGTCATGACCGTCGAGCCCTGTTCGCGCAGCGTCGCGATGTTGGCCTGGGTGGCCGGGTGCTCCCACATCTCGGTGTGCATGGCCGGCACGAACAGCACCGGGCACCGCACGGTGAGCAGCGAAGCGGTGAGCAGGTCGTCGGCGCGTCCCTGAGCGGCGCGGGCCATGAGGTCCGCGGTCGCCGGCGCGATGATGACGAGGTCGGCGCCCTGGCCCAGACGCACATGCGCGACCTCGTCGACGTCGTCGAAGACGGTGGTGCTGACCGGGTTACCGCTCAGTGCCTCGAAGGTCGCCTTGCCGACGAACTTGAGTGCGGCGGGGGTCGGCACCACGCGGACCTCGTGCCCGGACTCGGTGAAGTGGCGGATCACCGAGCACACCTTGTATGCGGCGATGCCTCCACCGACGCCGATGAGGATCCGGCGTCGTGTCTTGGTCGGTTTGGTCATCCCGACGCCGAGACTATTCGCCCTCGGTGTGCTCGAGCAGGTCGGAGTGGATCTCGCGCATCGCGATCGACAGCGGCTTCTCCTGCAGGCCCGGCTCCACCAGCGGGCCGACGTACTCGAGGATGCCGTCGCCGAGCTGGTTGTAGTAGTCGTTGATCTGGCGGGCACGCTTGGCCGCGTAGATGACGAGAGCGTACTTCGACGAGGCGCGCTCGAGGAGATCGTCGATCGGCGGATTGGTGATACCCAGCGGCGTGTCGTATGCCGGTGCGTCGGCGATCTCGGTGATGTCGAAATTGGTCGGGGTGGTCACACAAACTCCTGCGTCGAGGTCTGGGATGTCAGAGAGGCTGGTCAGGTCGCGGGCGCGGTGGGCTGCTCAGGTCCGACCAGCAAGGATACCAAGTCGGAGGCCGCTCGGTCGACTTCGCTGTTCACGATGACGTGGTCGAACTCGTCTCGGGCGGCCATCTCGACCTTCGCGGTGGCCAGCCGGCGCTCGATCGCCTCGGGGCTCTCGGTGCCGCGACCGGTCAGCCGGGCCACCAGTTCGTCCCAGCTCGGCGGTGCGAGGAAGACGGTGGTCGCCTCGGGCAACCGGGCGACGACATTGCGCGCCCCGACCAGGTCGACCTCCACCAGAACGGGTTTACCGGCCTCCAGAGCCGCGAGGACGGGCGCGAGCGGGGTGCCCGATCGCTGCAGGCCACCATGGATTTCCGCCCACTCCAGGAGCTCGTCACCGGCGATCATCTTGTCGAAGTCCTCGGCGGACACGAAGTAGTAGTCGCGGCCGTCGACCTCACCGGGACGCGGTGCACGGGTGGTCGCCGAGACGCTGAAGTACAGGTCGGGCAACGCGGCGCGCACCTTGGCGACCACGGTGGACTTGCCGACGGCCGAGGGGCCGACCAAGACAATCAGTCGACCCCTCGTGCGTGCGGCTCCCGCGGTATCCGGCCGGTTGGTCACCGCCGGTCCCACGTGCTCGTCACGCTGCCGTGTTCGGTTGCGATGCTCACGCTCAGGAGCTGAACTTCTCGAGCAGAGCCTTGCGCTGACGGTCGCCGAGACCGCGCAGGCGGCGGGTCGGGGCGATCTCCAGCTCGGTCATGATCTCCTGAGCCTTGACCTTGCCGACCTTGGGCAGGGCCTCGAGCAGTGCCGAGACCTTCATCTTGCCCAGGATCTCGTCGTTCTCGGCATCCTTGAGCACCTGCTGGAGATCGGTGCCACCGCGCTTGAGGCGCTCCTTGAGCTCCGCGCGGACGCGACGAGCGGCAGCTGCCTTCTCCAACGCAGCGGCGCGCTGCTCGTCAGTCAACTGGGGAAGGGCCACGGGTTCCTCCGTCTTTCGTTCTTGATTGGGACTGTCATCGTCCGCCCGGGGGCGTCCGACGGCTTTTGCCACACTGGTGACGCTGCGTCGTCTTCGCAACGATGCGGTCGGGTGGGGACCCGTCCGGCATCACCGATTGTTGGCGGCGAATGCGACCGTACCCACGTGATCAGGCATTTGCGAGCGCGACCCCCCGTTTTCGCGGTGTTTTCTCATGTTGTAGTGCACCGCGGTGGTTCGCTCCGCCACATCGACGCTTCACTCATTGTTGCAACGCTCTGACTACGGCTTTTGCACCGAAACTGCAGGTCACAGCAGTGACACTGGCGACGGAGGTCGATAGCCATGCAAACTACATGCGATCGCGCGATTCACACCCTGAGACAGATGTGACTGGAGTGATGTGACCAGATCCGCGCGGAATTCGATCGCGGTTCGAGCGTGTCGCGTGCTTTCCCCGGCCACCTCGGCGTCAGCCGAGCGCGGCCTCGACCTCGTCCCGCGCCTGTACGAACGCCTTCCGCAGCGAAGCGACGTCGGGACCTGCGCGGAGCACGCCACGCGAACTCGCCGGGAGCACCCAGGCCGGGTCGGCACCGTCGAAGACCACCTTCAGGTCCTCCGCGGTGGCGCCCTGGGCGCCCAGACCCGGAGCCAGGATCGGACCGTTCAGGTCGGCGAGGTCGAGTCCGTGCTCGCGGGTGGCACCCACGACGAGACCGACCGTGGCCGTGCCGTCGGCGTTCTCGGCCGCCGCGGCGTCGACGATGGACTGCGCGACCGTCCGCTCCCCCGCCGAGGTCTTCTCGGTCAGGGCCTTCTGTACGTCGCCACCCTCCGGGTTCGACGTTCGGGCCAACACGAACACACCACGCCCGCCCTCACGGGCCAGATCCAGCGCAGGACGCAGCGATTCGTATCCGAGGTAGGGCGAGGCGGTCACCGAGTCGCTGCACAACGGGGAGGCATCGGCCAACCAAGCCCGCGCGTAGGCAGACATGGTCGAGCCGATGTCACCGCGTTTGGCGTCGGCGATCACCAGGGCACCGGCCTCGCGGCAACCCGCGATGACCTGTTCGAGTACCGCGAAACCCGCGGCACCGAACGGCTCGAAGAAGGCGACCTGCGGCTTGATCACCGCCGCCGACGGGGCCAGCGCCTCGACGCAGATGTCGGCGAAACGGGACAACCCGTCGACGGACACGTCCAGGCCCCAGTCGGTCAGCAGCGCCGCGTGCGGGTCGATGCCCGCGCACAGGCGTCCGCGTTCGGCCGTCACCTGCCGGTAGCGGGCGCCGAAACCGGACGCTTCCGTCACGACCGGCCGGCCATGTCCGCGTGGCGTCGCTGGATCGAGCGCACCGCGACGTCACCGTTGATGGCGGCCTCGATGCCCTGCACCGCGGCACTGGCGCCCTGCACCGTGGTGATGCACGGGATGTTGACCGAGACGGCCGCACTGCGGATCTCGTAGCCGTCGACACGCGGGCCCGAGTTGCCGTACGGGGTGTTGATCACCATGGTGACCTCACCGGCGCGGATGATGTCCACGACCGTGCGCTGCCCCTCGGCGGCCTCGAAGTGCTTGAGCACGGTCTCGCACTTGATTCCGTTGCGGCGCAGCACATCCGCGGTGCCCTCGGTGGCCAGGATCTCGAAGCCGAGGTCGGCGAGGTGCTTGACCGGGAAGATCAGCGCCCGCTTGTCCTTGTTGGCGACCGAGACGAAGATCTTGCCGCTGGTGGGCAGCGATCCGTAGGCGGCGGTCTGCGACTTGGCGAACGCGCGACCGAAGTCGGCGTCGATGCCCATGACCTCACCGGTGGACTTCATCTCCGGGCTGAGCAGGTTGTCGACACCGCTGCCGTCCTCGCGCCGGAACCGGTTGAACGGCAGGACCGCTTCCTTCACCGAGATCGGCGCGGTCGAGGGGGACTCGCCGCCGTCACCGGTCTCGGGCAGGATGCCCTGCTTGCGCAGGTCGGCGATCGACGCGCCGAGCATGACGCGGGCACAGGCCTTGGCCAGCGGCACCGCGGTCGCCTTGGAGACGAACGGAACCGTGCGGCTCGCACGCGGATTCGCCTCGAGCACGTAGAGGACGTCGTCCTTGAGTGCGTACTGGACGTTGAGCAGACCCTTCACCCCGATGCCCTTGGCGAGCGCCTCGGTGGAGGTGCGGACCATCTCGAGGTCGGCGCGACCGAGGGTGACCGGCGGCAGCGCACACGCGGAGTCACCGGAGTGGATACCGGCCTCCTCGATGTGCTCCATCACGCCGCCGATGTAGACCTCGTCGCCGTCGCACAGGGCGTCGACGTCGATCTCCACCGCGTCCTCGAGGAAACGGTCGACGAGCACCGGGTGGTCGGGGGTGAGCTCGGTGGCACGAGAGATGTAGTCCTCCAGGGATTTCTCGTCGTACACGATCTCCATGCCGCGCCCACCGAGCACATACGACGGACGTACCAGCACCGGGTACCCGATGCGGGCGGCGGTGTCGCGGGCCTCGGCGAAGCTGGTCGCGGTACCGAACGCCGGCGCCGGGAGGCCGGCCTCGGTGAGGACCTTGCCGAACTCGCCGCGATCCTCGGCGAGGTCGATGGCGGCCGGGCTGGTGCCGACGATCGGGACACCCGCCTCCTCGAGCCGACGTGCGAGACCCAGCGGGGTCTGGCCGCCGAGCTGCACGATGACACCGGCGACGGTGCCGGACTGGGATTCGGCGTAGTAGACCTCGAGCACGTCCTCGAAGGTCAGCGGCTCGAAGTACAGACGATCGGCGGTGTCGTAGTCGGTCGAGACCGTCTCCGGGTTGCAGTTGACCATCACGGTCTCGTACCCGGCCTCGCTGAGGGTGAGCGCGGCGTGGACACACGAGTAGTCGAACTCGATGCCCTGACCGATGCGGTTGGGGCCCGAACCAAGGATCAGCACCTTCGGACGATCCGGCTGCGGCGCGATCTCGCTGGTCGCCGCGGGATCGAGCTCGTAGGTCGAGTAGTGGTACGGCGTCTTCGCCTCGAACTCGGCCGCACAGGTGTCGACGGTCTTGTAGACCGGGCGCACACCGAGCGACAGACGATGCGCGCGCACCGCGGCCTCGTCCTCGAATTCCGAACGGAGCGCGGCGATCTGACGATCGGAGAAGCCGTTCGACTTCGCCTCGCGCAGCAGCGCCTCGTCGAGGGTGTCGGCGTCGCGGATCTCCGCACCGAGTGCGGCGATGCCGCCGATCTCGGCCAGGAACCACGGGTCGATCGCGGTGGCCTCGTAGAGCTGCTCGATGGTGGCGCCGGCGTCGAAGGCCAGCATCAGCCTGTACAGACGCCCGTCCTTCGGCGTCTTGATCTCCTCGAGCAACGCGGGCAGGTCGACGGTCTTCGGGTCGGGCCGGTTGGCCTCCACCCAGAAACCGCCGGCCTTGGTCTCCAGCGAACGCATGACCTTGCCGAGCGCCTCGGCGAAGCTGCGGCCGAGGCTCATCGCCTCGCCCACCGACTTCATCGTGGTGGTCAGGGTGTCGTCGGCGCCGGGGAACTTCTCGAACGCGAACCGCGGAGCCTTGACCACGACGTAGTCGAGCGTGGGCTCGAAGCAGGCCGGGGTCTCCTTGGTGATGTCGTTGACGATCTCGTCGAGGCTGTACCCGATGGCCAGCTTCGCGGCGATCTTGGCGATCGGGAAGCCGGTGGCCTTCGACGCCAGGGCCGACGACCGCGACACACGCGGGTTCATCTCGATGACGACGAGGCGGCCGTCGCGCGGGTCCTGGGCGAACTGGATGTTGCAGCCGCCGGTGTCGACGCCGACCTCGCGCAGGATGTCGATCGAGAGATCGCGCATGATCTGGTATTCGCGGTCGGTGAGGGTCATCGCCGGGGCGACGGTCACCGAGTCGCCGGTGTGCACGCCGACCGGGTCGAGGTTCTCGATCGAGCAGACGACCACCACGTTGTCGCGGTTGTCGCGCATGAGCTCGAGCTCGTATTCCTTCCACCCGAGGATCGACTCCTCGATGAGGACGTTGGCCGTCGGTGACGCGGCGAGACCGCCACCGGCGATCCGCTCGAGGTCGGCGTCGTCGTAGGCCATGCCCGAGCCGAGACCGCCCATGGTGAACGACGGCCGCACGACGACCGGGAAGCCGAGTTCGGCGACGGTCTCGCGGACCTCGTCCATGGTGTGGCAGACGCGGGAGCGGGCGCTCTCGCCGCCGACCTTCTCCACGATGTCCTTGAACATCTGACGGTCCTCGCCGCGCTGGATGGCGTCGAAGTCGGCACCGATCAGCTCGATGCCGTACTTCTCCAGCGAGCCGCGATCGTGCAGTGCGACCGCGGTGTTCAGCGCGGTCTGCCCGCCGAGGGTGGCGAGCACGGCGTCGATGGGATGACCGGCGTCGCGCTCGGCCTCGATCACCTTCTCCACGAACTCGGCCGTGATCGGCTCGATGTAGGTGGCATCGGCGAACTCCGGGTCGGTCATGATCGTCGCCGGGTTGGAGTTCACCAGGCTGACGCGCAGGCCCTCGGCCTTGAGCACGCGGCAGGCCTGGGTGCCCGAGTAGTCGAATTCACAGGCCTGGCCGATGACGATCGGGCCGGAGCCGATGACCAGGACGTGGTTGATGTCTTCGCGGCGCGGCATCAGGCACTCGCTCCTTGCGCACGGTCACCCTCGAGCAGGGTGACGAATTTGTCGAACAGATACGCGGCGTCGTGGGGCCCGGCGGCCGCCTCCGGGTGGTACTGCACGGAGAAGGCGCGGCCGGAGAGCAGCTCGAGGCCCTCCACGGTTCCGTCGTTGGCGCAGACATGGCTGACCCGCGCGCGGCCGAAGTCGGAGTCGAACTCCTCCCCCGCCTCCCCCTCGAGTGCGAAGCCGTGGTTCTGCGAGGTGATCGAGACCTTGCCGGTGGCATGGTCGACAACCGGGATGTTGATGCCCCGGTGCCCGAACTTCATCTTGTAGGTGGACCGGCCGAGGGCCCGGCCCAGGATCTGGTTGCCGAAGCAGATGCCGAACAGCGGCAGGTCCTGACCGAGGACGCCGCGGGTGAGCTCGACGACGTCGTCGGCGGTCGCCGGGTCACCCGGGCCGTTCGACAGGAACACACCGTCGGGTTTGAGGTCGGCGATCGCGTCGAGCGCGATGTTCGACGGCAGCACGTGCGTGCGGACGCCGCGCTCGGCGAACATACGCGGAGTGTTGGTCTTGATCCCGAGGTCGATGGCCGCGACGGTGAACCGGTGCTGGTCGACCGGCTCGACGACGTACCCGTCGGAGGTGGTGACCTCGTCGGCGAGTTTGGCGCCCTTCATGTCCGGCTGGTTGCGGACGCGGCCGACGAGTTCGTCGGTGTCGGCCAGTGCCGGGCCGGAGAAGATGCCGGCCTTCATCGAGCCGTGGTCGCGGAGGATGCGGACCACGGTGCGGGTGTCGATCCCGCCGATGCCGACGATCCCCTGCTTGACGAGTTCGTCCTCGAGCGAGGTGGTGGCGCGCCAGTTGGAGACGCGACGCGTGGGATTGCGCACCGCATATCCGGCCACCCAGATCTTGCCGGAGTCGCCCTCGACCCCGGTGCTGCCCGCGCTGCCGGTGCTCTCGCCGTCCTCGGTGTTCCAGCCGGTGTTGCCGATCTGCGGCGCGGTGGCCACGACGATCTGCCGGTGGTAACTCGGGTCGGTCAGGGTCTCCTGGTAGCCGGTCATCGCGGTGCAGAACACCGCTTCACCGAGGGTCTCGCCCACTGCGCCGAAGCTCCGGCCGGTGAACACCTGGCCGTTCTCCAGCACCAAGACCGCTGTGTTCATTCCTGTGTCCCCTGTCCACTGTCATGCTGCCCGGCAAAGGCGTTCACCCAGCCGGGATAGATCGATTTGTCGTCGGCGCGGATACCCGTGTCGATCTCGGTGCCGCTGGGCAGGACCCATCGGATCACCAGGACACCGTCGGCGCTCATCACCTTGCCCGCGATGCCGCGTTCGGTGCGTACCGCGGTGATCGCCGCGCGGGGAATCCAGATGTCGCTCGCACCCTGTCGGGAGATGAGGATTCCCTCCGCGAACTCGGCGATCGTCGCCGACGCGCGGTCGGAGATGTCTCCCACGACCACGCGGTTCTGCCAGCTCGGCGCCATGGTACTGCCGAGGTAGAGGCCGGTGTCGGGGCCGCGCTGCTCCGCCCCGAGATCGGCCGGGGTGGGCGGCAGTTCGCCGATGAGCTCGGCTTGTGCCGCCTGCTTCTTCTTGTTGCCGGTGATCAGCAGGTAGAACATCGACAGCAGGCCGATCACGATCAGCAAGCACACGCCGATGAACCACGCGTTGAACACGAACCTGCCGTAGCCAAGCCACGTGGTGAAGAGCGACGCGGCCACGAGGATGAGGATGACGCCCGGGACCAGTCCGCGCCGGGACTCGGGGCTCATCGGGTCACCCGGCCCTCGCGGGTGGTGACCACGCCGCGCAGGACGGTGGCGGTGATGGTCGCCGGCATCGTCATCTCCTCGAACGGAGTGTTGCGCGACAGGCTGGCCAGTTCGTCGCCGCGGACCACCCACGAGGTGTCCGGGTCGACGACGGTGAGGTTGGCCGGCTCACCGACCTCGATCGGGCGGCCCTGATCGGTCAGTTCGACGATCTGTGCGGGCCGCTCGCTCATCACCCGTGCGACGCCGCGCCAGTCGAGGAGTCCCGGCTTCACCAGGGTCTCGACGACAATCGGCAGCGCGGTCTGCAGCCCGAGCATGCCCGGCTTGGCCTGGGCGAACTCGCAGCACTTCTCCTGCGCGGCGTGCGGTGCGTGGTCGGTGGCCACACAGTCGACGATCCCATCCGCCAGGGCCTGCCGCAGGGCTTCCTTGTCACGGACCTCGCGCAGCGGTGGATTGACCTTGTTGACCGGGTCATATGTTGCGAGACGCGAGTCGTCGAGGAGCAGGTGGTGCGGGGTCACCTCGGCGGTGATCGCGATCCCCTGGTCCTTGGCCCACCGCAGCAGTTCGACGGTGCCCTCGGTCGAGGCGTGGCAGATGTGGATGCGGGCGCCGGCATCTCGGGCGAGCAGTGCGTCGCGGATGACGATCGACTCCTCGGCGGCACGCGGCCAGCCCGCCAGGCCCAGGCGGGATGCGGTCGGGCCCTCGTTGGCGACGGCACCTACGGTCAGGCGCGGCTCCTCGGCATGCTGGGCGATGAGCACGCCCAGGCCGGTCGCGTACTCCAGGGCGCGGCGCATGAGCAGGGGGTCGTAGACGCACTTGCCGTCGTCGCTGAACATCCGGACGCCCGCGGCTCCGGCGTTCATCATGCCCATCTCGGCGAGTTGCTTGCCCTCGAGACCGACGGTGACGGCACCCACCGGGTACACGTCGACGAGGCCGACCTCGCGGCCGGAGCGCCACACGTTGTCGGTGACGGTCGAGTTGTCGGCGACCGGGCTGGTGTTGGCCATCGCGAAGACCGCGGTGTAGCCGCCCAGGGCGGCGGCCTCGGAGCCGGACCGGATGGTCTCGGTGTCCTCGCGGCCGGGTTCGCGCAGATGTGTGTGGAGGTCGACGAAACCGGGCAGCAGGACGCCGCCCTTGCCCTCGATGCGCTCGGCGCCCTCGGGTGCAGACAGTCCTGCACCGATCTCGGTGATCACACCGTCGACGACGAGAACATCGACCGGCTCGCCTTCGCCGTAGGGGCGAACATCACCGAGCAGGACGGTTCCGGTTGCCGGGGCGGTCACTGGCGAACTCCTGACGTGCTGGGGGTGTGCGTACTCGGCGTCACAGCTGGGCTCCCGCCGAGTCGGAACCGACGAGAAGACGGAAGAGCACCGCCATGCGGACGTGCACGCCGTTGCGGACCTGTTCGAGGACGGTGGCCTTGGGCGAGTCGGCGACCGACCAGCCGATCTCCATGCCACGCAGCATCGGGCCGGGGTGCAGCACGACCGCGTCGTCGGAGAGCATCGCGAGGCGACGGTCGTTGAGACCGAAGCGAACCGAGTACTCGCGGGCGCTCGGGAAGAACCCGCCGTTCATGCGCTCGGCCTGCACGCGCAGCATCATGACCGCGTCGACCGACGGCAGTTCGGCGTCGAGGTTGCCCGAGACGGTGACCGGCCACTCGCCCACTCCCGCCGGGAGCAGGGTCGGCGGGGCGACGAGGACGACCTCGGCACCGAGGGTCGACAGCAGGTGCGCGTTGGACCGTGCGACCCGCGAGTGCACCACGTCGCCGACGATCGCGATGCGACGCCCGTCCAGCGAACCGAGCCGCTGGCGCAGGGTGAGCGCGTCGAGCAGTGCCTGCGTCGGGTGCTCGTGTGTGCCGTCGCCGGCGTTGATGATCGCCGGGCCCTCACCGTCGGAATCGGTGGTCCAGTCGGCGATCTGGGCGGGTGCGCCCGATGCGGGGTGCCGGACGATCAGTGCGTCGGCACCTGCGGCGTGCAGGGTCTTGACCGTGTCGCGCAGCGATTCGCCTTTGCCCACAGAGGAACTCGAGGCGCTGACGTTGATGACGTCGGCGCTCATCCACTTTCCGGCGACCTCGAAGGAGACGCGGGTGCGGGTCGAGTTCTCGTAGAACACCGTCATGACGGTGCGGCCGCGCAGCGTCGGCAGCTTGCGGACCTCGCGACCGGTCAGCGCCTGCTCGAAACGCTCGGCGTCGTCGAGCAGCGCGGTGGCCTCCTCGCGGGTGAGATCCTGCGTGGAAAGCAAATGCCGCATCAGGAATCACCCTCGGCGGCAACGGTGTTCGCGGCCGAACTCAAGACGACCTGGTCGATCCCGTCGTGTTCGGTGAGGTGTACCGACACCTGCTCGTCGCGAGCGGTGGGAATGTTCTTGCCGACATAGTCTGCGCGCAACGGCAATTCGCGGTGACCGCGATCCACCAGCACCGCGAGCTGGACCGCGGCGGGGCGGCCGAGGTCACGCAGAGCGTCGAGTGCGGCGCGGACGGTGCGTCCGGAGTAGAGCACGTCGTCGACGAGGATCACGATCGCGCCGTCGACGCCTCCGGCCGGGACCATGGTCCGTTCGAGCGGGCGATGGGGCTTGCCGCGCAGATCGTCGCGGTAGAGAGTGATGTCGAGGTAGCCGACCGGCACCTCGACGTTGGCGAACTCGCCGATCTTGGAACCCAATCGGGTCGCGAGAGATGTTCCGCGAGTGGGGATTCCGATGAGAACGACGCGCGGGGCGTCAGGCGAGTCCAGAGCTGTCTTCTCGATCACCTGGTGTGCGACACGGGCAATCGTGCGCGACACGTCAGCGGCATCGAGCAGCACCCTGGGGGCGGGGCTGGCCAAAGCCGACCTCCTTCTCCGCCTCGCAGGACGGATCGTTAAAGGATGTCTGTCTTGCGACACTTTACACCGCGTCGCGAGACAGACGAATTCCAGCGACCTGCGCCACAGCAATCGGTCCCGGTCGCGAACACGACCGGGACCGATGGCATGAGATCTTCCGTACTACTCGGCGTCACCCGACGGCCGCGGCTCGGCGGACGCGGCGGCTCGGACCTGCGGCGCGAGCTCGGCGATCTTGGCGAGCACTCCGTTGACGAAGGCCGGCGAGTCGTCGGTGGACAGCTCCTTGGCGAGCTCCACCGCCTCGTCGACCACCACGATGGTGTCGACGTCGAGCGAGTTGAACAGCTCCCAGGTCGCCAGGCGCATGATGGCGCGGTCGACGGCGGGCAGACGCTCCAGCGTCCACTCCCGCAGATGGGAGGAGATGACCGCGTCGATCTGGTCCTGATCGTCGGCGAGACCGTTGATCACCGTGGCGGTGTAGTCGTGGATCGAGCCGACGCTCTCGTCACTGCGGACGTACTCACGGCGTTCGGCGACGAGCTGCGCGGGGCTGACCTTCTTGGCCTCGGCCTCGAAGAGAAGGTCGACCGCGCGCCGCCGCGCCTTGTGTCGGGTTCCGGGTTGTTTCACAGGTCAGGAGTTGACGCGGCCGAGGTAGCTGCCGTCACGCGAGTCGACCTTGAGCTTGTCACCGGTGTTGATGAACAGGGGCACCTGGATCTCGGCACCGGTCTCCAGCGTGGCGGGCTTGGTGCCGCCGGTGGAGCGGTCACCCTGCAGACCCGGGTCGGTCTGGGCGACGACGAGCTCGACGGTGACCGGGAGTTCGACGAACAGCGGGTTGCCCTCGTTGAGCGAGACCTGGACGGTCATGTTCTCGAGCAGGAAGCGTGCGCCGTCGCCGACGACGGCCGGCGGCAGCGAGAACTGCTCGTAGTCCTGTGCGTCCATGAAGACGTAGTCGGTGCCGTCGTTGTACAGGAAGGTCATGTCCCGACGGTCGACGGTGGCGGTCTCGACCTTGACGCCGGCGTTGAAGGTCTTGTCGACGGTCTTGCCGCTCAGCACGTTCTTGATCTTGGTGCGCACGAACGCGGGGCCCTTGCCCGGCTTGACGTGCTGGAACTCCTGGATCTGCCAGAGCTGGTCGTCCATGCGCAGCACGAGGCCGTTCTTGAAATCGGCGGTGGTCGCCATGTGGTGTTTCTTCCCTTGCAGTCAGATGACGGTGAATGTCTTGTCGGTGGTGGTCAACAGTTCCGGGTCGCCTTGTGTGACGACCAGGGTGTCCTCGATCCTGACCCCACCCCATCCGGGTAGGTACACACCGGGCTCCACGGTGACCGCAGCACCGCATGGCAGTGTACCCGCCGCGAGTTTGCCGATTCCCGGCGCTTCGTGGATCTCGAGGCCTACGCCGTGGCCGAGGCCGTGCACGTAGTGGTCGCCGTGCCCCGCCTCGTCGATGACGTCGCGCGCGGCGGCGTCCACCTGCCGTAGATCCGCACCCGGGCGCAGAGCCGCCCGTCCGGCGGCCTGCGCGGCGGCGACGAGGTCGTAGATGTCGCGTTGCCAGTCCGCAGCGCGACGCAACACGAAGGTGCGGGTCATGTCGGAGTGGTACCCGCCGACGACTGCACCGAAGTCGATCTTCACGAGATCGCCGTCGGCCAGTGCGGTGTGCGTGGGCCGGTGATGCGGGATCGCCGAGTGCGCACCGGCGGCCACGATGGTCTCGAAGGCGATGCCATCGGCGCCGAGGCGGTACATCTCGAACTCCAGCGCACGGGCGGCCTGGCGTTCGGTGGTGCCGGCACGCAGGACGCCGTCGGCGATGATCTGGGCGAGTGCGGCGTCTCCGATCGCGCAGGCGGCACGCAGCAGCGCGATCTCCCCCGCGTCCTTGACCGAACGCAGCGCCTGCACGACGCCGGTGAGGCCGACCAGTTCGACACCGGAGTCCTCGATCGATGCGGTCAGGGCACGGTGGCCTGCGACGGTCTCGGCGTCGGCCTCGAAGCCGATCCGCGACGCACCCGCGGTTCGCGCGTGGACGACCAGCGCCGGGACGCAGGCCCGTTCGATGACGGACTCGACGTCCGGCACCTGGGCGGCGACCTGGGTGAGGTAGCGGCCATCGGTGGCGATCCGGTCCCCCGCGGGATCGGACACGTCGATGAGAACCGCCGCGTTGGACCCCGTGAAGCCGGTCAGATAGCGGACGTTGACGAGGTCGGAGACCACGAACGCCGACACCTGCTCGGCGTCGGGACGCTCACGTAACTGGCTCCGCAGCCGGTCTCGCCGGGCTGCTGTGTCGTGGATGATCGGCACCCGGGCAACGCTACGGCGGGACGACGCACAGTGCGAACCCGGCACGCTGGACCGGCCGGATCGACCGGGTGTGTCGGCGATCACGGCACAGATGCGTAGTATGACGCGCATGTCTTCGTGGTTGGTACGCGGTCTGACGATGACCGCCGTTCACGTCCTCGCCCGAATCCTGCTCGGTGTCGCGGTGGTCGAGGCCCCGCTGAACTCCACCGTGTGGCGCACCGTCACCATCGCGGCGGTCGTCCTCATCGCCTTGGTCTGGGGCGGTTTCGACGGCATCCGCGATGCCCGCGCCAACCCTGATCCGGACGACTACGAGGACCTCACCGTCCGCTGGCTGAAGGCGGGTGTCATGGCCGGTGTGATCGCGGGACTGATCTCCTGGATCCTCGGCAACACGGTCCTCGCCGGCATCGGCCAGGCCGGCCTGTTCGTCGAGTTGATCGCCGGCGCCTCGTTCACCGCGCTGCTGGTGTTCGTCCCGGCGTTCGTCGGCGCGGCCATCGGCCGCTGGCTGATCCGCCGCGACCAGAACAAGGGCGCCCCCGAGGACGACTGGTCGGTCCACGAGGACCGTCACGCCGACGCGACCGCCCAGTAGCCACTCCGACAAACAACGAACCCCACGGCCTCGAGGTCGTGGGGTTCGTTCGTTTCTGGGCGCGTGCGCCTAGAGCAGGACCGACGTGCTCTTGCCCGCCCCGCCCGCGACGGCCGAGTAGGCGGCGGCGAGGAGTCCCGGATCGGGTCCCTCGAGACGGCCCGGCTTGGCCAGCCCGTCGAGCACGACGAACCGCAGCACACCGGAGCGGTTCTTCTTGTCCCCCGCCATCCCCTCGAGCAGGTCGGGGAAGGCGTCGGGATCGTAGGTCGTCGGCAGGCCGACGAGCTCCAGCACCGACTTGTGGCGGTCGGCGGTCGCGTCGTCGAGACGTCCGGCCAGGCGGGCCAGCTCGGCGGCGAACACCAGGCCCACCGACACCGCGGCGCCGTGACGCCAGCGGTACCGCTCGCGGCGCTCGATCGCGTGGCCCAGGGTGTGGCCGTAGTTGAGGATCTCGCGCAGCGAGGACTCCTTGAGATCGGCCGAGACGACGTCGGCCTTCACCTGCACCGAGCGGCGGATCAGATCCGGGAGGACCGGGCTGGTGGGGTCGAGCGCGGCCTCCGGGTCGGCCTCGATGATGTCGAGGATCGTCGGATCGGCGATGAAACCGGTCTTGATGACCTCGGCGAGCCCGGCGACGATCTCGTTGCGGGGCACGGTCTCCAGGGTGCCGATGTCGATCAGGACCGCGTCGGGTTCGTGGAACGAGCCGACGAGGTTCTTGCCCGCCTCGGTGTTGATGCCGGTCTTGCCGCCGACCGCGGCGTCGACCATCGCGAGCAGCGTGGTCGGGACGTGGATGACGCCGATGCCGCGCATCCAGGTGGCGGCGACGAATCCGGAGACGTCGGTCGCGGCACCGCCGCCGAGGCTGATGACCTTGTCGTTGCGCTTGAGACCGATCCGGCCGAAGACCTCCCAGCAGAAGGCGGCGACCGAGAGGTCCTTACCCGCCTCGGCGTCCGGGATCTCGATGCGGTGGGCGTCGAAACCCTTGTCGGCCAAGAATTCCCGAATCTGCTCGGCGGTCTTGTTCAGCGGCGGCTGGTACAGGATCGCGATGCGGTCGGCGCCGGCGGCGGCCTCGGCGACCTCGCCGAGCAGCCCGCGGCCGATCGTCACGTCGTAGGGCGCACCCGCGTTGACGCGGATCGCAACGGGTTCGGTGTCGGTCATTCTGGTGTCCTCACGTCGAGTTCGCGGGCGAGTTCGGAGACGATGGCGTCGGCGACGGCGTCCGGGGCGGCGTCGGCGTCGACCTCGAAGGTGCACACCGACGAGTAGATGTCGGTTCGCTCGGCGAGCAGTTCCGCGTAGCGGGCGGCCGGGTCCTCGGTGGCGAGCAGCGGGCGGTCGGTGCCGGACACCCGCTCATAGCCGCGTTCGGGGCTGACGCGCAGGTAGACCACCCGCTGGTCGGCCAATGCGTCGCGGACACCCGCCGTGGTGACCGCGCCCCCGCCGAGCGAGACCACCCCGCCGTGATTGTCGAGGACGTCGCAGACGACGTTCTCCTCGATCGTGCGGAAGCCGTCGACCCCGTCGGATTCGAAGATCTCCGGGATGGAGCGCCCCGTACGCCGGACCAGTTCGATGTCGGTGTCGACGAAGTCGACCCCGAGCCGGTCGGCGAGCAGTCGCCCGACGGTCGACTTGCCGGCGCCCATGAAGCCGATCAGCACGGCGCTGGGTCGGCGCCCTGTGGTCGCCCGTGTGGGGGTCGGCACCTGGGTCATGGGCGCGGCGGGCGCGCGTGGACGGCAGTCAGGTAGGCGCCGAGGTTGCTGGCGGTCTCGGCGACCGAATCGCCGCCGAACTTGTCCAGTGCCGCCTGGGCGACGACGAGCGCCACCATGGCCTCGGCGACCACGCCGGCCGCGGGCACGGCGCACACGTCGGAGCGCTGGTGGATCGCGCTGGCGGTCTCCCCCGTCTCCATGTCGACCGTCGACAGGGCGCGCGGCACCGTCGAGATCGGCTTCATCGCGATGCGGACGCGCAGATCCTCGCCGTTGGTCATGCCGCCTTCGAGGCCGCCTGCACGGTTGGTGGAGCGCAGCACGCCGTCGGGTCCGGGGACCATCTCGTCGTGGGCCTCGCTGCCGCGGCGGCGGGCGGTGGTGAAGCCGTCGCCGACCTCGACGCCCTTGATTGCCTGGATGCCCATGAGTGCGGCAGCCAGACGTGCGTCGAGGCGGGTCTCACCGCTGACATGCGAGCCGAGGCCGACGGGCACACCGGTGGCGACGATCTCCACGACGCCGCCGAGGGTGTCGCCGTCCTTCTTGGCGGCTTCGATCTCGTCGATCATCGACTTCTCGGCGGCGGCGTCGAAAGCGCGGACCGGGCTGGCGTCGATGGCCTCGAGGTCGCTGTAGCGGGGCGGCGGGCCGACGTAGGGATCACTGGCGCCGATCGAGATGACGTGCGAGACGACCTCGATGCCGAAGACCTGACGCAGGAAGTTGCGGGCGACGGTGCCGGCGGCGACGCGTGCGGCGGTCTCGCGGGCGCTGGCGCGTTCGAGGACCGGACGGGCGTCGTCGAAGCCGTACTTGAGCATGCCCGAGTAGTCGGCGTGGCCGGGACGCGGACGGGTCAGCGGCGCGTTGCGGGCGCTGCCCTCGAGTTCGGCGGGATCGACCGGGTCGGCAGCCATGACGGTCTCCCATTTGGGCCATTCGGTGTTGCCGATCTCGATGGCGACCGGGCCGCCCATCGTGCGTCCGTGGCGCACGCCACCGATCACGGTGACCTTGTCGGCCTCGAACTTCATCCGCGCGCCGCGACCGTAGCCGAGGCGACGGCGGGCGAGCTGTTCGGCGATGTCCGACGAGGTGACCTCGACCCCGGCGACCATGCCCTCGACGAGGGCGACCAAGGCGGGTCCGTGGGATTCTCCGGCAGTTATCCAGCGCAGCACAGTGATCAATTGTTCCATGTGCCCCACAACTCCCCGACAGCGGTCGTGGGGCGGGCGTCGTCAGGCCAGATCGGACACGGCGATCAGCGCACCGACGAGCGCCGGGGCGTGCGCATGTCCCCGTCGCGGTGCCCGTCGCCCGACGTCCATCAGGGCGATCACCAGCGACACGAGCGACGCACACGCCACCATCGCCACCGCGGTGTCCCAGCGCAGCGCGAGACCGCCGCAGACGAAGGCGAGCTTCACGTCACCGCCGCCGCACCATCCGACCGTGAACGTCAGGAGGTACGGCGCCGCGGCCACCGCAGCAGCGAGCCCCACGGCGGGTTGGGCGATCGCGACGGCGGCCACCGCACCGAGTCCGGGCCACACCATCGCATTGGGGATGCGCCGGGTGCGTGCGTCGGTGACCGCGATCGCGAGCAACCAGAACAGGATCGCGGGTTCGACCATGTGCCGAGCCTCGCGCGTATCGCCGACAGCGTCGTCGACGGTCTCCACAGCCTCAGGCGTTGGGGATGAGCACCTTCGTCATCGCCTCGCGGGGTGCCGGCAGTCCGGTGAACAGCTCGACCTGACGGAAGGCCTGGTTCAGCAACATGACCAGTCCCCCGACGACCACGCCACCGGCCGCCTCGACGGTGGCGGCGAGCGGCGTCGGCCAGGGGTCGTAGATCACGTCGACGACCTTGCGTGCGTGGGCGATTGCGGGCGCAAGCGTCTCGGCCGCCGGTGCGGGCACCGTCGACACCACGACAGACGCTGCCCGGCAACGATTTTCGAGCGATGTCCCGGCGTCGAAGGGGACGACCTCACCGGCGATGCCGAGGCGCTCGCACAGCTCCAGGACCGACGCGGCCCGGCCGGCGTCGCGCGCGACAACCGAGATCGTCGAGACGCCCACCTCGGCGAGCGCCATGACGGTCGGCAGCGCCGTGCCGCCGGCACCGGCCACGACCGCGTCGGGCGCGGCCCCCGCGGCGAGGTCGGCGTCGACGCCCAGTTCGGCCAGCGCGCCGGTCATGCCGTCGATGTCGGTGCAGTCGGCCCGCCACCCGCCGTCGATGCGGACGAGGGTGTTCGCCGATCCGACCAGTTCCGCCCGTTCGGTCCGCTCGGTCGCGAAGTCCAGGGCGGCCAGCTTGTTCGGCATGGTCACCGAGAACCCGACGAACTCCGGTGCCGCGCCGGAGACGATCTCGGGCAACCGGTCGGCCGTGCACTCGATCCGGTCGTAGGTCCAGTCGTCGAGACCCAGCGCCCGGTAGGCGGCCAGGTGGACGGCGGGCGACTTGGAGTGTGCGATCGGCGAACCGAGCACCGCCGCCCGGCGACGGTCACCGTAGGGCGAACGGGTCACTGGCATCCCGTCGACACGAGCTTGTTCTTGCAGGCGACGTTGCGGTTGCGCTTGTGCTCCTCGAAGGTGTCGGCGAACAGCGTGGTACCCGCGGTGTCGACGGTGACGAAGTACAGCCACGAACCCGGTGCCGGGTCGAGCATCGCCTCGAGTGCGGGGACACCCACGGCCGCGATCGGGGTCGGCGGAAGACCCTTGTAGCGGTACGTGTTCCACTCGTTGTCGGCCTTGTAGGCCTCACCGTGCACGTCGATGTTGGTGACGGCGGCGGTGTAGTTCTGCGTCGAGTCCATCTCGAGCCGCTGATCCTCGTCGAGCCGGTTGCGGATGACGCGGGCGACCTTCGGGGCATCCTCGACGTGGCGCACCTCGCGTTCGACGATCGACGCGGCGATCAGCGTCTCGTAGGGCGAGAGGCCGGATTTGTTGTCGTCCACCAGACCCCACTGGTCGAACATCGCCGCGCTCTTGGTGATCATCTCGTTGAGAATCTGCACCGCACTGTGATCGGGTTCGACGCGTTCCCAGGTGGTGGGCGCGATCAGGCCCTCGATGCGGCGATGGTCGCCGGTCATCGACGCGACGTTCTCCTTCGCCCAATCCGGCACCCCGAGCGCCTCGGGGGTCGAGGTGGCGGCCGCCTCTTCGAGCTGCGCCACCGTGACACCCTCGGGCTGACCGTTGATCTCGGTCGTCGTGGCGTCCTCGATCAACTGGAAGATGCCCGGCGTGACCTTGTCGTCGATACCGGTCTTGGAATCGAGTTGCAGACCCGGCGGGATCACCACGCGTCCGACGCGGTGCTGGGCACTGTCGTCGGTGAGCATCTCCACGGCGGTCGACGCCGGGATCTGGGTCCGCATCTTGTAGAGGCCGCCGGACATGGGCTGGCCGTCCGCGGCGTCGAGGAAAGCACGCATGCTGCCGACGACATCGGCGTCGAGAAGGATCTGGCCGAAGTCGGACAGGGTCGAGTTCTCCGGGATGTCGACGATCACGTCGCTGGCGCCTGCGGTGTTGGTGTAGTCCTTGCGCGACTCCAGGACTCCCATGGAGCGCAGACCGTAGTAGCCGACGCCGCCGACGAGCGCGAGCATGAACACGATCGCCAGCGCCAGCACCGCGCGGCGCTTCTTCTGGTTCTCCCGGCTGCGCCGGCGCGGACGTCGCGGAGCCGCCGTCGGTTCGGCCTCGTCGGCGCCCGGCCACCAGTCGTCCTCGTCGCGACCACGCACGCCGCGCGGCGTCGTCGTCACGGGCTCGGTGTGTGCGGGCTCGGCATATGCAGCCTCGTCGAAGGCCGGTTCGTCGTAGGTCTGTTCGTCGTAGACGGGTTGGGCGTCGACGTCGGTGAACTCCGCGTCCTCATACCGGTCGGCGGCTTCCTGAGGCGGGGCCGCCGGCGGTGGCGGCGGCGCGGGGCGACGCGGGGCGGCCGGCGGCGGAGGCGCCTGCTGGACGCGCGGCGGTTGCGGGGGCTGACCGCCTGGCGGGATACGGACGGGCTGCGCACGACCCGGAATCCCACCCGGCCGACCACCCTGGGCCGGGGGTGTGGGCTCTCCGGGTGGCGCGGGCTGGGCCGCACGCCGACGACGGTGCCGGGTGTGCGGCGCTCCCTCGCCGGGTTGCGTGAAGTACCGCAGACGCTCCGGATCCATGCCCTCGGCACCGCTCTGGTGCGCGTCGGCACGGCGTCCCTGGCTGTCCCGGTGTCGCGTGCGACGCCGTTCTTCGGTCACCGCCGGCTCCCCTCCCGACTCTGTCGAGGGACCATCGGACTCACCGTCGCGCATCCAGCCATCCCTGAAGGATAGCTACCGCGGCCGCTTGGTCGATGACTCCTCGAGATGACTTCACCGTCCGGCCGCTCGCGTGCAGGGCTTGCTGCGCGGTCACGGTGGTGAATCGTTCGTCCTGCCAATGCACCTCGGCCGGCGCGATGCGCTCGGCGAGTCGATCACCGAAGGCACGCGCGGTCTCCGCCGCGACCCCGGTGGTGTTCTTCAGCGTCTTCGGTAGCCCGATGACGACCCCGATCGCCTCGTATTCGGCGACGAGTTCCACGATCCGATCGAGATCGGTTGTGGCGGAAGGTGTTCGACGTACGGTCTCCACCGGGGTGGCGAGTATCCCGTCGGGGTCGCAGACCGCGACGCCGATCCGGACGCTCCCGACGTCGATGCCGAGGCGGCGGCCTCGTTGCAGCGGCATCAGCCGACGAACTCGCGGATACGCGACAGGGCGGCGTCGATCCCGCCGGGTTCGGTTCCCGATCCCTGGGCGAGATCGGGCTTGCCACCACCGCGTCCGCCGACGAGCGGTGCCACCTCCTTGACGAGGTCACCGGCCTTGATGCCGGCGTCGCGGGCGGCGGGGGTCGTGGCGATCACGAAGGGCACCTTGGCATCCGGTCCGTCGCCGCTCGGCGAGAACAGAGCGATCACGGCCTGGCGATCGGCCACCCGGCCGCGCAGATCGGTGACGACCGAACGCAATCCGTTGGCGTCGAGTCCGGGGACACGCCCCTCGACCACGAGCGTGGAACCCACGGTGGTCGCGGTGTCGAGGAGACCGGACACGGCCGCCTGCGCCTGCTCGGCGCGCACCCGCGCGAGTTCCTTCTCGGCATCGCGCAGCTTGGTGACGAGTTGCTCGACGCGTCCGGGCACCTCCTCCGAGGGCACCTTCAGCGAGGACGCCAGACCGGCGAGCAGCGCACGCTCCTTGGACAGGAAGCGGAACGAGTCCATGCCGACGTAGGCCTCGACGCGGCGCACACCGGAACCGACGGAGGACTCGCCGATCAGGGTGATCGGGCCGATCTGCGACGACGACACGACATGCGTGCCGCCGCACAGCTCCATCGAGAACGGGCCGCCGATCTCGACGACGCGCACGACGTCGCCGTAGTTCTCGCCGAAGAGCGCCATCGCGCCCATCGCCTTCGCCTCGTTCAGTCCGGTCTCGAAGGTGTTGACCTGGTAGTTGGCCTCGACCGCGGCGTTGGCGATCTCCTCGATCTCCCGACGCTGCGACTCCGTGACCGGGCCGCTGGCGTTGAAGTCGAAACGCAGGTAGCCGGGACGGTTGAGCGAACCCGCCTGTGTCGCACCGGGTCCGAGCACCTCGCGCAGGGCGGCGTGCACCATGTGGGTGCCCGAGTGACCCTGGGTCGCGCCGTGACGCCATGCGGTGTCGACGGCGGCGAGAACCTCGTCGCCCTCCTCGATCTCGCCCTCGTCCACGCGGACCTTGTGCAGCCACACCGACTTCCCGAGTTTCTGTACGTCGGTGACGGACAGGCGCACACCGGAACCGGTGGTGATGGTGCCGACGTCGGCCATCTGCCCGCCCGACTCGGCGTAGAGCGGGGTCCGGTTGAGCACCACGGTGAGTTCCTGCCCGGCCGTCGCCACGGGTACCCGGGCGCCGTCGGCGACGAGTCCGAGAACGCGTGCCTCGGAGACGAGTTCGTCGAAGCCGGTGAACTCGGTGGGTCCGCGGTCGAGGAAGTCGCGGTACACGCTCAGGTCGGCGTGCCCGGTCTTGCGGGCGGTCGCGTCGGCCTTGGCGCGTTGCTTCTGCTCGGCCATCAGGGCGGTGAAGCCCTCCTGGTCGACCTCCAGCCCGGCCTCGGCCGCCATCTCGAGCGTGAGGTCGATCGGGAAGCCGTAGGTGTCGTGCAGGGTGAACGCGTCGGCACCGGTGATGGTGGTGCTCGCCGACTTCCTGGTGGCGGTCGCCGCGTCGGCGAACAGCTTGGAGCCGGCGGCGAGGGTCTTGGCGAAGGAGGTCTCCTCGCCCACCGCGACCTTCACGATGTCGGCGCGCTTGGTCTCGAGCTCGGGGTACGACGGGGCCATCAGGTCGATGACCTTGCCGATGATCGTGCCCATGGTGGCCTGGTTGTCGCCGGCGCCCAGCAAGCGCATCGAGCGGACGACGCGGCGCAGGAGGCGACGCAGCACGTAGCCGCGCCCGTCGTTGCCGGGCAGCACGCCGTCGCCGATCAGCATCGCCGAGGTGCGGGCGTGGTCGGCGATCACACGGAAGCGCACGTCGTCGGCATGCGAGCCGGCGCCGTAGGAGCTGCCGGTGAGTTCGGCGGCCAGGTCGATGATCGGCTTGAGCAGGTCGGTCTCGTAGACGTTGTCGACCCCCTGCAGGATGCAGGCGACGCGCTCGACACCCATGCCGGTGTCGATGTTCTTCTTCGGCAGGGGCCCGAGGATCTCGTAGTTGTCCTTGCCGCCGCCCGGGCCGCGGACGTTCTGCATGAACACGAGATTCCAGATCTCGATGTAGCGGTCCTCGTCGGCCTCCGGGCCGCCCTCGATGCCGTACTCGGGGCCCCGGTCGTAGAAGATCTCCGAACACGGACCACAGGGGCCGGGGACGCCCATGGACCAGTAGTTGTCCTTCAGGCCGCGACGCTGGATGCGCTCGGCGGGCACGCCGATCTCGTCCCGCCAGATGGCCTCGGCCTCGTCGTCGTCGAGATAGACGGTGGGCCACAGCTTCTGCGGGTCGATGCCGTAGCCGCCGTCTTCGACGCTGTTGGTCAGCAGGGTCCAGGCGAAGTTGATGGCCTCGCGCTTGAAGTAGTCGCCGAAGGAGAAGTTGCCCGCCATCTGGAAGAAGGTGTTGTGGCGGGTCGTGATGCCGACCTCGTCGATGTCGAGGGTGCGCACACACTTCTGGACGCTCGTCGCGCGTGCGTACGGCGGGGTCTGCTCGCCCAGGAAGTAGGGCTTGAACGGGACCATCCCGGCGTTGACGAACAGCAGGTTGGGGTCGTCGAGCAGCAGCGAGGCGCTGGGCACCTCGGTGTGGCCGGCCTTGATGAAGTGGTCCAGAAAACGCTTCCGGATGTCATGCGTCTGCACTGTTGGTTTCGTCCTCGCCGTTGGTTGTCGCGACATCCCAGAGTACCGTCGGCGCGTCGCGGAACCGGTCCCGGGCGTCATCCCCGGCACATCCGGCGTGATCAGCGGGATCGGCGGCGGGTGACGGCACCCCGGACGATGGATCTCAGGCGTGCCACGCGCGGCCCGATCTCGCGTTCGAGCCCGTGATCGGTGGGCTCGTAGTAGTCGACGCCGACGAGCTCGTCGGGCGGGTACTGCTGCGGCACCACGCCGTCGGGATGGTCGTGCGGGTAGCGGTAGGCGACGCCGTTCCCGAGCTTCTTGGCGCCCGCGTAGTGGCTGTCGCGCAGGTGGGCGGGCACCGCCCGGGCCTTGCCCGCCTCGACGTCGGCGAGCGCCGCGCCGATCGCCGACACCACACCGGCCGACTTCGGTGCGGTCGCCAGGTGGATCGTCGCCTGCGTCAGGGCCAGCTTGGCCTCCGGCATGCCCACGAGATTGACCACCTGTGCGGCGGCCACCGCGGTCTGCAGCGCGGTGGGATCGGCCATCCCGATGTCCTCGCTGGCATGGATCATCAGGCGCCGGGCGATGAAGCGCGGGTCCTCCCCCGCCGCGATCATCCGCGCCAGGTAGTGCACCGCGGCGTCGACGTCGGAGCCGCGGATCGACTTGATGAACGCGCTGGTCACGTCGTAGTGCTGGTCGCCGTCGCGGTCGTAGCGCACCGCCGCCCGGTCGATCGCCGTCTCGACGTCGGCGAGGTCGACGTGGGTGGTCGAGTCGGCGCTGGCCTCGAGTGCGGTCAGCGCGCGCCGGGCGTCGCCGCCGGCGACCGCCACCAGGTGGTCATAGGCGGCCTCGGTCACCTCGACCTGCCCGTCGAGGCCCCGCGGGTCGGCGACGGCCCGGGTCAGGACCTCACGGATGTCGTCGTCGGTGAGGGAACGCAACTGCAGCACGAGAGACCGCGACAGCAGTGGCGCCACGACGGAGAACGACGGGTTCTCGGTGGTCGCCGCCACCAGCAGCACGATCCGGTTCTCGACCGCGTCGAGCAGCGCATCCTGCTGGGTCTTGGAGAAGCGGTGGACCTCGTCGATGAACAGGACGGTCTGCTGACCGTCGATGAGTCGGCGACGGGCGATGTCGATGACGGCGCGTACCTCTTTGACGCCCGCCGACAGCGCGGACAGCGCCTCGAACCGGCCCCCGGTCGCACGCGCGATCAGCGACGCCATCGTCGTCTTGCCGGTGCCGGGCGGGCCGTAGAGCAGCACCGAGGCCGCACCCACACCGCTGATCAGGCGGCGCAGCGGCGAGCCGTCGCCGAGCAGGTGCTGCTGGCCGACGATCTCGTCGAGGGTCTGAGGGCGCATCCGGACCGCCAGCGGTGCCGTCGGTTTCGGTGCCGCGGCCAGGCCGTCGGCGCCGGGCGTCAACCCACCGGCTCCGGCCCCGGGATCCACGGGCGGGTCGAACAATCCGTCCACGAGCCGATCAGGCCATCCAGATGCGCTGCAACGCCAGACCCGTTGCAGTCGCGAAGTCGGCGATCTCGTCCTCGCCGGCCCGACCGGCGGCGGCCGCGAGGTCGGTCCAGCGGGACACGAGCACACGCGGGTCGTTGGTGTGCAGTGCCCAGTCGTGGGTGAAGCCGCCGGTGCTCTCGGTCGGGGTGCCCGCGGCGGAGTTCTGCAGGTCGGGATCGAACGGGGTGATCTCCAGGCTCGCCTCGGCGTCGGTGCCGGCATTCTCCGGGTCGACGAGGTCGGGATCGGCGGGCAGCATCCACGCGGTGGACAGCCACACCCACAACAACCGCGCGACGAGCACCTTGCGCTGCATCTCGCGCTCGTGCGCGAGGGTCGGCCAGATCGGGTTCACCTCCGACCGCCAGGCGTCGACCATCGACACCTCGAGGTCGGTGGCGCGGGCCGCCGCGCGCGCCGGCAGCTGCGCGGTCATGGTGACCACGGCGTAGGCGATGTCGAGGGTGGCGTCGCGGAAACCGCCCCACTCGTAATCCATGAACTGCACGCCGTCGTCGTTGAGCATGATGTTCTCGGGGCCGACGTCCGACGGGCTGAACGCCCGGTGCTCACCGTCGTCGAACAGGGCGGCGGCGGTCTCGAGGGCCTCGATCACGCGGGCCGGCACCTGCACGCCGAGCGCGGCGGCGTGTCCGCTGAGCGCCTCGACTGAGCGTCGGGCCTCGTCCCGGAGGATGTCGCGTCCCTCGGTGCCCGACGGGCCGCGACGGACCAGGGCGTGGAAGTCGATCTCGCCGCCGACGGTCGCCGCGTGCATGCGGCCCAGGGCCTGACCCCAGGCGCTCACCGCGCGGGAGGTCTCCACCGGGTCGACACCGTCGAGGAACTCCAGCATCGACCGGCCGTGGCCGAGGTCGGAGAGCACCATGAGGCGCTGGTCCGGGTCGGAGGCGATGAGCTGCGGGCCCGGCCGCGACTCGTTCGGGAGCGCGGTGGCGTACTTGTACGAGGCGATCTCGCGGTGGAACGCCTGTGGGTCCTCGTGCTCGGGCAACGCCTTGATCACCAGCGACCGGTCCAGGCTGAGTGGATTCTGCGCCACCCTCACCCGGACCACCGTCGTACGGCCGCTACCCCCGAGGTCCTCCGGGTCGTCGAGGACAACGGAGGAACCGGCGCGGTGTGACAGCAGCGCCTCTGCCGCCCGCACCACGCTGGTGATGCGGCTTTCAGTAATGACCGTCATGTCGTGTCCCAAGGTACCCGTTGCAACTCCGTCGCAACACCGTTGTTCATCCTTCTGTACGACCTCGTGACCGGTGAATCACGATTCAGTCACACCGATTCCGCTGCCTCCCAGGCGTTTAGCGGACCGGCTCACAAATCGTGCCGGGTTGCGCCCTCGGTGGACGCAACCGCGGGCGTCGTACCGGCCTCCGCCGGTTCGTCCTCGACCGGACTGACGTCGACCGAGACGTCGATGTGGCTCTTGGTGGAGTCGGTGTAGATGACCCCGCGCAGCGGCGGGACGTCGTCGTAATCACGGCCCCAGGCCAGGGTCACGTGGCGCTCGTCAACCAGTTTGTCGTTGGTCGGGTCGAACGGCAGCCAGCGGTCGTCGGGCATCCACACCGCCGCCCACGCGTGGCTGGCGTCGGCGCCGAAGATCTTCTCCTTGCCCGGCGGCGGGTCGGTCGCCAGGTAGCCCGACTCGTAGCGGGCGGCGAGCCCGACCGAGCGCAGGCACGCGATCGCGACCCGGGCGAAGTCCTGACAGACGCCCTCGCGCCGCTGCATCACCGTGTCGACCTTCGTCGAGATCGCCGTCGACCCGGAGCGGTAGGTGAAGTCGTCGAAGATCCTCGTGGTGAGGTCGGTGACGGCCTCGATCAGCGGTCGCCCGGGGGTGAACACCTGAGCGGCGTAGTCGTGCACCGAGGCGGTGATCTCCGGCGGCTCGAGGTCGAGGACGAATTCGGCGGCGAGCGCGGCCTCGCGGCTCCCGACGACCGCCGGACGCGCGGACTCCCACGGTGCCCGCGCCGCCGGCCCGATGAGCATGCCCTGGTCGACGCCGTCCACCTCGACCACGGAGCGCGCGGTGACGGTGAGCTCGCGATGGGCGGTGCGTACATGGAAGTAGGTGTCGTTGTTGCCGTAGACATCGATGCCCGTCGACCGGTCGTCGGGCTCGGGTTCGATGTCGACGGTGGCCGAGAGCACCCGCTGCCCCGGAAGGTCGCGCGGGGTCAGGTAGCAGCGGCCGTACGACGAGGACACGTCGTCGTTGTAGGTGTACCGGGTGCGATGCATGACCCGGTAGACGCGAGTGGTCACATCTCACCCCCGCCCCAGATCGGTTGCGCCTGGCGCGGCACGGCGAAGCGGGTCCGGCTGAGCAGGTCGGACAGGTCGCGGGAACCGGTGCGCAGCGTGCTCATCAGCTCCGCGAGGTCGGTCCGGCTGCCCTGCGAGTCGACGCCGGCGAGGTCGGCGGGTCCGCTCCGGCGCAGCTCGGCGATCATGTCCTGCACTCCTCGTTCGGCCCCGGCCGAACGGAGCGGTTCGGGGACCGAGGTCAGATCGTGGTTCATCTTCTCGAGCTGGAAGATCATCGAGCGCGGGTTGGTCGGGTCGAACAGCAGCAGCTCGGCGACATTCGCGAACCGGTACAGACCGCGGTTGCGACGCCGGTAGATCACCGACGACTCGTTGGCGGCCAGGTACGACTCCAGCAACGCCTGTTCGACGTCGGTGTCGTGGCCCTCCGTGAACATCGCCCGGGTGAGGTCGGCGAGAGTGATCGCGCGCTCGATGCGTCGACCCAGGTCCATGAACATCCAACCCGGATCGTGGACCATCGACTCCTCCTGGAGTCCGGTCAGCGCGAGCACGCCGTGCAGGATCTCCTCGTGCGCCCGTCCGAGGTCGGGACCGAGGTCGAGGGCGGCGTCGCCCAGACCCTCGGTGCCCGCGTCGGAGGCATCGGCCCGCGATCGGGCGACCAGGCGTGCGGTGCTCGCGACGATGCGTTCGACGGGCGCCAGGACCATCCATGTGCTGGTCGACATCTGATCGCGGACCGCGCGGGCGGAGGCGACGAGGCGCTCGACCGAGTACGCGACCGAGCCCGGGATCGAGCGGGCGACGGTGAGGTCGGCGATCTTCTCGATGGCCTCGTTGACCTGATCCGGCGAGGGCTGGCGGTCGGTGTCCGACAGCAACAGATCCGCGGTGTCGAGGTAGCCGTCGGTGCCGGTGATCGTCGCGACCGCATGCAGCAACAGCGGCACCGCCGGGGTCCCCGACATCCACGGCCGGTACTGGAAGTCCTGGTAGCGCTGGCGGGAGACCTTCGCGAGGCGGGTGACCTGCTCGGTGCGTTCGGCGTAGCGACCGAGCCAGAACAGGTCGGCGAGCACACGCGGACTCGCGGCGGCCGCGACCTCGGAGTACTCGAGCGACACGGGACGCCCCGCCTCCGGGATGACCTCACCGGCGGGTTCGACGCGGGTCTCCGAGCGGCGCGACACGTGGCCGCCGACCTCGGTGCTGGTGACCCAGACGTCCTTGGCCGCCACGATGTGGTGGGCGGCCCCTTCGACACCGTCGGCCAGGACGGCGCCGAGACCGCCGGGCATCACGGCATAGGTGGGCCCCTGCGCGACGCTGAACGCGCGTATGGACACGGGCGCGGCGCGAAGTGCGGTGGTGTGGCGTCCGGGCCGGGAGCCCGCGGTGATGGTCGGCGCCACGGAGTAGGCGTCGAGTTCGCGTCCGACCCATTGCCAGGTCTGCGCGTCGATCCGCGCGGCGACCTCGGCGCGGGTCCGCGCGTCGAGCAGCGGGCCGATGAATTCCTCGTCGGTGCGGGTGTTGGTGAGCACCAGCGACCCGATCCGGCTCTGGATCTTGCTGCGCTGCAGGTCATCTCCGGCCCAGTACGTGGTGACCGAGCCGAGCGCGAGCTCCTCGTCGAGGAGGACGGGTGCGAGACGTTCGAGGACCGTGTGCAGGGCGGGGTTCTCGAGGACACCGGAACCGAGTGTGTTCAGCACGGTGACGTTACCGCGTGAGATCGCCTCGACGAGACCGGCGACGCCCAGCCGGGAGTCGGTCCGAAGATCGAGTGGATCGGCGTAGGCGGCGTCGACGCGTCGCAGGAGGACGTCGACGCGCTTGTACCGCCCGAGGGAACGCATGTAGACCGCGCCGTCGCGCACGGTGAGGTCCGCACCCTCCACCAGCGGATAGCCGAGAGCCGACGCAAGATAGGCCTGGTCGAACGCGGTCTCGGACATGCTGCCCGGGCTCAGCACGGCGACCGTCGGGTCGTCGACGCCGGGTGGGGCGTACTCGGCGAGCGCGAGGCGCATCGTCCCGGCGAAACCGGTCACCGGACGCGGCGCGCAGGCCTGGAAGAGCTGCGGGAGGGTCTTGGTCAGCAGGCGCCGGCCGACGATCGAGAACCCGATGCCCGACGGGGCCTGAGTGCGGTCGCGGTAGACCACGAACCGGCCGTCGGCCGCACGCGAGACGTCGACCGCGTGCTGGAACAGGGCGTGGGGTCCGGCGACCTCGAGGCGTGCCGCCTTGCGGATGTAACCGGGGTAACCGAAGACCATCTCGGGCGCCACGAGACCGGAGGTGATGGTCTTCTGGTCGCGGTAGAGATCGCGCAGCAGCAGATCGAGCAGCATCGAGCGCTGGGTGATCGCCTTCTCCAGCTCGGCCCACTCGACGCCGTCGACGATGAGCGGCACCGCGTCGATGTCCCAGTCGCGGGTGTGGGTGGTCTGGCCGTCGAACTCGTTGTAGACCACACCGTCGTCGCGGACGGCCGCGGCGACCCGGTCCGCGGAGTCGCGTAGGCGGCTGTCACCGCGCCGCTGATACAGCTGCACGAGTTCTTCCCAGGCGGGACGGACCATGCCGGCGGAGTCGAGGAGCTCGTCGTAATGGGCCCCGGAGACGAGGTCGGGAGCACCGGGCCCGGCGAGGTCGAACAGGGTGTAACCCTCGTCACGGTAACGGTCGAAAACCGGCGATGCATCGAACACCGCAGAAGCGTTGCCCGGTGTGGAGGTCACCGAAGAACTGTACGTGCCCGCCGAAAATCGAGGATCCCGGGGACCCGAAGTCGATGGCCTGCCGGGCCTGTCGTTCCCGGAGCAATCCGCCGTCGAACCCACCGAGACGACAGCGGTGGCCGAACTCACGCTCGGCCACCGCTTTTCGTTGCTCCGGGGTCTACTTGTCGGCTGCTGCCCTCTCGGCCGCACCCTCGGCCTGCTCGGCTCCGCCGCGCGGTGCCGGCTTGGCGTCGATACCCGACTCCTTGCGCTGCTGCGGGGTGATCGCCGCGGGTGCATCGGTCAGCGGGTCGACGCCGCCGCCGGACTTCGGGAAGGCGATGACCTCGCGGATGGAGGACTCACCGGCGAGCAGCGCGGTGATGCGGTCCCAGCCGAAGGCGATGCCGCCGTGCGGCGGGGCGCCGTAGGCGAAGGCGTCGAGGAGGAAGCCGAACTTCTCCTGCGCCTCGTCGTGGCCGATGCCCATGATCTCGAAGACGCGTTCCTGGACGTCGCGCTGGTGGATACGGATCGAGCCGCCGCCGATCTCGTTCCCGTTGCAGACGATGTCGTAGGCGTAGGCCAGTGCCTCGCCCGGATCGGTGTCGAGCTTCTCGATCGACTCCGGCTTGGGCGAGGTGAACGCGTGGTGCACCGCGGTCCAGGCCGAGTGGCCGAGGGCGACGTCACCGGAGGCGGTGGCGTCGGCGGTCGGCTCGAACATCGGGGCGTCGACGACCCAGGTGAATGCCCAGTCGCCTTCGGAGATCAGGCCGAGCTTCGAGGCGATCTCGCCGCGGGCCGCACCGAGCAGCGCGCGGGTCGGCTTGACCTCGCCGGCACCGAAGAAGACGCAGTCGCCGGGCTTCGCGCCGACATGGGCAGCGAGACCCGCGCGCTCCTCCTCGGACAGGTTCTTGGCGACCGGGCCAGAAAGCGTGCCGTCCTCGGCGATGAGCACGTAGGCGAGGCCGCGGGCGCCGCGCTGCTTGGCCCACTCCTGCCAGGCGTCGAGCTGACGACGCGGCTGCGAGGCACCGCCCGGCATGACGACGGCGCCGACGTACGGGGCCTGGAAGACGCGGAACGGGGTGTCCTTGAAGTACTCGGCGCACTCGACGAGTTCGATGCCGAACCGCAGATCCGGCTTGTCCGAGCCGTAGCGACGCATCGCGTCGGCGTAGGTCATGCGCGGGATCGGGGTCGAGATGTCGACGCCGATCAGCTTCCACAGCGCCACCAGGATCTCCTCGGCGACCGCGATGACGTCGTCCTGGTCGACGAAGCTCATCTCGATGTCGAGCTGGGTGAACTCGGGCTGCCGGTCGGCGCGGAAATCCTCGTCGCGGTAGCAGCGCGCGATCTGGTAGTAGCGCTCCATGCCCGCCACCATCAGCAGCTGCTTGAACAGCTGCGGGCTCTGCGGCAGGGCGTAGAAGGTGCCGGGCTGCAGACGCGCGGGCACCAGGAAGTCGCGGGCACCCTCGGGCGTCGAGCGGGTCAGCGTCGGGGTCTCGACCTCCACGAAGTCGTGGGCGGCGAGGACACCGCGGGCGGCGGCGTTGGCCTTCGAGCGCAGACGCAGCGCGGCGCTCGGGCCCTCGCGACGGAGGTCGAGGTAGCGGTGACGCAGACGCGCCTCCTCACCCGGCGACTCGTCGAGCTGGAACGGCAGCGGTGCCGACTCGTTGAGCACCTCGAGTTCGACCGCGTTGATCTCGATCTCGCCGGAACTCAGGTTCGGGTTCTCGCTGCCCTCGGGACGGACCTCGACCACGCCGGTGACGGCGACGCAGTACTCGGCGCGCAGGCGGTGGGCGGCCGCGGCGACCGACTCCTCGCGGAACACCACCTGCACCAGGCCGGTGGAGTCGCGCAGGTCGATGAACACCACACCGCCGTGGTCGCGTCGGCGCGCGACCCAACCGGCGACGGTGACGGTCTGCGACGCGTCGGCCCGGCGCAGCGAACCTGCGGAATGCGTGCGGAGCACTGAGAGTCCTTCCCAACGTCATGCGGCCGGCCCGGTCTCCCGGGCGGCGTCGGAGGCGTTGTTTGTGTCGGCTTGTTCGTGACCCGGCGGAAACGCAGGCCAGGTACCCATCGTGCCGCATCGGCGTCGGTGTCCTGAACCCGGCCACCCAGAGATGTCCGGTTCGCGCACCGCATCGTGCCAGAATGACCGCGTGACATTCCAAGGCAGCGGATCGATCGGCACCGGCAACGTCTCCGGCGGTGGCGGCGGAGGTGGCGGTGTCGGGCGGATCGCGCTCGGCGGTGGTGCGGGTCTGATCATCACGATCGTGGCCCTGCTGTTCGGCGTGAACCCCGGCGAACTCCTCGGCAGCCAGGCTCCGCAGCAGGGCACCTCGTCGGATGCGGCCGAGATCCAGCAGCAACTCGACTCCTGCACCTGGGAGATGGCCAACGAGAACACCATCTGCCGGATCAAGGCGACCACCGTCAGCCTCGACGAGGTGTGGTCGGAGCTCATGCCGGGTTATCAGCCGCCGAAGACGGTCATCTTCGCCGACTCGGTGAACACCGGGTGTGGCGCGGCGAGTGCCGCGACCGGCCCGTTCTACTGCCCCGCCGACCGGACCGCCTACTTCGATCCGTCGTTCTTCACGCAGTTGCGCCGCATGGGCGGCAGCGACGGCCCCCTCGCCCAGGAGTACGTGGTGGCCCACGAGTACGGCCACCACGTGCAGAACCTGACCGGCGCCCTGGCCAAGGGCCAGCGGATGGGCTCGCAGGGACCGCGATCGGGTTCGGTGCGCGTGGAGCTGCAGGCCGACTGCCTCGCCGGCGTCTGGGCCCAGCACGCCGACAACGGTCCCGACGCGCTGCTCGCCCCCATCTCCGAGCAGCAGATCGCGACCGTCATCCAGACCGCGAAGGCCATCGGCGACGACATCATCCAGGGTCCCGGCTCCAACCCCGAGGGCTGGACGCACGGCTCGGCCACGCAGCGCGCGAAGTGGTTCGGGATCGGCTACCAGTCCGGCGACCCCAACCGGTGCGACACCTTCGCGACCAACGATCTCTGACGCGACCGGCAGATGACCCCCACCGCCGCGACCCCCACGAGCCCCCGCGAACGCACCGAGGTCGATGCGATCGCCGAGGCGCACCTCGACCGGTTGTGTGAACTCGATCCCCTGCTCGGCACCGAGATCGGCCACGGCGAGCACGACGACGCCCTGACCGACTTCTCCGCGCAGGCCTGTGCCGAACGCGCCGCGGTCGCCGCCGACACCCTGGCGAGGCTCGGCAGGGCACCCGTCGTCGACGCGATCGACCGGGTGACGGTCGCGACGATGTCCGCGTCGCTGCGACGCGAACTCGCCCTCGCCGACGCCGGCGAGCACATCGGCGAGTGCAACGTCATCGCCTCACCGCTCCAGGCGCTGCGCGACATCTTCGACCTGATGCCCACCGACACCCGCGCCGACCGAGAGGTGTTCCTCGCCCGGCTCACCGCGATCCCGGGTGCGCTGAACCGCGCCGTCGACGGCCTGGCGCACCGCCTCCGGCACGGTCCCCCGATCGCGCGCCGACAGGTCGCGGCCGTGGTGCGACAGGCCGATTCGGCCACCGACGCCATCACCGACAACACCGCGTCGATCGCTGCCGACCCGGCGCTCGCCGGCACGCTCGGCACCGCCCTCGACGCGGCCCGCACCGCGTTCGGCACGTTCGCCAACTATCTCGAGACCGAGGTCCTACCGGCCTCCGTCGACGACGACGCGGTGGGCCGGGATCGTTATCTGCTGCACCTGCCGTCGTATCTCGGCGCCGACGCCGGTCCCGAGGACGCCTACGCCTGGGCGCTGACCCGCCTCGAGCAGATCGTCGCCGAACAGCACGAGATCGCCGAGTCTCTCCTGCCCGGACGCGGCGTCGCCGAGGCACTCGCCTGGCTGGATCGCCAGCCGCAGTACCAGATCCACGACCGTCACGAGTTCGTCGACTGGATGCAGGAGACCTCCGACGCCGCCGTCACCGGACTCGCCGGGCGGCACTTCGACATCCCCGCCCGCCTGTCCCGGCTCGAATGCCGACTCGCGCCGTCGTCGACGGGGATCATCTACTACACCCAGCCGACCGCCGATCTGTCGCGCCCGGGCCGTATGTGGTGGGCGGTTCCCGACGACCAGACCGTCTTCCACACGTGGCAGGAGAAGACGACCGTCTACCACGAGGGCGTCCCCGGCCATCACCTCCAACTCGGTTCGGCCATCGTCGATCCCGACCTGAACGCCTGGCGCAAACTGGCGTCGTTCACCTCGGGTCACGGTGAGGGCTGGGCCCTCTACGCCGAGAGGCTGATGGACGAACTCCGCTGGCTCGAGGACCCGGGCGACCGCATGGGCATGCTCGACTCGCAGCGACTGCGCGCGGCGCGGGTGGTCGTCGACATCGGTGTGCACTGCCGCCTGCCCGCGCCGGAGTCCCTGGGCGGCGGGATCTGGGACGCCGACAAGGCATGGGAATTCCTCACCGCCTCGGTGGCCATGGACCATTCCGTGCTGCGCTTCGAACTCGACCGTTACCTCGGCTGGCCGGGACAAGCACCGTCGTATGCTCTGGGACAACGGGTCTGGGAGCAGACGCGGCACGCCGCCCTCAGCGCACACCCGGAGTGGACGCTCAAGGACTTCCATTCGCGCGCACTGGCATTGGGCGGGGTGTCGCTGGATGTGCTGGCAGACGAGATGACCCGCGACGGCGACGAAATCCGCCCCTAGAAAGCGCCCTCCAGAGGACCGGCGCCGACGATATGTCGGCAGCCGACCTGTGGAGGACGGATCTCAGGGGCGCTTTTCAGCCCAGGAGGCGGGTGACCTCGGTGACGAGATCGTCGAGCGAGATCCGGTGCTGCCCACCGTTGCTCAGGTCCTTGACCTCGATACGACGCTCCGCGAGTTCGTTCTCGCCGAGGACCAGGGCCAGACGGGCGCCGGAACGGTCGGCGGCCTTCATCGCACCCTTGAGTCCGCGGTCACCGTAGGCGAGGTCGACGCTGATGCCCGCGGCCCGCAAAGCGCCTGCGACGCCGACCAGTTCGGCCTTGGCGTCCGCGCCGAGCGGGACACCGAAGACCTGGCAGCGCGCCGCCTGCGTGCCGGCGACACCCTCGGCCTCGAGGGCCAGCATCGTGCGGTCGACTCCGATGCCGAAGCCGATGCCCGAGAGGTCCTGCTTCGCTCCGAGCTGACGCATGAGGCCGTCGTAGCGACCACCGCCGCCGATCCCCGACTGCGCACCGAGGCCGTCGTGGACGAACTCGAAGGTGGTCTTGGTGTAGTAGTCGAGACCGCGTACGAGCCGCGGGTTGATCTCGTAGGCGACGCCGAGCCGGTCGAGGTTGGCGAGCACGAGATCGAAGTGAGCCTTCGCCTCGTCGGACAGATAGTCGATCAGCAGCGGCGCGTTCGCGGTCGCCTCTTTGATCTCCGGGCGCTTGTCGTCGAGTACGCGCAGCGGGTTGATCTCGGCGCGCTTGCGGGTCGCCTCGTCGAGGTCGAGTTTGAACAGGAACTCCTGCAACGCCTCCCGGTAGCGGGGACGGCTCGCATCGTCGCCGAGTGAGGTGATCTCGAGGCGGTAGCCGGAGAGTCCGAGACGCTTGTAGCCCTCGTCGGCGACGGCCACGACCTCGGCGTCGAGTGCCGGGTCGTCGACGCCGATGGCCTCGACGCCGACCTGCTGCAGCTGGCGGTAGCGACCGGTCTGCGGCTTCTCGTAGCGGAAGAACGGTCCCGCGTAGCAGACCTTGACCGGCAGCTGACCGCGGTCGAGTCCGTGCTGGATGACCGCGCGCACCACACCCGCAGTGCCCTCGGGGCGCAGCGTCACCGACCGGTCACCGCGGTCGTTGAACGTGTACATCTCCTTGCTGACGACATCGGTCGACTCGCCGACGCCGCGGGCGAACAGCGCGGTGTCCTCGAAGATCGGCAGCTCGATATGCCCGTATCCCGCACGACGCGCCGCGTCGGTGAGCGTGTCCCGCACCTTCCGGAAATCCGCCGAGTTCGGCGGGAAGTAATCCGGGATGCCCCGGGGTGCCTGAAATGCTCCGCTCACAGTCCGTGTCGTCCCTTCGGTCGATCAGTCGCGATGGTGGTGTCGGTTCCCGGAGCCCGCAGGTCGACCAGGAAGGGGTTGGTGGCGCGTTCTTGCGCGATGGTGGTCTGCGGCCCGTGGCCGGGCAGCACCAGGGTGTCGTCGGGCATCGGCAGCAGCTTCGCGGCGATGGAGTCGAGCAGCTGCTGGTGGCTGCCGCCGGGCAGGTCGGTGCGTCCGATGGAGCCGGCGAACAGCACGTCGCCGGAGAAGCAGACCGGCACGGTCGTCGGGGCGCCGGACTCCGACTCCCCCGGTACGTCCACGTCGACGGTCAGCAGGACCGAACCCTGGGTGTGGCCGGGTGCGAGGTCCACTGCGAAATGAATGCCGGCGAGCTCGACCGGTTCACCGTCGTCGAACTCGATGACCTTCTCCGGTTCGGAGAACTTCTCGTCGCCGATCATCGCGCCGAGTGCCCGCCCGATGCCCAGGCCGGGGTCGGTCAGCATCGGCCGGTCGGCGGCATGGATGTAGGCGGGGATGGAGTACTCGTCGCAGAGCTGGGTGGCGTTCCAGGTGTGGTCCAGGTGCCCGTGGGTCAGCAGGACGGCGACCGGGGTGAGGTCGTGCTCGGCGAGCAGCTCGCGCACGCGGGGTGCGGCGTCCTGACCCGGGTCGATGATCACCGCATCCGATCCGGCTTCGGCCGCGACGAGGTAGCAGTTCGTCTGAAACATGCCGGCGGGGAATCCGGTGATCAGCATGGCACTCCTCGAGGGTGTCGGCGGGTTCGCGGGTCCCTCCTATTGTGTCCTAGCTGCCCACGGCGACCGACAGCCGGTTCTCCACGCGTCGTTTCACCGACCGCGACACCCCACTCCAACACCCGCTGAGCGACGTTCTCAGGTACAACTGGCACACTTGCCTCTCGAGTAAGTGACATCCGCGCAGATTGTCGGCACGACGATGCTGTACAGCTGAGACGGCACCAGGTGCCGGGATTCAGGAGGATCCACCCGCGTGACCACCAATGAGGAGCGCCGCGAGGCAGCGAAGCGGAAACTCGAGGAACGCCTCGAAACCGAGCGCCTCGCCCGGCGCAAGCGGAAGATCGTCATCGCCTCGGTCTCGACTGCCGTCGTGGTCGCCGTCGTCGCCGGCGTGACCGCCGTCGTGGTGAAGAAGATCATGGACGACCGCGAGGCCGCCCGCTGGACGAGCTGCGCCTTCGAGGACGCACCGAGCCGCTTCGACCAGCTCCCCGACCAGGTTCCCGACAACGTGCCGGCCGACCAGCGTCCGCAGTACCAGGCCGAACTCGACGAGCTGAAGGCTGCCGCGAAGAACGAGCGCAAGTCCCCCAGGCCCGACGACAAGGTCCTGAAGTCCGGCACCGAGCAGGCCACCTTCACGACCACCCAGGGCGTCCTGCCGATCACGCTGGAGCGTGACGGCGCCCCCTGCAACGTCGCCGCGGTCACCTCGCTGATCGAGAACAAGTTCTACGACGACACCACCTGCCATCGCATGACCACCAGCGACAAGCTGAAGATCCTGCAGTGCGGCGACCCCACCGGCACCGGCATGAGCGGTCCCGGCTGGACCAGCCCCGACGAGCCGCCGACGGACCTGAAGAAGGTCGGGCAGCCCGATCCGATGAGCGGATCGCAGCCGGTCGTGTACCCGCGCGGCACCGTGGCCATCGCCAACAGCAGCCAGGGCGGCCAGAACCCGAACACCGGGTCGAGCCAGCTGTTCATCGTCATCAACGACAGTGAGCTGGGTCCCGACTACTCCATCGTGGGAAAGGTCGACGAACCCGGACTCGCCGTGCTGGACAAGATCTACGAGGGCGGGATCACCCCCGGCCCGGCCGGCAGCCAGCCCGGTGACGGCAAGCCGAAGACCCCGGTGACCGTCGAGACCGCGGTCATCGACTAGCGAAAAGCGCTGCAAGAACGAAGATCCCGTTGCGTTTTGTCCCGGTCTCCGGGACGAAACGCAACGGGATCTCTAGTTTCGATACGGCTCGTCGCAAGCTCCTCGCCTACTCAACCAACGTGGTGGATCACGCAGCCGAGGTGACGCGGTAGACGTCGTAGACGCCCTCCACGTTGCGGACCACGTTCAGCACGTGGCCGAGGTGCTTGGGGTCGCCCATCTCGAAGGTGAACTTGGAGATTGCAACTCGGTCGCGGCTGGTGGTGACCGACGCCGACAGGATGTTCACGCGTTCGTCGGCGAGAACCTTGGTGACGTCGGACAGCAGGCGGTGACGATCGAGCGCCTCGACCTGGATCGCCACCAGGAACACCGATTCCGGCGACGGCGCCCACGACACGTCGAGGATGCGTTCGGACTGCTGCTGCAGCGAGGTCGCGTTGGTGCAGTCGGTGCGGTGCACACTGATGCCGCCACCGCGCGTGACGAAGCCCATGATGTCGTCGCCCGGTACGGGCGTACAGCATTTGGCGAGTTTGATCATTACGTTGTCGACGCCGTCGACGACCACGCCGGCGTCGCCGCCCTGACGCGAACGGGTCGGCATCGTCGACGGGGTGGACCGTTCGGCGAGCGCCTCCTCCGCGTCCTCGATACCACCGAGGGATGCGACGAGGCGGTTGACGACATGCCGTGCGGAGACGTGGTTCTCGCCCACCGCAGTGTACAGCGCGGTGACGTCGTTGTATCGCAACTCCTTGGCGACCGCCGCCATCGACTCCGCGGACAGCAAGCGCTGCAACGGGAGTCCGCCGCGACGGACCTCCTTGGCGATCGCGTGCTTACCGGCCTCGAGGGCCTCCTCGCGGCGCTCCTTGGCGAACCATTGACGGATCTTGGCCTTCGCCCGCGGTGACACCACGAACGTCTGCCAGTCCTTCGACGGTCCGGCGGTCGGCGCCTTGGAGGTGAACACCTCCACCACCTCACCGTTCTCGAGCTTGCGCTCGAGCGCGACCAGTCGGCCGTTGACGCGGGCACCGATGCAACGGTGACCGACCTCGGTGTGGACGGCGTAGGCGAAGTCGACCGGCGTCGATCCGGCGGGCAGCGTGACCACGTCGCCCTTCGGAGTGAAGACGAAGATCTCGCGGACGGCGAGGTCGTAGCGCAGCGACTCCAGGAACTCGCCGGGGTCGGCGGCCTCACGCTGCCAGTCGAGCAGCTGCCGCATCCACGCCATGTCGTCGATCTCGGCGGTGTCGGACTTCTTGCCCGACTTGCGGTAGCCACTCTCCTTGTATCGCCAGTGCGCGGCGATGCCGAACTCGGCGGTGCGGTGCATCTCGTGCGTGCGGATCTGGACCTCGAGCGGCTTGCCCTCGGGCCCGATCACGGTGGTGTGCAACGACTGGTAGACACCGAACCGCGGCTGCGCGATGTAGTCCTTGAAGCGTCCGGCCATCGGCTGCCACAGCGAGTGGACGACGCCGACGGCCGCGTAGCAGTCGCGGTCCTCCTCGCAGAGGATGCGCATGCCGACGAGGTCGTGGATGTCGTCGAAGTCGCGTCCCTTGACGATCATCTTCTGATAGATCGACCAGTAGTGCTTGGGCCGCCCCTCGACGGTTGCCGAGATCCGCGCCGCGGACAGCGCGTTGTTGATGTCGGCTCGGACCCGCGCCAGGTAGGTGTCGCGCGACGGGGCGCGGTCGGCGACCAGGCGCACGATCTCCTCGTACCGCTTGGGGTGCAGGATCGCGAAGGAGAGGTCCTCGAGTTCCCACTTGACCGTCGCCATACCGAGTCGATGAGCAAGCGGCGCAATGACTTCCAGCGTCTCGCGGGCCTTGCGCGCCTGCTTCTCCGGCGGGAGGAAACGCATCGTCCGCATGTTGTGCAGCCGGTCGGCGACCTTGATCACGAGCACGCGCGGGTCGCGGGCCATCGCGATGATCATCTTGCGGATCGTCTCGGCCTCGGCGGCGCTGCCCAGCGCGACCTTGTCGAGTTTGGTGACGCCGTCGACCAGATGCGCCACCTCCTGACCGAAGTCGCGTTCAAGCGCCTGCAGTGAGTAGCCGGTGTCCTCGACCGTGTCGTGCAGCAGCGCGGCGATCAGGGTCGTGGTGTCCATGCCGAGGTCGGCGAGGATCGTCGCGACCGCCAGCGGATGGGTGATGTAGGGGTCACCGGACTTGCGCTTCTGCCCGCTGTGACGCTCCTCGGCGACGTCGTAGGCCCGCTGCAGGAGCGCGACGTCGGCCTTCGGGTAGATCTCGCGGTGCAGGGTGACCAGCGGCTCGAGGACGGGGCGGACCTGGCTGCGCGTGGCGGTCATCCGCCGGGCGAGGCGGGCGCGCACGCGCCGTGAGGCGGACGGGGACGTCGACGTCGCGGCGGGTGCACCCTGGACGACGCCGTCGCCGGATGCATCGGCAGGGGTCACGGAGTGCTGAGCCGTGCCGGATTCATCGGGCATTGCCGGTCCTCCTCCGCGTGTCGTGGTCTTTTCGAGTCTAGATCCCCGACGGTCAGTCCAGCGCCACCGAGTGGACGGGTACGTCCGGACCGAGTCCACGGGCGATCGTGTCCCGGCCGCCGAGGCCGACGAGCTCCATGATGACCGCGACCCCGGCCACGCGCGCACCGGTCCGGTTGAGCAGATCCGCCGCGGCGACCGCGGTACCACCGGTGGCCAGGACGTCGTCGACGAGCAGCACACGCTGCCCGGTCAGGTCGAGGCCGTCGGCGGGGATCTCCAGCGTCGCCGAGCCGTACTCGAGGCTGTAGGTGACCGCGTGCACCGGCGGCGGCAACTTGCCGCCCTTGCGCACCGCGAGGACCCCGACCTCGAGCTCACGGGCGACCGCACCGCCGAGGAGAAAGCCGCGGGCGTCGATGCCGGCGACGAGGTCGATCTCGGTACAGCCGTGCGTCAGCGCGGTGACGATCGCCGACAACCCCTCGGCATCGGCGAGCACCGGGGTCAGGTCCTTGAAGGCGATCCCGGGGCTCGGGAAGTCGTCGACGAGTCGGGTGTGCCGGGCGATCGCCTTCTGGGCACGTGTTACCGCCTCCGCGGTCCGTTCCGGTACCACGCCGCCCATCAGAACTCCCCTGCCACTTGTCTGCACCGTCACTTGCTGATCGTCCATCGATCCATGTTCCATCCGGTGCCTGCGCGACTGAGTCCCGCGACGACACCACCCACCTGATCCTTCCACTGCCGGATGCGCGGCGAGGCGAACAGGGGTATCGACGGCATCGACGACCAGCTCGCGTTCTCGATCGACCGGGCCAGCCGCAGCCGGTCGGATTCGGACACGGTGACCGCGAACTGGTCGATGCCGCGACTCACCTGCGGGTCCCGCGTCCCGGAGAGGTTCAGCGGGTCGCCGCCGCGCAACGAGTAGGCGTCCCGGCTCGGGTCAGCGGCGCCGGCTGCGGCGAAGGAGTCGCCGCTGGCCATGATCACCGCGTCGACGTCCTTGCCCAGCGAGCCGGGCTGGACGTCGGGTGTGGCGACATCCTCGACGACGAAGCCGGCCTCCCGGCACGACGCCGCGATCGCCGCGACCATCTGCTGCCAGCGCAGGGTCGGCGCCACGTAACCGATGCGGACGCGCCGCGGCTGCAGACCCGCGGTGGTCGTGGTCCCGTCCCCTGCACCCTGACCGGTCGCGGCGCGCAGCAGGTTCCGCGCCCGCTCGAGGTCGGGAGTCTGGTAGGCACGGCCGAACTCGGGGTTCATCGGGCCGGCGAGGTTGTCGGCGGGTGCGAGGACGCGCAGATTCCAGACGGCGGCGCCACCGGAGAAGTCGCGGGCGAGGTCGGCGCGCGGCACGCACGAGGCGAACGCCTGGCGCATCCGAACGTCCCCGAAGACGCCCTTGCCGGCGAGCACGATCTGTTCCACACCGATCGCCCGGGCGGGTGACGGCGGCCCCTCGGGTCCGGACGTCCCGGCGAGGTCGCCCTCGACGATGCCCGCGGTGACGTCGACGATGTCGAACTTGCCGTCGGGCAGGCGGCGCGTCGAATCGGTTCCCCGACCCCAGATCACGATGCGTGAGGTCTCGGGCTTGTCCCCCCACCACGATTCGTTGGCGACCAGGACCAGTCCGCCCGACCGCGAATAACGGTCGATGCGGTACGGCCCGGACGCCGGGAACCGGGCGTGATCGACCGGTCCGAACGTCAGGTCGAAGCCGGTGTTCCAGGCCGTCGCGATACGGGCAAGCGCGCCGCGGTCCTTCGCACGGATCGGGTCGACGACGTTGGCGAGCCCGGCTTCGCGGGCCACGATGTGCGCCGGGAGCAGGGTGCCCGCGCCGAACAACGACAGCCAGTTGCGGTACTCACGTCCCGGCGCGAACGTGACCGTCGCCGACTTCTCGCCGGGCGCGCACTCCACCTTCTCGATGTCGCGGTACCCGGCGGTCGTCGCCGGCGTGAACCCCGGGAAACGTCCACTCATCGCCGCCCACGCCAGCATCAGGTCGTCGCAGTCGAGCGCGACCTCGTCGGTGAAGGCCGCCTCGGGCGTGAACTCGTACCGCAACGCCGGTGCGCGTCCCGGGATCCGGGTCACGGTCCCGACGTCGCGGTCCGGGATGACCTGCCCCTGAGGTCCGAGCAGGCTGAAACCCGGCAGCAGACGGCTGGTGGCCATGAGCACGCCGTCGGCGTTCCCGTCGACGGTGTTCGCGTTGTAGCTGGTCACGTGGGCGTCGACCACGTAGTCGATGGTCGGTGGCCCGTCGTCGCCGCAGGCCGTCAGGACGCCGGCGCCCGTGACGATCCCGACGAGCAGGCTCAGGACCCTGATGAACTCCCGGTGCCTGACGATCACGTGGGTGAGACTAACGGTTGCGACGGCGTTTGCCGGTCGGTACCCGTTCGGCGTCGTCCGTGTCGGCCGTGCCACGACGGCGGCGCACCGGCCGGGCGTCGGCGCTCGGCGCCACGCCCGACTCGATCCCGGCGCGACGGTTCAGCACCTTGGTGGTGTGCCGGGCGACGTCCTCGCGGCGTTCCTTCAGCGTCACCAGCAGCGGCGCGGCCAAGAAGATGGAGGAGTACGTGCCGACCACGACGCCGACGAGCTGGATCAGACCCAGGTCCTTCAGCGTGCCGACGCCGAGCAGCCAGACGGCCACGACCATCAGCGCGATGATCGGCAGGACCGAGATGATGGTCGTGTTGATCGACCGCATCAGCGTCTGGTTGACCGCGAGGTTGGCCTGCTCGCCATAGGTCCGGCGCGAGGTCTGCAGCACCGAGCGGGTGTTCTCCTGCACCTTGTCGAACACGACGACCGTGTCGTAGAGCGAGAAGCCGAGGATGGTCAGCAGACCGATGACGGTGGCCGGGGTGACCTCCCAGCCGACCAGCGAGTAGACGCCCGCGGTGGCGACGATGTCGAAGAACAGCGACGCCATGGCCGCGATCGACATCTCCCGGTCGAACCGGACCGCGATGTAGACGAACACGATGACGAGGAACACCGCGAGCGCGATGACCATCTTCTCGGTGATCTCGCGCCCCCAGGTGGAGCTCACGTCGGAGATGCTGACCTCGGAGGCCGTCAATTCCGGACCGAATTCCTCGGTGAGCGCACGGGTCACGGCCTCGGCCTGGGCCAGGTCGAGGGTCTCGGTGCGCACCTGCACGGTGGCGCTGTTGCCGGCGCCGGCGGTCTGGACCGATTCGGGCTCCTCGCCGAGCGCCTCGGTGACGACCTTCTCGACGGAGTCGGCGGTGATCTCCGATGAGGCGACCGGCACCGACATCTGGGTGCCGCCTTCGAAGTCGATGCCGAAGGTGAAGCCCCGGATCGCGATCGACGCCAGGCAGATCAGCATGATGGCGGCGGTGACGATGTACCAGGTCTTCCGCTTGCCGACGATCTCGAAGGCACCGGTACCGGTGTAGAGACGGGCGAAGAAGCCGCGTTTGGTGTCGGAGACGAAGTCTGCGTCGGTGCCGGTCGACGGTGACGGCGGCTCGATGACCGCGGTGTCGCCGGGCTCCCGCGAGTCCTTGTTCGGGTTGTCCGGACGGGTCATCGCACAGTCCCCTTCTCGCTGGTGGACGCGTCGGCACGGGCTGCTTCGGCGGCCTCGGCCTGGCGGCGGGCCGCGACCTTGCGCTCGCGGGCCACCTCGCTGACCGCACCGAGGCCGTTGACGCTCGGCTTGGACAGGAACGACGACCGGCTCGCGTAGACCACCAGCGGGTGGGTCACCAGGAACACGACCATGACGTCGAGGATGGTGGTGAGTCCGAGGGTGAACGCGAAGCCGCGCACCTCACCGATCGCCAGGATGTAGATGACCGCGGCGGCGATGAAGCTCACCGCGTTACCCGACCAGATGGTGCGACGGGCACTCGCCCAACCGCGTGGCACGGCCGAGCGGAAGCTCCGACCCTCACGCATCTCGTCCTTGATGCGTTCGAAGTAGACGACGAACGAGTCCGCGGTCATACCGATACCGATGATCAGACCGGCGATGCCCGCGAGGTCGAGGGTGAACCCGATCCAGCGGCCGAGCAGGACGATGATGCCGTAGACCATCGCGCCGGCGAGGACCAGCGACAGCGTCGTCAGGATGCCGAGCATCCGGTAGTAGGCCAGTGCGTAGATCAGCACCGCGACGAGGCCGATCGCACCGGCGAGGAGGCCTGCCTTGAGCGACGAGAGACCCAGTGTGGCCGAGACGGTTTCGGCGTCGGAGGCGTTGAACGACAGCGGCAGCGAGCCGTACTTCAGCACGTTGGCGAGCTCGTTGGACGACTTCTCGGTGAACGGGTCGGCGCTGCTGCCGCTGATGCGGGTCTGGCCGCCCGGGATCGGCTCGTTGATGGCCGGCGCGGAGACGACGGCCGAGTCGAGGGTGAACGCGGTCTGCGTGCGGTTGGGCGCTTCCTGGGCGGTGTACTTGGGCCAGAAGTCTGCGGCCTTGCCCTTGAACTCGAGGGTGACGACCCATTCGCCGGTCTGCGGATCGGTGCCGGCCGACGCGTCCTTGATGTCGCGGCCGTCGATGATCTGCGGACCGAGGAGGTAGACCTCCTTGCCGTCGGTGGAACACGCCACCAGGTACTGATCGGGCAGATCGTTGCCGCGCAGTGGGTCGTTGGCGGTCGGCGAGCAGTCCATCTTCGCCATCTGCTCCTGCAGCGGGACCAGTTGCTCCTGTTTGGCGTCGCCCGGAGCCTGACGGATCTTGCGCTGTTCGGCGATCGCCGCCGCGGCCACCTCGGTGGGCATCCCGTCGGCCTGGTCCTCGTCCTGGTCCTCCGGCTTCGGCGGCTGCGGGGTCGCCGCCGTGGCGCCGACGACCGGCCGCACGTACAGACGCGCGGTCTGGCTCAGCGACTTGGCCTGTGCGCCGTCCTCACCGGGCACCGTGATCACGAGGTTGTTGCCGGTGACGACGACCTCGGATCCGGAGACACCGAGACCGTTCACACGCTGCTCGATGATCTGCTTGGCCTGATCGAGCTGTTGGCGGGTCGGTTCCTTGCCGTCCTCGGTGCGCGCGGTCAGCGTCACCCGGGTTCCGCCCTGCAGGTCGATGCCCAGTTTGGGTTCGAGCGTCTTGGGACCAGTGAAGTAGATCAACCCGTACACGACGGCGAGCAGAGCGAGGAAGGCCACGAGCGGACGCCACGGCGGGATCTCTCGACTCGGTCGCGACCGCTTGCCGGCGGACTTGGCCGCCTTCGCGGTCGAACGAGGACTTGTCACAGCTGTTCAGGTCTCCTTTGGGAACGTCAACCGGCCGAGGGCGCTCGGACCGCATGACCCACCGACTCCGAAAGGTCTGCGCGCACACGCTGTTCAGCACAGCGGGGGCACGCAGACCTCGGCAAGACAGGATGCGCGGGAGGTGGGCAGGAGGCGCCACGCCGGTCGACGGCGCGGCGCTGCTCCGGGATTACTTGTCGGTGTCGCGCGCGTCGTCGGACGACGGCTTGTCGAGGCTGACCGAGTCCGAGTCGTCGGCGTAGTCGGTGTAGTCGGCCTCCGGCGCGGTGTGGCCCGGGTAGGTCGCGGCGGCCTCGTCGGTGGGGATGACGCGCATGATCGCGAGACGGTTCCAGCGAGTGACCACACCGGTGGCGATCTCCACGTCGACGTAGTCGGACGACGCCGCGTCGATAACGGTGCCGAACAGGCCCGAGGTCAGCTGGATGCGGGTACCCGTCGACACCGAGGCCTGCATGTCCTGCATCTCGGCCGCGCGCTTCTTCTGCTTCCGCATCGACAAGAACATGAAGCCGGCGAGGAGAGCCAGCAAGAGGGGGAAGAGCAGAGCGTCCATGGGTGAGAGTCAGTCCTTTTGTTTCGGGTTGTACCGCGTGCACCACCACCCCGCGCCGATCGGCGAGAGGCGTCATGTGGCCACGCTGTGCTCCACACAGTGTGCCACGTCCACCTGTGTAGGCATCCCCGCAGGTGGTGCGCCGCGTCACACGGGGGTTCGCGGCACGGATCGGGTCAGAGTTCGTCGAACAGGGACTCGCCCCCGATGTCGCGGGGGCGGGCGCCGAAGGACGCGTTCATCGCGCCGGCGGGCGGTGTCAGCCCGAGGTGATGCCACGCGGCCGCGGTGGCGACGCGTCCACGTGGGGTGCGGGCGATCATCCCGGCCCGGACCAGGAACGGCTCGCAGACCTCTTCGACGGTCGCGGGCTCCTCGCCCACCGCCACCGCGAGCGTCGACACCCCGACCGGTCCCCCGCCGAACGCGCGGATCAGGGCGTCGAGGACGGCGCGGTCGAGTCGGTCGAAGCCGAGTTCGTCCACGTCGTAGACCTTGAGGGCGGCACGAGCGACGTCGACGGTGATCGAGCCGTCACCGCGGACCTCGGCGTAATCGCGGACCCGGCGGAGCAGACGGTTGGCGATTCGGGGCGTCCCACGCGACCGCCGTGCGATCTCCTCGGAGGCGTCGAGCCGCAGCTCCATGCCGAGGATGCCCGCGGAACGGTTGAGCACCCGGACGAGTTCGGCCGGATCGTAGAACTCCATGTGCGCGGTGAACCCGAAGCGGTCGCGCAGCGGGCCGGTCAGCGATCCCGAACGGGTGGTGGCACCGACCAGGGTGAACGGGGCGACGTCGAGTGGGATGGACGTGGCGCCCGGGCCTTTGCCGACCACGACATCGACACGGAAGTCCTCCATCGCGAGGTACAGCATCTCCTCGGCGGGCCGGGCGATGCGGTGGATCTCGTCGATGAACAGGACGTCGCCCTCGACGAGATTCGACAGCATGGCGGCGAGGTCCCCGGCGCGTTCGAGTGCCGGACCCGATGTCACCCGGATCGCCGCGCCCATCTCCGAGGCGATGATCATGGCCAGCGAGGTCTTGCCGAGTCCCGGCGGGCCGGACAGCAGTATGTGATCAGGGGTCCCGCCGCGGCCCTTGGCCCCGTGGAGGACGAGTTCGAGCTGTTCGCAGACCCGCGGCTGGCCGATGAAGTCGGCCAGCGAGCGCGGGCGCAGGCCGGCGTCGAGATCGCCGTCGGACCGGACCGGCGTGGCGCTGACCTCGCGATCCTCGAGGTCGTCGGGATCGCCGGTCATCACGAGGCCTTGCCCAGCATCGCCAGTGACCGGCGGAGCACGGTCGAGGCGTCGGCGTCGGGGTTCTCGGCGAGGACCGCGGTGACCGCCTTCTCGGTGGGGGCGGCGGTGAAGCCGAGTCCGACGAGTGCCTCGGCGACCTGCTCGCGGATTCCGCCGGCGGGGACGCTGCCGGTGGCCGTGTCGGCGGTAGGGCGGTCCACCTTGTCGCGGAGTTCGACGCAGAGCCGTTCGGCGACCCGTTTGCCGATGCCGGGCACCGACGTCAGCGCCTTGGTGTCGGAGTCGGCCAGTGCACGACGCAGCGCGTCGGGTTCGAGGACCGCGAGGGTCGCCATCGCCAGCCGCGGGCCGACGCCGGTGACCGTCTGCAGCAGTGCGAACAGCGCGCGGGCGTCGGGTTCGGTGAACCCGTAGAGCGTCATCGAATCCTCGCGGACGATCATCGACGTCAACAGCGTCGCCTCGTCGCCGCGACGCAGCCGGGACAGCGTGACCGGGGTCGCCAGAACCCGGTAACCGACTCCCGCACAGTCGATCACGGCGTGATCGAGGGCGATCTCGAGAACCGGACCGCGGACTGACGCGATCATGCGCGACTCCCCTCTCGTGCCTGGGCCAGCCGCTTACGATGCTTCGCGGCGGCCGCGTCGGCCTGTTTCTGCGCGGCCGTCATGCGCTCCATCATGGGCCCGCGCCAGCAGTGACAGATGGCGATCGCCAGCGCGTCGGCGGCGTCGGCGGGCTTGGGCTTGGTCTGCATGCCGAGGATGCGGGTGACCATCGCGGTGACCTGTGCCTTGTCGGCCCGGCCGCTGCCGGTGACGGCGGCTTTGACCTCCGAGGGCGTGTGAAAACGCACCGGGACGTCGCGCTGGCTGGCGGCGAGCGCGATCACGCCACCGGCCTGCGCGGTGCCCATCGCGGTCGACACCTGATTCTGCGCGAAGACCCGCTCGATCGCGACCGCATCGGGCTGGTGGACGTCGAGCCAGTGACACGCCGAGGTGTAGACGGCCAGCAGACGCTCGGCCAGGTCCATGTCGCTCGGCGTGCGCACGACGTCCACGTCGAGTGCGGTCACCGACCTGCCGCGACCCGACTCCACCAGCGCGATGCCGCACCGGGTGAGACCCGGATCGACGCCCATGACGCGCACTCGTACCCTCCCAGGCATCCGAACAATGTTACGAACAGTTGTTCGAGATCCTATCCGGGTGGGCGGACAACTCCGATGATCAACACGCCCTCGCGAGGGCGATGACGATCAGTCGTTCTCGAGCTCGGCGAGGACCTCGTCGCTGATGTCGACGTTGCTGTAGACGTTCTGCACGTCGTCGGAGTCCTCGAGTGCGTCGATCAGCTTGAACACCTTGCGCGCACCCTCGGCGTCGACGGCGACCTCCACCGATGCGCGGAAGCTGGCCTCGGCGGAGTCGTAGTCGATACCGGCCTCCTGCAGGGCGGTGCGCACCGCGACCAGGTCCGTCGGCTCGCTGATGATCTCGAAGGTGTCGCCGAGGTCGGTGACCTCTTCGGCACCGGCGTCGAGCACGGCCATCAGGATGTCGTCCTCGGACTGGCCGTTCTTCTCGAGGGTGACGACGCCCTTGCGGGTGAACAGGTACGAGACCGAGCCCGGATCGGCCATGTTGCCGCCGTTGCGCGTCATCGCGGTGCGGACCTCGCCGGCCGCACGGTTGCGGTTGTCGGTGAGGCACTCGATCAGGATCGCCACGCCGTTGGGGCCGTAGCCCTCGTACATGATGGTCTGCCAGTCGGCGCCGCCCGCCTCTTCACCACCGCCGCGCTTGCGGGCGCGTTCGATGTTGTCGTTGGGCACCGACGACTTCTTCGCCTTCTGGATGGCGTCGAAGAGGGTTGGGTTTCCGGCCGGGTCACCACCGCCGGTTCGTGCGGCCACCTCGATGTTCTTGATCAGCTTGGCGAACATCTTGCCGCGCTTGGCGTCGATGACCGCCTTCTTGTGCTTGGTGGTGGCCCATTTGGAATGGCCGCTCATGTCGTCGCATCCTTTCCCGGTGCCGGTGCGCGGCGGGTGGATGCCCGCGGCACGCATGCCGGGCCCGTGGCCCCGCATCCGGCGATCCTCAAGCCTGCCGACTGCTGCCGCAGGCGCTTGCACTGTCGCTGGTTCGGCACGATCTTACCGACGCACCATCTCCACGAAGTATTCATGTACGCGTCGGTCGCCGGTGACCTCCGGATGGAACGACGTCGCGAGCACACTTCCCTGGCGGACCGCGACGATCCGCCCCTCGGCCGGCCCCTCCGGGACCCGGGCGAGAACCTCGACATCCGGTGAGATCGATTCCACCCAGGGTGCCCGGATGAAGACCGCCCGCATCGGCTGTGAACCGGCCCGATCGGTGATGCCGGCGAAGTCGAGATCGGTCTCGAAACTCTCCACCTGACGGCCGAAGGCGTTGCGCCGCACCGTGATGTCGAGTGCGTCGAGGTGGCGGGCGTCGGGGCGGGTGTCGAGGATCGTGGAGGCGAGCATGATCATGCCCGCGCAGGACCCGTAGGCGGGCAGCCCGTCGGAGAGCCGCTCGACGAGCGGGTCGAACAGGTCGAAGATGCCGAGCAGCTTGCTCATCGTCGTCGACTCCCCGCCGGGGATGACGATGCCGTCGATCTCGTCGAGCTCGGACTGCCTGCGGATGGGCAGCGCGTCGGCACCACTGGCCTCGAGGGCGTGGATGTGTTCGCGCACGTCACCCTGAAGTGCGAGAACCCCGATCCGCGGTCGCGATCCGGCGCTCACCGATCGGTCCGGGCGTGCTGGTCCTCGGGCATCTGGCGTCCGGTGCGGGCGAGTCCCTCCTGCGTGACCGCCGCGACCATGCGTCCCTGCCGGTCGAAGATGCGACCTTGGGTCAGGGCACGACCCCCGTCCGCGGACGGCGACGTCTGGTCGTAGAGCAGCCAGTCGTCGGCGCGGAACGGGCGCATGAACCACATCGCATGGTCGAGGGAGGCGACCTGGGGATTGGACTCGGGGTGCGGCACGCGCGACGACCCGAGCAGCGTCATGTCGCTCATGTAGGCGAGTGTCCCCACGTGGAACACCGTGTCGTCGGGCAACGGGTGTCGGTACCGGAACCAGACCCGTTGCTGCGCAGCGAGATACGGGGAGGTGACCATCTTCTCCGGCGGCACGATGCGGAGGTCGAAGTTACGCCATTCCTTGAACACCGCGCGCTCTTCCTCGCCGAGCTCATCGAGGCGGTCGGTGAGTTCCTCGGGTTCGGGCACCGGCGGCATGCGGTCCTGGTGCTCATAGCCCTGGTCGGTCCGGACGTGGAACGACGCCGACATCGTGAAGATCGCCTCGCCGTGCTGGATGCCGGTGACCCGCCGGGTGACGAACGACCGCCCGTCGCGGATCCGGTCGACGAGGAACACCGCCGGGATGTCGGGATCGCCGGGTCGCAGGAAGTATCCGTGCAGCGAGTGGACGTAATGGTCCGCGTCGACCGTCCGCGTCGCCGACATCAGCGCCTGGCCGGCGACCTGTCCCCCGAAGGTGCGCTGGAGGTGGCTGGGGAAAGCACCACCCCGGTAGATGTCGGTCTCGATCTGCTCGACCTGGAGTATGTCCTCGATGGCTGCCACGCGGTCCAGTATCCCGCACGTGGCAACCGTTCCGGACGTCAGCCTCTACAGCTCGTCGAGCGTCATGATCCCGTCCTGGATGGCGCGGGCCACCAGCGAGGCCTTGGTGGGAGCCGGGCGACCGATCTCGGCGTACTTGGCGCGGATGCGGGTCAGGTGCGTGTTGACCGTACCGAGGGAGATGTAGAGCTCCTGGGCGACGGCGGGCTTGGAGTCGACGAGCATCCAGGTACGCAGCACCTCGACCTCGCGGGAGGTGAGATTCGGCTTCGCGCGACCCGTGGACACCTCGGCGGTCACCGCGGTCTCGGGCGCCGGCATGGGCGAATTGGCGCGGTGCAGGTGCGGGTGCCCGGCGCGGTGGCCGAGGCCGGGCTGGTTCTGGCGGGAGACCTGTCCGGGGAGCGGCATCCGGCGGGCCGCGAGACGGGCCAGTGCCTCCTGGCGGCGGGCCTGCGCCTCGGCATCGCGTCGAGCGTTGATCTGGCGCAGGTGCTGGGGGGCCTGGTGGGCGATCGCAGTCATGTGTGCTTCCTCTTCACTCATCGAACCGGGTGGTCGGTGCCGGGTCTCTCCGGCGATGAGATGAAGATTATGGGCGTTCCCCGCCCCTGTCGATGGGGAGAACTCCCCACCGTATGGGGAGAACTACCCATGCCGTAACCGCAGGTCAGAGGATCGGTCAGCTCGCCGCGTTCCGCGCGGCCTCCGCGTCGATCAGCGGCAGGTCCTCGCGGGTCACGATGCGTGAGGACACCGCGTACTCGACGAGCTTGGTCCGGCGGTTGCTGGCGAGTTTGCCGCCACCGCCGCGCATCCCGCTGACGCCGAGCTGATCGAGCTTGTCGCAGACGTTGTCGAGCTTGCGATTGAACTTGGTCAGCGGCCAGCCGAGGCGTCGAGCGGCCTGGGCCGACGACGGGATCGACGAGGCGCCGGTCCCCTCACGGCGCAGGATCTCCTCCGCCAGTACGACGATCAGCAGCTTCTGACTCTCGGTCAGGGTCGGCACGCCCTGGGTCGTGTGGCCGCCGCTGAACTCGGGGCGGGTCACCGACTTCACCTGCGGCGCACGGGCGAACACACTGAGCTCGTAGGTGGTGGGACCGGCGGTGAACACGATGGTGGTCTCACCGAACACCAGCGGCATGCGTGCGCCCGGGCCGAGGGTGGCCGAGAAGCCGACGTCGCCGGCCGACACGCTCGCGGACAGGTGGGTGCCGAGGTTGGTCAGCCACCACAGGCCGTTCTCGTTGTGCACCACCAGGAATCGGCGGTGGAGATAAGGGTTGTCGTCGATCGACAGATCGGCCTCGCGACCGATGAAGAAGCGCCGGCCGGCGTCGAGAGCGGTGCGTTCGCCGCAGTATTCGACATACGTTGCTGCGTCGTCGAGTCCGGTGTCGGCGGCGCCGGCGGGGTCGTGGACCGAGGGATCGTGACCTGTGTTCATCAGATCACCTCGATCAGTTGGGGTCGGAGACCGTCGCCTCGTCGGTGGACTCCCCCTCGGCGGCGCCGTCGAGAGCAGGCATCGTCAGGGTCGGAACCGACTCGTGCACGGTCACCACGATGACGGTGACGTTGTCGTGGGCGCCGAGTGCGAGCGCCGCGTCGACGAGACGTTCGGCCGCCTCTTCGGAGCTCGACGCGTTGGCGAGGATGTCGCCGATCTCCTCGTCGGGCAGCTCACCGGTGAGCCCGTCGGTACAGAGGAGCAGGACATCGCCCGGGAAGGCCGGGGTGTTGAAGAAGTCCGGGACGGGATCGACCATGCCGGCACCGAGGGCACGGGTGATGACGTTGCGCCGTGGGTCGGTTCGCGCCTGTTCGGGCGTCAGGAAGCCCGCGTCGATGAACTCCTGGACCTGCGAGTGATCGGTGGTCAGCTGCTGCAGCGAACCGTTCTGGTATCGGTAGGTGCGCGAGTCGCCGATGTTGAGGACCAGCCAGTGCGGGCTCTGCTCGTGGGTGACCAGCACGGCGCCGGTGGCGGTGGTTCCCGCCCGACGGTCGGTCTCGGTATCGATCTGGCCGATGCGGCGCTGCGCCGCGACCAGCAGGTCGTCGAGCTGCACCTTGGTGGCGTTCAGTTCGCCGGCGCTCGTCGCCTCGGAGAGGGTGAGCAGTGCGGCCTCGCTGGCGAGTTCGCCGCTGTCGTGCCCGCCCATGCCGTCGGCGATGAGGTACATGCCGGGCAGTGCAAGTGCGGCATCCTCGTTGGTCTCGCGGACCCGGCCGACGTTGCACGCCGCCGACCACTCGAGCCGCAATTCACCCACGATGTGTGTGCCCGAGACCGAGGCATCCCGAACGATGGTCGCCGCATCCATGATCAGCAGATCCTACCGCCGGAACACCCCCGGCTCGCTACGCATGTCGACTGTTCGGTCTCGGCGTGTTGAACGGAGGGCGTTCCGGCGGTCGGGGTCACCAGCCGCGCTCGGCCAGGCGGTGCGGCTGCGGGATGTCGTCGACGTTGATGCCGACCATCGCCTCGCCCAGTCCGCGCGAGACCTTGGCCAGCACGTCGGGGTCGTCGTGGAAGGTGGTGGCCTGCACGATGGCGGCCGCACGCTGAGCCGGGTTGCCGGACTTGAAGATCCCCGAACCCACGAACACACCCTCGGCGCCGAGCTGCATCATCATCGCGGCGTCGGCCGGGGTGGCGATGCCGCCGGCGGTGAACAGGGTCACCGGCAGCTTGCCGGCCTCGGCGACCTCGACCACCAGATCGTAGGGAGCCTGCAGTTCCTTTGCCGCCACGTACAACTCGTCCTTGGGCAGCGAGGTGAGGCGACGGATCTCATCGCGGATCTTGCGCATGTGGGTGGTGGCGTTGGACACGTCACCGGTGCCGGCCTCGCCCTTGGAGCGGATCATCGCCGCACCCTCGGTGATCCGGCGCAGCGCCTCACCCAGGTTGGTCGCACCGCACACGAACGGCACGGTGAACGCCCACTTGTCGATGTGGTTGGCGTAGTCGGCCGGGGTCAGCACCTCGGACTCGTCGACGTAGTCCACGCCCAGGCTCTGCAGGATCTGCGCCTCGACGAAGTGACCGATACGTGCCTTGGCCATGACCGGGATCGAGACGGCGGAGATGATGCCGTCGATCATGTCCGGATCGCTCATCCGCGAGACGCCGCCCTGGGCGCGGATGTCGGCGGGCACGCGCTCGAGAGCCATCACGGCCACCGCGCCGGCGTCCTCGGCGATCTTCGCCTGCTCGGGGGTGACCACATCCATGATCACGCCGCCCTTGAGCATTTCGGCCATTCCCCGCTTGACCCGGGCAGTGCCCTGTCCGACCTCGGGAACGGTCGCGCCGTTGTGACTCACTGATTTCTCCTCATGTCGCTGTCTCGGCGTGCCGCAGCCGATCCCCCTTCGGCGGACCCCGCGGCAGCGTGGGACCAGTCTAGGTCAGCCCGTGAAACGCCCTGGTACCAGGATCACTCGCCCTGGCCCGGCGTGACACGCTCGATGATCTCGAAGTACGTCGGCGGCGACGCGTGGCCGCCCAGTCGCAACCACCGGACCAGTCGCCGCTCGGCGAGGGCGCGGGTATCGCGCACCGCGTCGTTGTAGAAGCGTCGGGCCATCATCACCCGCGTCTCGGCGTCGGCGAGCTCGATGACCAGCGCCGGAGACCGGCCGGAGGCGTCGGTGCGGGCCAATGCCGACGACAGTGCGTTCTCGGCGTCCTCGCGTGCCTCGGGCGCTGCTCGTTCGGCGCGGTCGGCCAGTGCGGTCAGCTCAGAACCCGGCAGTTCCGCGGCGATCGCCCGCACGACGACGGCGCGCCGGTCGAGACCTGCGTAGAGGGACTGCCGGGCGAGGTCGACGCGCACGTTGAGGCGGTCGAGGCGATTGGCGGTGTGGTAGGCCCAGCCGACGGCCAGCAGGACCGCGACGATCCCGAGGACGATCCAGGTCGCCATCAGTCCGACACCACCACCGGGCCGGCACCGACGGTCACGGTGTCGTAGACGCGGAGGATCTGATCGGCCACGCGGGACCAGTCGTACTTGTCGGCGCGCACACGTCCCCGGGCGACGAGCTGCTCGCGCGCCGCGTCGTCGGAGAGCAGCGAGATGATGCCCGACGCGAGCTGATCCGGCGAACCGGTGTCGACGAGCTTGCCCGCCCGGCCGTCGTCGAGGACGCGCCGGAAGGCGTTCAGCGAGCTGGCGATCACCGCGGCCCCGGCGGCCATCGCCTCGACGAGGACGATGCCGAAGCTCTCGCCGCCGAGGTTGGGGGCGCAGTAGACGTCGGCGGAGGCCAGTGCGCGCGCCTTGGTGGCGTCGTCGACCTGCCCCAGGAAGACGAGGTGATCGGCGAGGGTTCCCGCGCGCCGGCGCAGGGCGGCCTGGTTGCCGCCGCCGACGACGAGGACGCGCACATCCGGGAACTTCTCCACCACGGACGGCAGCGCGCGCATCAGGATGTCGATGCCCTTGCGGGGTTCGTCGAAGCGGCCGAGGAACAGGATCGTGCCGCCAGGGTGCGGGTAGCCGTCGAGCGGCTTGGCGTTGGCGAAGCCGGCGACGTTGATGCCGTTGGGGATCTCCACGGCATCGGAGCCCAGCGACTCCATCTGCCAGCGCCGCGCGAGCTCGGAAACGGCGATCTTGCCGGCGATCCGTTCGTGGTACGGGCGCAGGATGCCTTGAAAAGCACTGAGCCACAGCGACTTCGACGTCGCGGTGTGGAAGGTCGTGACGATCGGGCCGGAGGCCACCATCAGCGAGAGCATCGAGATCGACGGCGAGTTGGGTTCGTGGACGTGCAGCACGTCGAAACCGTTCTCGGCGATCCAACGACGCAGTCGCAGATAGCCTTTCGGGCTGAAGTTCACCCGCGACACCGAACCGTTGTACGGGATGGCCAGCGAGGGCCCGGCACGCACGACGTACTCGGGCAGTTCGGTGCGGCGCGACGCCGGGGCGAGGACGCTGACCTCGTGGCCGCGGTCGATGAAGACGTGCGCGAGTTCGGTGACGTGCGCCTGCACACCGCCGGGGACGTCGAACGAATAAGGGCAGATCATCCCGATTCTCATGCAGCTCCCCCGGTCCCGTTCATCCGTGCCTTCTGCCGATCGGTCCAGTCGGCTTCCCAGAGTGGTTGCAGCATGTGCCAGTCGGCGGGATGTGCGGCGATGTTCGCGGCGAACGCGTCGGCGAGCGCCTGGGTGGCCGCCTCCACACCGCCGGACACATCGATCTCCTCGCCGACGCTCATCGACGAGTACGGCGCCTCCTCGAACCAGTGGTGGGCCGGGAACAGGGCTGCCCCGGTCTCGATCGCCAGCCGCGCCGATCCGGCCGGCATCCGGGTCCGTTCACCGAAGAAGGTGACCGGGACGCCATGGCGGGCGAGATCGCGCTCCCCCAGCAGGCAGACGATGCCGCCGGCCCGCAGACGATCGGCGAGCACTCCGAACGGCGGCTGTTCACCACCGCTGAGCGGGAAGATCTCGAAACCCAGCGACTCGCGGTACTCGACGAACCGGTTGAACAGCGACTCCGGCTTGAGCCGTTCGGCGACCGTCGCGAACTTCCCGTAGTGCTGGACCAGCCAAACGCCGGCCATGTCCCAGTTACCGGTGTGCGGCAGGGCCAGCACCACACCCTTGCCGCGCGACACCGCGGCGTCGAGTCGGGCGTGGTCGGCCTCGGGCAGGTTCCCGGTCGACGCCACCGTCGCACGGTCCTGGGCGGGCAGCCGGAAGGCCTCGCACCAGTACCGCGCATAGGAACGCACCGCATCCGCGACCAGTTCGTCGGGCACGTCGGCGGGGTCGGCGACCCCGATCACGCGGGCCAGGTTGCGGCGCAACTGTTCCGGACCGCCGTTGCGGCGTCCGGCGAGCCCCGCGGCGCGGTCGAACACGGTGCGGGCGGCACGCTCGGGCGCGTACCGCACCGCCGCCCAGCCGGCCCGGTACCCCAGGTCGGCGGCGAGTGCGGCGATGTCGGTCATCGCGACTCGGCGGGCGGTGTCGGGCCGTCGGGGTCGGCAGGGTCGGAGTCGGTGGACTCGGGTTCTGCCTTCAGCGGGATCAGGTCGCGCGCACCCGGCGAGTTCGAGATCGACCACATGCGCTGGCCGACGGTGATCACGCTGCCGACGGCGAGCAGCCACATGGCCACGTGGACCGCCCACGGCAGGCCGAGACCGGTCAGACCGGTACCGACGAGCACGATGATGAGCCGGTCGGGGCGTTCGATGAGTCCGCCGTCGCCGTAGAGGCCGCTGGCCTCGGCGCGGGCCTTCGCGTACGAGATCACCTGCGAGGTGACCAGGCAGATCAGGGTCGCGATCAGGAGCAGGCGGTGGGGTTCGGTGACGGTGCACCACCACACGAGGCCGGCGAAGATCGCGCCGTCGGCGATGCGGTCACAGGTGGCGTCGAGCACCGCACCGAAGCGGGTCCCGCCGCCCCGGGCGCGGGCCATCGCACCGTCGAGCATGTCGAACATGACGAACAGCCAGATGACCAGGGTGCCCGCGAACAGGTAGCCTATCGGGAACAAGGTGAGCGCGGCCGCCACGCTCGCCACGGTCCCGATCACGGTCATGCTGTCCGGCGTGAGGCCGGTGCGCAGCAGCGCCCGCCCCATCGGCAACGTCACCTTGGAGACCGACGCCCGACCCAGAATGCTCAGCATCCGCGAGCTCCCCCCTCAGTCATCGAGACGCTGCCACGCTTCGGCGAGCAGTCCCCGGGTGTCGCGCAGCAACTGCGGCATCACCTTGGTCTCGCCGACGATCGTGATGAAGTTCGCGTCGCCCATCCAGCGGGGCACGATGTGCTGGTGCAGGTGCTCGGACAGCGAGCCACCCGCGGCATAACCCAGGTTGAGTCCCACGTTGAAGGCGTTCGGGTTGGAGACCGCCTTGATCGTGCGGATCATCCGCTGCGTGAACGCCATCAGCTCGGACGACTCGGCAGGCGTCAGATCCTCGAGGTCGGCGACCTGGCGATACGGGACCACCATCGTGTGCCCGGGGTTGTACGGGTACAGGTTGAGCACCGCGTACACCGACTCCCCGCGCGCGACGATCAGTCCGTCCTCGTCCGACATCGTCGGGATGTCGAGGAAGGGGTGACCGGTCTTGGCCGCCGGTTGCGGGTCGGCGATGTAGGTCATCCGGTGCGGACTCCACAGCCGCTCCAGACGGTCACCGACCCCGACGCCCTCGTCGCGGATCTCGCCGTGTGTCTCAGCCATCGACGGCCCCCACGGTGCCGAGCTTCGCCTCCAGGAGTTCCTTGGTCGGCGACTCGTTGCGCCGGGCGCCCACCCAGTCGGTGATCGCCGCGATCGCGGCACCCACCGGGACACCGTTGATCTGCGACCCGTCGCGGAACCGGAAGCTCACTGCGTGCGCCTCGACGTCGCGTTCGCCGGCGAGCAGCATGAACGGCACCTTGCCGGTGGTGTGGTTGCGGATCTTCTTCTGCATGCGGTCGTCGGAATGGTCGACCTCGGCGCGGACACCGGCGGCACGCAGCGCGTCGACGACACCCTGCAGGTGATCGGCGAATGCGTCGGCGACCGGGATGCCCATCACCTGGACCGGCGACAGCCAGGCCGGGAAGGCGCCCGCATAGTGCTCGGTGAGCACGCCGAAGAACCGCTCGATGGACCCGAACAGGGCGCGGTGGATCATCACCGGACGCTGCTTGGTGCCGTCGGGGCCGGTGTACTCGAGCTCGAAGCGCTCCGGCAGGTTGAAGTCGAGCTGGATCGTCGACATCTGCCAGGTGCGGCCGAGCGCGTCCCTGGCCTGCACCGAGATCTTCGGGCCGTAGAACGCGGCGCCGCCCGGATCGGGCACGAGGTCGAGGCCCGAGGCCTCGGCGACCTCGGCGAGCGTGTTGGTCGCCTCTTCCCACACCTCGTCGGAGCCGACGAACTTCTTCGGGTCTTTGGTCGACAGTTCGAGGTAGAAGTCGTCGAGGCCGTAGTCCTTGAGCAGGCCGAGGACGAAGTTGAGGATCGACGTCAGCTCGTCGCGCATCTGCTCGCGGGTGCAGTAGATGTGCGCGTCGTCCTGTGTCATGCCGCGCACCCGGGTGAGGCCGTGGATCACGCCGGACTTCTCGTACCGGTAGACGGATCCGAACTCGAACATCCGCAGCGGCAGTTCACGATACGAACGCCCGCGGCCACGGAAGATCAGGTTGTGCATCGGGCAGTTCATCGGCTTCAGGTAGTAATCCTGGCCGGGCTTGCGCACCTCGCCGTTCTCGTCGATGTCGGCGTCGACGTGCATGGGCGGGAACATCCCGTCGCGGTACCAGTCGAGGTGACCGGAGACCTCGTAGAGGTGCCCCTTGGTGATGTGCGGCGTGTTGACGAACTCATACCCCGCGGCGACGTGGCGTGCCCGTGAGTAGTCCTCCATCTCCTTGCGGATGATGCCGCCCTTGGGATGGAAGACCGGCAGGCCCGAGCCGAGCTCGTCGGGGAAGCTGAACAGGTCGAGTTCGGCGCCGAGCTTGCGGTGGTCGCGCTTCTCCGCCTCGGCGAGCAGCTCGAGATGGGTGTCGAGCGCTTCGGCGGACTCCCACGCGGTGCCGTACACACGCTGGAGGTCGGCGTTGTCCTGGTCGCCGCGCCAGTAGGCGGCCGAAGAGCGGGTCAGCTTGAACGCGGCGATGTACTTGGTGGTCGGCACGTGCGGACCGCGGCACAGATCGCACCAGATGCGTTCGCCGGTACGCGGGTTGAGATTGTCGTAGACGGACAGCTCGCCGCCGCCGACCTCCATGACCTCGGCGTCGTCGGCGGCACCCTTGTCGTCGATCAGCTCGAGCTTGAACGGCTCGTTCGCCAGCTCGGCGCGCGCCTCGTCCTTCGACTCATAGACGCGGCGAGAAAAGCGCTGACCGGACTTGATGATCTGCTTCATCTTCTTCTCGAGGGCCTTGAGGTCCTCGGGCGTGAAGGGTTCGGCGACATCGAAGTCGTAGTAGAAGCCGTCCTTGATGGGCGGGCCGATGCCCAGCTTGGCGTCGGGGAACAGGTCCTGGACCGCCTGCGCGAGCACATGCGCGCACGAGTGCCGGATGACGCTGCGTCCGGCCTCGGTGTTGGCCGCCACGGGTTCGACCTCGGCGTCCTCGGCGGGCGCCCAGGAGAGGTCGCGCAGGTCGCCGGCGGCGTCGCGGACCACGACGATCGCCTCGGGACCCTTATTGGGCAGGTCGTGGTCACGGAGTGCGGTGCCCGCGGTAGTTCCAGCCGGCACACGGATCGTGGCTGGGCTGGTCACCTGGACGTCGTCGGGCACGGGACGCTCCTCGAATAGTTTCGGACACGCGAAGTACGCGTCCGGGCGGACGTTTGCGACTCCGATGGTATCCGCGTGTCATCCCGACCGGCCGTACCCCTCCTCTCCCGGCGCGCGGCGCGGCCCGGGAAAGACGATCAAGAGAAGATGGGGCTGGCGAGCCACTGATAGTCGAGGTTCACCCAGCCGGCCGCCGTGTGCAGTGCCCCGAGTAGCCACAGGGTTCCCACGACGATGACGAAGGTGCCGATCCAGAACACCGATTGCACCGACCAGTGCTGCCGGCCGATCCACTCCATCCAGGCGTCGTACTTCGCGCGCGCGAACTTCAGCAGTCGGTGCGCCCACTCGAATTCCGACGCCAGAATTCCCAGTCCGAGAAAGACGATGAGCCAGCCGGGGCCCGGGTACGGGATCGCGACGACGCCGCAGAGCAGCACAATCGTGCCGACGACGGCGACCCCGATGCGATAGATGCGGCGCCACCGCGGGTTGGAACGCACCACGTACCGGCGATGACGCGCTCGGATCCGCAGGCGCTTCCACCACGACTCCGCCATGTTCCCCCTACATCGGACCCGTCAATGTCAAAAGTCGGGTCCAGGCTACCGAAGTCAGGCGTGTACACCCGGGCACGCGTTCCTAGGGGCGGTACCGCAGTCCGTCGAGCAGCAGCGCGACCAGCCGGGTCGCGGTGTCGTTGTCGCTGCCGGGAAACGGGACGCAGAGGTTCGCGATCGCCCCGAGCAGGTCCAGCGGGGCGACAGCGACGTCGGCACGGATCTCACCGCTGTTCGCGGCTTTCCCCAGCAGCGCACCGAGCGCGGGCGCCGCGTGGGAATGGAAGTACTCCGGGAGGGACGAGTACGCGGGATCGCCCGAGTGCAGCGCGCTCGCGAGACCGCGTTTGGTCTGCAGGAACTCGCGGTACCTCTGCACCCACCTCTCGAGGGCCTCCCCCGGCGCGTACTGCTCCGCGAGCGGACCCGCGGCGGCCACACACTCATCCAGTTCGTGACGGAAGACAGCGGCGACGAGGTCGGAGCGCAGCGGGAAGTGCCGGTACAGCGTCGCGGTTCCGACGCCGGCGCGTGCGGCGATCGACCGCACGCTGACATCCACTCCGTGAGCGGCGAACTCCTCTTTCGCCGCAGCCAGCAGGGCATCGACGTTGCGCTGGGCATCAGCACGGGGCATGGGCCTGTTTCCTCGCTGTCAGATCTCCGGGTTGATAAGTGGGACACTGTCCCATATCGTTAATCGGGACGACGTTCCACTTCTATCGTCGCACAGCATCCCACCGGGTGCGGACAAGGAGAGCGACATGCAGCACCGCACGTTGGGTCGAACCGGAATCCAGGTCAGCCCGTATGCATTGGGCGCGATGATGTTCGGCCAGGCCGGCAACCCCGACCACGACGACTCGATCCGCATCATCCACAAGGCGCTCGACGCCGGGATCAACGTCATCGACACGGCCGACATGTATTCCGGTGGCGAGTCGGAGGAAATCGTCGGCAAGGCCATCAAGGGACGCCGCGACGACCTGGTCATCGCCACCAAGTTCGGTCTGCCGATGGGCGACGACCCGAACCGGCGAGGCGGTTCCCGTCGATGGATCACGACCGCCGTCGAGGACTCCCTACGACGCCTGGGCACCGACCACATCGACCTCTATCAGATGCACCGCCCCGATCCGTCGACCGAGATCGGTGAGACCCTCTCCGTCCTGACCGATCTCGTCCGGGCCGGCAAGATCCGGGCTTTCGGCACCTCCGCCTTCCCCGCCTCCGACATGGTCGAAGCACAGTGGCAGTCGCGCGAACGCGGCCTGGAGTCGCCTAGCACCGAGCAGCCGAACTACTCGATCCTCGACCGCGGGATCGAACGCGAGATCCTCCCCGTTGCACAACGACACGGCATGGGTGTGCTGGTGTGGAGTCCCCTCGCACAGGGATTGCTCACCGGACGCGTCCGCAAGGGGCGGCCCATCGACCTGCGACGGGCAGAGCGGTTCACCCATCTCAGCGACGAACGCCGCATCGATGTCGTCGAACCGGGCACCGATGTGGGACGACTCGACATGGCCTACGACCCGCCGGCACTCCACGATCCGGGCACTTCGCCGACGCGCCGGCGGCAATCGCGCCGCGTCCCCCGCGACGCGGCCTGACGGACCGCCGGCCTCTCAGGCGACCGCGACGACGTCCTCCGGGCCGAGCGACTCGTCAACGGGAGGTCGGCGATCCCGTGTCCGATGCCCCGCCAAGAGGGTCACCACGACGGTCACGGCGAGCAACAACGGGTAGCAGCCGGCGTAGAGAAGGACCAGTGCGTGGTCGACAGGGCCCGGGTCGACCGCTCTCGGCATCATGAACAGCCCCAGCGAGATCGCATGATCCGAGGTCAGATATGGCCCGCTGTCCCACCAGTGCCGCCACCAGGTGAAGGTCAGCGCGACGACGCCGGCAGGCGCGAGCCAGTACCACCAGGACCGCCGCGAGCCGCCATGACGCAGGGCGAGATCGAAGGTCACCAGCAGCAACGGCACACACCACACCCAGTGGTGCCCCCACGCGAACGGCGACACCGCGCACATCGTCAATCCCACGATCGTCGCGGCCAGGAGCGGTTGCGACATCCGCCGGGCGACGACCGCGGCCCACAGTCCGAGTACTGCGACCACCAGCGCCGCGGGGACCCACAGCCACGACGGCGCCTCGAAGACCGGTCCGTCCGGGCCGGGATGGGTGAACCGCCGGACATCGAGGTGCGCCAGGATTTGCGAACCGAAGCCGCGGACCGACTGGTTGGCGGGCGAATCGGCACGGCCGATGCGGTCGGAATCGAACAGGTGACCAGCCCAGTACGCCCGGGCATCCGAACCGATGACGAGAAACCCGATTGCAACCGTGCCACCGAAGGTGGCGATCGCGGTGGCCGCCGCGCGCCACTGCCGGGTGACGAGCAGGTAGATGACGGCGAACAGCGGCATCAGCTTGAGTCCGGCGGCGATCCCGATTGCGATCCCTCGCCACCGCGAGTCGGCGCGCAGGAACACCAGGTCGGTCAGGATCAGCGCCATGATCACGAGATTGACCTGACCGAGCCAGATGGTGGTCCGCACGGGCTCGAGTGCGGTCACCCCGACAGAGAAGAGGACGGCGAAGCCGACGAGGCGAGCATCTAGTCGGTAACCCAGACTGCGGGTCCCCAACGTCGCCACGGCGACGAGTGCCGCGAAACAGACTGCCCACCAGACGATATGGGCGACACCGGCACTCAGGACGGCAAGCGGGACGAAAGCGATCGCCGCGAACGGCGGGTACGTGAAATGCAGGCGCCACAACACCGGCGCCTCGTAGAGGGGACGTGAGTCGAGCACGGCATCGGCGCCCGCACGGTAGACACGGACGTCGGTCGCGTTCTCGAACAGCCCGTAGAACGGATTGGTGTACGGAAAGGCGGTGATGTGCCAGACGATCACGCCGAGCGCCGCGATCCCGGCCAGCACGATCACCCACGTCGGGATGGGACGCGAGTGGACAGTCGGTGCCGGCACGCGGGCGAGATTACGCCCGAGCTGTGATCCAGGTCACGAGAAACGCCGACAGGTCCACGAGTCGTTGCCGATTCGCGTCGAACAACCCTAGATATGCGAAAAGCCCCGCCGAAGTTCTCGGCGGGGCTCTCCTCGGTGGTCCCGGCTGGGATCGAACCAGCGACCTTCCCGGTGTGAACGGGACGCTCTTCCACTGAGCCACGGGACCGTGTCGGGCGCCTGAAGTCTGTGACAGGGGCGCCTGCGCACGAGCCAGAAGATTACACGGCTTGCGCAGAGTTCCCAAATCGCCGACGTGCCCCACGTCACAGACGTTCGATTCGGCGGCCTCCGGTAATCACACGCTGGGAATTCGTCATTCCACATGCCCCTGACCTGCCGATTTGTAAAGTTCGGAACCGATCGCGTAAGTTTCTCTTCGCACCGCGAGCAGCAAGATCCACAAGATCGCTCGTGGGCATGCGGATGTAGCGCAGCTGGTAGCGCATCACCTTGCCAAGGTGAGGGTCGCGGGTTCGAATCCCGTCATCCGCTCGGCGCGAGTCGACCTCGCATCTGGTGGTGTGGCCGAGTGGTGAGGCAACGGCCTGCAAAGCCGTGTACACGGGTTCGATTCCCGTCGCCACCTCCACGCATCACAACTCAACACAGTCCCGCGCGATTAGCTCAGTGGGAGAGCGCTTCCCTGACACGGAAGAGGTCACAAGTTCAATCCTTGTATCGCGCACCACGAGAGAAGTCAGCCCCGGTCCCCGACCGGGGCTTTCTCTTGGCCACGCGGGCAGAATCATCGCTCGCGGACATGCGGATGTAGCGCAGCTGGTAGCGCATCACCTTGCCAAGGTGAGGGTCGCGGGTTCGAATCCCGTCATCCGCTCGCAGAACGGAAAGCCCCGGTCCCCCAGACCGGGGCTTTTCTGTGCCTTCCCCGAGCCTGCCGACGGCAAATCCGTGCCATGTGACCCAGATCTCGAATTCGGACATTTGACCCGCCCCTAGCGTCCGGATCCGGGTCGGGCTGGAAGGAACAGGTGAGGTAATGATCAAACGGGCAATGGTGACCGGGCTGGCGTCAGTCGCCGCCGCGGGACTCGCATTGTCCATCGCACCCGGTGTCGCGCAGGCTGCCGACAACGGTCAGCGAACGGGTCCCGTCCAGTTCTGGGCGGAGAACCTCGGCAACTGCAAGGTGAAGTCACCCTGACGAACGAAACCAGCATCACGTCCTACACGCTCGACTGGCGCATCGACGACGAGCCGCTGCGCGACGTCGACTACGCCGACTTCCAGGTCGGCCGGACCGGCGGGATGCACACGACCGTCGAGGACTACCCGAGGTGGCCGGATGACGAAGGCTTCATGGGCGCGAACGCCCCGGGCAACATCTGGATGGTGAAAGACCGTCCCGTGTCGACCGTCAGTTACATCAAAGATCTGAAGAACCTCAACGACTCCCCCTACAACCCACCGCTGCCGAATCCGGAAGCCGCGACGCACGACGTCGCCTACCGAATGGTCCTCGGCCCGCCCGGAAATCTCGGTGACGGCGGCCCCGAGTGGCTCGGAGACCGCAACTGGCATCACGTGACCGTGACCGGTTGCGCAGGCGGTGGAGGCGGCGGCTCGCTCGACGGCCTGTTCGGTTCCAGCTGAGTCCATCGCAAGGTTCGCGGGGCCGAAATCAGGTGACTTTCGGCCCCGCGATCGGGGCTCCCGACGGTTCTAGTCTGGGAACGTGCCCGCGATCGAGATCCGTGAGCTGGTCAAGTCGTTCGGCCATGTCAGGGCCCTCGACGGGTTCGACCTGACCGTCGCCGAGGGCGAGGTCCACGGCTTCCTGGGACCCAACGGCGCGGGCAAGACAACCACCATCCGGGTTCTGCTCGGGTTGCTGCGAGGGGACTCCGGCGTCGTCCGAGTTCTGGGTCGAGATCCCTGGCGCGACAACGTGAATCTGCACGGGCGGATCGCGTATGTGCCCGGCGAGGTGAATCTCTGGCCGGGTGTCACCGGCGGCGAGGTCATCGATCTCCTGTGCAACCTCCGCGGAGACCGCGACCGACGTCGTCGTGACGAGTTGATCGATCGTTTCGAACTCGACCCACGCAAGAAGTCGCGCACGTACTCCAAGGGCAATCGGCAGAAGGTCGCGCTGATCGCGGCCCTGGCCTCCGATGCCGAACTCCTTCTTCTCGACGAGCCGACCTCCGGCCTCGATCCGCTGAAAGAGGCCGAGTTCCAGCGGTGCATCGAGGAGGAACGCCGCAGCGGGCGCACCGTTCTCCTGTCGAGTCACATCCTGGCCCAGGTCGAGGCGCTCTGCGACCGGGTGACCCTGATCCGGGCCGGCCGGACGGTGGACAGCGGGTCACTGTCCGAGCTGCGTCACCTCGGTCGTCTCGAGATCAGTGCCGAGACCGCCGACGATCCCGCCGCCCTCGACGGCGTCCCGGGCGTGCACGACCTGACCCGCGACGGACACCGCATCCGCTGCACCGTCGACGCCGCCGCTCTCGACACGGTGGTCTGTGAGCTCGCCACCCTCGGCGTCCGCGATCTGGCCAGCGCCCCACCGACTCTGGAGGACATCTTCCTCCGGCACTACGGCGACTGAGGTCTGCGGAGAGTTCCGATGGCGGACATCGAGACGGTGCAGATCGCGGAGCCGACCTCGGCGAGAAGTGCCGGCCGGAGTGCCGACGCCACGGGTCTGCGCACACTCCTGAGGTTCTACCTCCGGCGCGAACGGGTCGCCCTCATCGCGTGGATCGGCGGAACCGCCGCTCTGGTGGGATTCCAGGCCGTCGCCAGCCAGAACCTCTACGACACCCCGGCGAAACTCGCGGCGCTGCGCGAGACCATCGGCGGGAGTCCGGCGGTCATCGCACTCAGCGGACCCGAAGAACTGCTCGCCACCATCGGCGGCGAAGCGGTGTTCGAGATATTCGGCTATGCCGCAATCGTTCTCGGGCTCATGTCGATGTTCCTCGTGGGTCGTCACACCCGCACCGACGAGGAGAACGGACGCGCCGAGCTACTCCGGTCGACGCGTGTCGGCCGCGATGCCCCGGTCGCCACAGCCCTCGCCCTCGCGGCCGTCGCGAACCTCGCTGCCGGCGTCGCCGTCGCGGTCACCGCCACCGCCACCGGTCTGCCGCTCGGCGGCTCGATCCTCTTCGGTGCGGCGCTGGCCGGGGTGGGTCTCACGTTCGCGACGCTCACCGCGCTCGCCGCCCAGATTTTCGAGAACCCGCGCAGCGTCTACGGATCCATCACCGCCATGCTCGGGTTGGCGTACGTCCTCCGCGCGGTGGGCGATGTGGGCAACGGGTTCGCGTCGTGGCTCTCCCCCATCGGCTGGGGCCAGCGCACATTCCCTTACGTCGATGACACCTGGTGGCCGCTTCTGATACCGCTCGTGGCGTCTCTGCTCACCGTCGCAGTGGCGGTGGCCGTCTCCGAACACCGCGACTTCGGGGCCGGGATCTTCGGAAACCGCGCCGGGCGCGCGGAGGCGTCATGGCTCCTGACCTCGACGACGGGACTCGCCTGGCGGCTGCACCGCGGGTCGACAGCCGCCTGGGCCACCGGGGTCTTCGTGCTGTCGGCGGCATACGGATCGTTCGGCGACGCGATCACCGACTTCATCGAAGACAATCCGCAGATCGCAGAGTTCCTGCCTGGCGGCGCCGAAGACGCCGTGGACGCGTACCTCGCGCTGACCCTCACGATCGCCGCTCTTCTGTCAGCCGGGTACGGCGTCAACAGCGCGCTGCGGGCCCGACGCGAGGAAACCGCAGAACTGGCGGAGTCGGTCGTGGCAGCGAACACCAACCGGCTGTCCTGGTTCGGCGGCCACGTCGCGATGGCACTCGGCGGGACCGCGATCGTCCTGGCCGCGGGTGCGCTCGGCGAGGGTCTCACCTACGGAATGACCGTCGACGACCCCGGTCAGATCCCACGTCTGCTCGCCGCGGCGGCGGTGTACGTCCCCGCGGTGTGGTTGATCGTCTCGGTCGCAGTGGCCTGCGTAGGTTCACTACCCAGGGCCGCCGCGGCCATCGCCTGGACGTACTTCGCGTACTGCCTCGTCGCCGAGATCCTCGCCGAGTCGTTCGACCTGCCGAAGTGGACACGCGCGGCGTCACCGTTCCGGCATCTACCGCAGGCCCCGCTCGATGCTGTGACGGCGAGTGGCATCGTCGCCGTCACGGGTCTCGCCGCTGTCGCGCTGGCCGTCGGCTTCGTCGGACTGGCCCGTCGCGACCTGGGGTAGACGCCGATCCGGACTCCTACTTGCGCAGGTCCTTGCGCAGGATCTTGCCCGACGCCGACTTCGGGATCGCCTCGATGAACTCCACCGCGCGAACCTTCTTGTGCGGGGCCACCTTCGACGCCACGAACTCCATCACCTCATCCTCGGTCAGCTCGGCCTCGGGCTGCTTGACGACAAACGCCTTGGGGATCTCCTCCCCCGACTCCGCATCGATCACACCGATGACGGCCGAGTCGGCGATCTTGTCGTGGGTCAGCAGCAGCGCCTCCAGCTCGGCCGGCGGCACCTGATAACCCTTGTACTTGATGAGCTCCTTGAGCCGATCGACGATGTAGACACACCCCGTCGGATCGACCTGCGCCATGTCGCCGGTGTGCAGGAAGCCGTCGGCGTCGATGGTGTCGGCGGTCGCCTGCTCGTTGTTGAGGTAGCCGAGCATCACGTTCGGCCCCTTCACCCACAGCTCACCCGGCTCGGACAGGCCCTCGGTAGGTATCGAGACCTCGTTCCCGGTGGCCGGGTCGACGATCTTGTTCTCCGAGTTCGGCACCGGCCAGCCCGTCGACGACAGCGGCGGGTCTTCGAGCCCGAGAAGGGCTTTCGCGTCGAACGGGATGATGTGGGACACCGGGGACAGCTCACTCATGCCGTAGCCCTGCAGCATGTGCAGATCCAGACGCTTGGCCACGGCCTGGCCCAGCTCGTCGTCGAGCGGGGCCGCACCCGACATCATCGTGTGCAGCGAGGACAGGTCGTAGTTGTCCACGATCGGATGCTTCGCGAGCGCCACCGCGACCGGCGGCGCGATGTAGGCCATCGTCACCTTGTGGTTCTGGATGTTCTCCAGGAACTCCACGAGGTCGAACCGCGGCATCACGACCAGTGAGGACCGGTTGAACAGCGCCGCGTTCAGCAGCACGGTCATGCCGTAGATGTGGAAGAACGGCAGCACCGCGATCACCACGTCGTCGGCGGTCATGCCCTGCAACGGCTTCAGTTGTGCGACGTTGGCGACCAGGTTCCGGTGCGAGAGTGCGACACCCTTCGGATTGCCGGTGGTCCCGGAACTGTAGGGCAACACCGCCACATGAGTGGCCGGATCGAAGGACACCTGGGGCGCCGGCAGTCCGGCGCCGAGGACCTCGGCGGCATTCGGATGGCCCGATGCCTCCTGCCCCTCACCGTCGAGGACGACGAGGCTCGCGTCGTCCAGCCCGACCTCGGCGACGGCGGCCTTCGCCTGCGTTGCCATCGGCGAGATCGTCACCAGCATCGTGGCGCCCGAATCCCGCAGCTGCTTGGCGATCTCGGGTGCGGTGAACAATGCGTTGATCGTCGTCGCCGTCGCACCCGCGCGGAGGATGCCGTGGAACACCGATGCGAACGCCGGGATGTTCGGCGAGAGGATGCCGACGACGTCACCCACTCCGATCCCCCGCGACGCCAGCCAGCCCGCGACCGCGTCGATCTGGGCGATCAGCTCCCGATACGACGTCGCCGCACCGGATTTCGGGTCCACCAGGGCGGTACGCCCGAGCTCGTCGTCGGCGATCGAGCCGAACAGGAACTGGTGGACGCTGACCTCGGGGATCTCGACGTCGGGGAACGGGCTGGTGAAACTCACGACACCTCCACAGGTGAATCGGTCGACCATTGATCGAGGATCTGCGTCAGGTCCGCGCTCGAGGACCCTGACGGCGTGGGCAAGGCGGTCCGGGAGAACCGCGGGGCGGGAGCGGGCTGCACGGTGTCGTCGACGGTGACATAGCTGCCGCGTTGCTGCGCAACGGGATCGGCGGCCGCCTCGTCGAAGTCGAGCACCGGGGTGAGGCATGCGTCGACGCCGGCGAACGCCTCGGACCACTCGTCGCGGGTACGGGTGGCGAACCGCGCGGCGAGCGCAGCGGAGATCACCGGCCAGTGCGCACGGTCCCATCGGTTAGGTAGGTCGGCGAGGCCGAGCGTGCCGATCAGGTTGCGCCAGAACTTCTCCTCGAGGGCACCGACGGCGACGAACCGGCCGTCCGCACACTCGTAGGTGGCGTAGAAGGGTGCGGAACCGTCGAGCAGGTTGCCCTCCGATCGAGACACCCAGCGTCCCGCCGCTTTCCACGACCACTGGAGTTGGGCGAGCAGACCGGCACCGTCGACCATCGCGGCGTCGACGACCTGCCCGTGTCCGGTCCGCGACCGGTCGTGCAGGGCGGCCAGCACGCCGACCACGAGCAGCATCGATCCCCCGCCGAAATCGCCGGCCAGGGACAGCGGCGGAATCGGTGGCGCTCCGGCCGGGCCCATCGCCTCGAGCACACCGGTCACAGCCAGATAGTTGATGTCGTGGCTGGCGAGCATCGCACGGTCGCCGTCCTGACCCCACCCGGTCATCCGGGCATACACGAGTTGCGGTGCATCGGCACAGATCTCGGGTCCGAGTCCGAGACGTTCCATCACGCCCGGCCGGAAACCTTCGATGAGGGTGTCGGCACGCAGGATCATCTCGCGGATGCGGTTCAGGTCGGCGGGGTCCTTGAGGTCGGCCTCGACGCTGCGTCGGGACCGGTAGAGACCGGCGTCCGCCTCGGCGATGCCGTCGGGGCCCGGGGCCTCGGGGCCGGGGCGTCGGATCCGGACGACGTCGGCGCCGAGGTCGGCGAGCATCATCGCGGCGTGCGGTGTCGGACCCAGGCCCGGCATCTCGACCACGCGCACGCCGGCGAGCGGACCGGTCACGAATCCGCCTGGTGGTGCAGCACGCCGCGGATCGTGAAATCGACGTAGTCGCTGACCAACTGGTCGACGTCGTGCTCGTCGCGCAGCCACCAGCTGATGCCGTTCATCAGGTCGAGCACGGCGATGGCGGACCGGTGGGCGTCGCGGGCCTCGAAGACACCCATCCGGGCGCCCGCCTCGATGACGTCACGGATGCGCCGCTGGTAGTACTTGCGGTAATCGGTGACCACCCGACGGTGTTCCGGCGTCAGCGCCGACAGTTCCCGCAGCGCGACGAGGTGTTCCACCCGGTACCGCGCGAGCCGGCGGATGTGCGCTTCGACCAGGCCGGTGAGGCGCTGGACGGGGCCGCCCTCGCCGTCGAGCACCAGCAGGTCCTGCTGCGGGTCCTCGGTCATCCGCAACGCGATGGCGTAGAGGATCTCCTCTTTGGAGTGGAAGTGGTTGTAGAGACTCGCGCCTCGCATGCCGACGGCCTCGGCGATGTCGCGCATTCCCGCGTTCGCGTAACCGTGTTCGGCGAAATACCGAGCGGCGGCCTCCACGATCTCGTCGCGACGGGTGCGCGGACGCTCCTCCGCCACCACCGGTTTCGCGGCAGTGTCGGCGGCGTCGTCAGCCCTGAGGGGTTCCATACGTCCTCCTCAACTCACGCTTGAGCAGCTTGCCCTGGGCGTCGGTCGGCAATTCATCGACGACGTGCACCGACTTGGGGACCTTGTATGACGCCAGATCGGCGCGGCAGTACTCACGAATGTCCTCCGCGGACACCGAGCTACCCGCACGCAGCACGACGAAGCCGGTGACGGCCTCGGACCAGTACGGATCGGGCAGGCCGACGACCGCGGCCCGCTCGACGTCGGGATGCGCCTGCAGCACACGCTCGACCTCCTGGGAGGCGACGTTGTATCCGCCGGTCTTGATCATGTCCTTGCGCCGGTCGCGGAAGAACATGTTGCCCTCGTCGTCGATGCGCACGATGTCGCCGGTGTGCACCCAGCCCCCCTTGAGGACCTGGGCGGTCTTCTCCGGGTCCTTGAAGTAACCGAGCATGACCGACGGTGTGCGACAGAGGAGTTCGCCTTCCTCGGCCTCGTTGCCGTCGGCGTCGACGACCCGGACCTCGAGGTGGCCGACCGGCTTGCCGATCCACGTCGGGTCCTGGTTGGGCACGTCCTCGAGTCGCTTGAACCATCCGACCGAGCCGAGCTGGGTGAGCTCGGACTGGCCCCAGTAGGTGCCCCACACCGACTCCGGTGTGGCGGTGGCCCAGGCGTCGACTGCGTGCGGGGACACCTGGCCGCCGTAGGTGAGGCAGCGGCGTACGGTGCCGACGGTGTCGGGCCCGAAGTCGGGGTGATTGGCCAGGGCGATGAAGAAGGTCGGGGTCTGGGCGAGCACCGAGATCTTCTCGTCGCGGATCATCCGCAGCGAGGTCGCCGGGTCGACCGCGGCCGGCAGCACGAGCGTGGCGCCGAGCAGGGTCAGCGAGGTCAGTGATCCGATACCCGCGATCGTGTGGAACGGCATGACGTACAGCCAGACGTCGTCGTTCAGACAGCGCAGACCCCAGGTGTACGCGGGCGCGGTGGAGATCAGGTAGTTGCGGTGCGCGATCTCGACGCCCTTGGGGGTCGACTCGGTGCCGCTGGTGTAGACGATCATCGCCAGGTCGTGTTCGTCGACGTCGCAGTCGGGTTCGGCGTCGTCGGCCCGTCCGACCAGTTCGTCGAAGGAGTTCCACGAGTCCGATGCGGGCTCCCCGACGACGAGGACCGAGATGCCGAGACTGTCGGCGATCGGGCCGGCCACGGGGGCCAGGTCGCGTTCGACGACGAGGACGGCGGGCTCGAGGTGACCCAGCTGCTGGGCGATCTCCTTCTCTCGGAACAGCGGGCTGACACCGGAGTACGCCGCGCCGACCTTCAGCGCACCGTAGTACGACGCCACGGTCTCGACGCGATTGCGGCTCATCACCGCGACCCGGTCGCCGCGGCGGACGCCGAGGTCGATGAGGACGTGCGCGACCCGGTTGGCCATGCGGTTGAGGTCGCCGTAGCTGGTCGACGTGCGACCGCCGGCGGCGTCGTAGGCGATGATCGCGGGCTTGTTGCCCTGCGACCGTGAGAGCCTGCGCAGCTGGTCACCGATCGTCGCGCGACCCAGCGGCGAGGTCTGGTTCTCGGTGAGCCTGCGGTCGGTGAGCTGTCCTTCTGGGGTCATGGCGGGCGCGCTCACGCGAACATCCGATTGTCGAAGCGGTCGAGGAAGGCGATCTCCTCGACGGGGCTGCGGGTGAGCTTGCGCGGGAAGCCGTTCTGTGGGTAGCCGACCGCGATGTGGGCCGCGGTGATGAATCCGTCCGGGATGCCGAGCAGGTCCTTGACCTCGTTCTCCGCTGCGCACAGCAGAGTCGTGAGTGCGGTGGCGACCCCCTGCTGACGCAGGGCGAGGGTCAGGTTCTGCACGCTCGGGTAGATCGACGCGCCGCCGACGACACTGAGCCGGCCGAGTTCGTGATCGGTGGGATGCAGTCCTTCCGCCTCGGCGCACACCACCACGAGCGCGGGCACCTCGGCGAGGTGATGAGCGAAGTAGTTGGCGCTCTCGATGGTCTTCGGGACCGCGCCCACCTTCTTGGAACCCTCGAGGATCGAGTTGTAGTAGGGCTCCCAGAAGGGGAGGTAGAGGTCGGCGAGCGCCTTCTTGGTGACGTCATCACGGACGACCACCCAGCGGACCGGCTGCCGGTTCCCGCCCTGCGGACCGAAGCGCGCGTCGTCGAACGCCCGGTAGAACACCTCGTCCTCGACGGGCTTGTCGCTGAAGTAGCGGCACGTGCCAGTAGTGCGCATTGCCTCGCTGAGTTCCATGTCAACCTCCGTGATCACTAACCGTTGTTAGTATGACTGGGGACACAGTTCCACACGAGACCACGGCCGTCAAGCATCGAAAATCGGCACTTTTCTCGTGTTGACGAACTGGGACTAACAGTGGTTAGTTGCAACCATGACTTCAGTTTCCCTTCGCCCGGAGACGCGTCCGGCCCCCTCGGAGATCCGGACCGCGGTCGACGCGGGCAACATCCCGACGCTGCTCGCCGTGCTGGTGGAGATGACCGGGGATCGCCGCTGGCTGGCCGATCGCTACCGCCCGACCCGCAGCCGTGGCATGGACGACAATTCGACCGGCGGCCTGCCCGAGGACGTACAGGCCGAGATCCGCGACGCCGTCGTCAACGCCCTCGAGGACTGGTACGAGCAAGGCTCACCGGCCCGCGTCCCGGCCGACGAGGAACTCGTCGCCACACTGATGTCGTTCACCGCCGGCGAACCGGTGGCACCGGAGTTCGCGCCGATGATGAGCGAGATCGTGCGGGGCGACCTGCGCGGCTCCCATCTGCCGGAACTGCCCGAAGACCTCGGTTCGACGATGAACGCCCTGGTCATCGGCGCCGGCGTGGCCGGGATGCTGATCTCCACGCAGCTCGCCGAGGCCGGCATCGAGCACACCGTCCTGGAGAAGAACGACGAGGTCGGCGGCTCCTGGTACGAGAACCAGTACCCGGGCGCCGGCGTCGACACCCCGAGCTACCTGTACTCGATCTCCTCCTTCGACCACGACTGGTCCACCCACTTCGGCAAACGCGACGAGGTCCAGGGCTACCTGCAGGCCTTCGCCGACCGTCACGCGGTGCGCGACCGCGTCCGGTTCGGCACCGAGGTCCTCTCCGCCGCCTACGATTCCGACACCCAGCAGTGGGTGGTGCGGGTCCGCGACCGGGACAGGAGCGAGAGCACCCTCACCTCGCGCATCCTCATCAGCGCGGTCGGCATCCTCAACCGGCCCAAGCTCCCCCGACTCGCCGGCATGGACACCTTCACCGGCCGGATGTTCCACTCCGCCCACTGGCCCACCGAACTCGACGAGCCCGGCGCCCTGACCGGCAAGCGCGTCGCCATCGTCGGCTCCGGCGCGTCGGCGATGCAGATCGGTCCCGCCATCGTCGACAAGGTCGGGTCGCTGACGGTCTTCCAGCGGTCGCCGCAGTGGATCGCCCCCAACGACGACTACTTCGCCCCGGTCGGCGACAACGTGCACTGGCTGATGAACAACCTGCCCGGGTACCGGGAGTGGTACCGCGCACGGCTGTCCTGGATCTTCAACGACAAGGTCCACTCGACCCTGCACGTCGACCCCGAATGGCCCGAACCCACCGCGTCGATCAACGCAGTGAACCACGGCCATCGCGAGTTCTACCTGCGGTACATGCGCGCCGAGCTCGGCGACCGCGACGATCTCGTCGAGCTGTCGACGCCGGACTACCCGCCCTTCGGCAAGCGAATGCTGTTGGACAACGGCTGGTTTCGCATGCTGCGGCAGCCGAACGTGGAGCTGGTGGGCCACGGCGTGGACTCCGTCACCGAGACCGGGCTCGTCGACTCCACCGGCCGGGCACACGACTTCGACATCATCGTCTTCGCGACCGGCTTCCACAGCGACCGCTACCTGTACCCGATGGACGTCGTCGGGCGCAGCGGCAAGACCACCGTCGAGGCCTGGGGCGATCACGACGCGTACGCCTACCTCGGCATCACCGCGCCGGACTTCCCGAACCTGTTCATCCTCACCGGCCCCAACACCGCACTCGGACACGGGGGCAGCTTCATCAGCATCCTCGAATACCAGGTGCGCTACGTCTGCGACGCCATCCGCGCCATGATCGAGCGCCGCCTCGGTGCTCTCGAGGTGCGTCGCGACGTCACCGACGAGTACAACGACGCCGTCGACCGCGCGCACGCACGCATGGTGTGGACACATCCCGCGATGACCAACTGGTATCGGAACCCCGACGGCCGGGTCGTCGCGGTGCTGCCGTGGCGGATCGTCGACTACTGGGCGAAGACCCGTCACGTCGATCTCGCCGATTTCCACACCGAGCCCATCACGGCCGAACCGCTCGATCCCTGAGGTCAGGCCCGGCGGCGACCGGACTACCGTGTCAGGCATGACCTCCGCACCGCTGATCACCCCGAACGAACTGCAGAAGCGCCTCGGCGAGGGGCGTCTGCGCATCGTCGACGCGACGGTTCACCTGAGCTTCGACGCCGACGGAGCGCACGTTGCCTCCGGTCGTGACACCTACGTCCAGGGTCACCTGCCGGGCGCGGTGTTCCTCGACCAGATAACCGAGTTGTCCGATCCGAACGGCGAGGCCCCGTTCGCGGCGGCGTCGTCGGAGAAGTTCGCGGCAGCGGTCGGCGCGGCCGGGATCGGCGACGACTCGACCGTCGTCGTCTACGACACGGTCAACGGCATCTGGGCGACGCGCCTGTGGTGGCAGTTCGGCCTGGAAGGTTTCGACGACGTCGTCGTCCTCGACGGTGGGTACGGCGCCTGGGTTGCGGCGGGACTCCCCACGGAGACCGGTGAATCCACCTACCCGGCAGCGACTTTCACCGCGCAGCGCCGCCCGGAACGGATCTTCTCGACCGACGAGGTGGTCGCGGCCACCGCGGATTCGTCGGTGCTGCTGGTCAACGCTCTCGACCGGGAGTCGTTCGCCGGCGGGCACATCCCGAGCAGCGTCAATGTCCCGTTCGGCGAACTCGTCGACGAGTCCGGGTCACTGAAGCCGCTCGAGGAACTGCGCGGACTGTTCGCCGACGCGGGCGCCCTCGACCCGTCGGTGCGACCGGTCACCTACTGCGGTGGCGGGATCGCCGCCACGGCAGCGGCATTCGCACTGAAGGCGCTCGGCCGCGATGATGTCGCGGTGTACGACGGGTCGATGAACGCCTGGACCGCCGACCCGGACCGTCCGCTGGCGTCGGGCGAATCGCGGTCGTGACGTCGACTCATCCCGGGGTGAGCGTCGAACTCGTCACCGATCCGGAGCGGGCGGCGTCGGTGGCCGAGGTCGCCGGCGCGACCTTTCCCCTGGCGTGCCCGCCGCATGCCGCCACCGAGGACATCGCGCAGTTCATCGCGACCAACCTCGGCGAGAGGAACTTTCGCGGGTACATCGCCGACCCGGATGCCGACGTGCTCGTCGCCCGGGACAGTGCGGACGGTCCGGTCATCGGGTACGCACTCGTGCTGCACGGCGATCCGTCGAATCCCGTTGTCGCCGACCTCGTCCCGGAGCGACCGGCGAGCGAGGTGTCGAAGATGTACGTGCTCCCCGACCATCATTCGCGTCCCGGCCTCAGCCCGTCACGCGCCCTGATGGACTCGGCGCTCGATCGTGCCCGCGACCGTGGCAGTGTCGTCGTCTGGCTCGGCGTGAACCAGCTCAACGAACGAGCCCAGAAGTTCTATGCCAAAACCGGTTTCACCCGCGCCGGGGTCCGAACCTTCGACCTCGGCGGGAGTGTCGAACACGATTACGTGTTCACGCAGAAGCTGTGACGCCGCTCGCCGGCGTGTTTCCGTCCCGCCGGCGTGTCTCCCTCCCGCTTGTCGGACTCGACAAGCGCGAGGGAAATGGTCACGCGGGAACGGACTCTCAGGCAGCCGATTCGGCGAACCGCGACAGGGCCAGCAGACGCGAGGTCGCGCGCAGGTACTTCTTGCGGTAGCCACCCGCGAGCATCTCGTCGGTGAAGATCTCGTCGAGCTTGGCGCCGGACACCGTCACCGGGACGTGCGCGTCGTAAAGGCGGTCGGCGAGCACCACGAGGCGCAGCGCCACCGACTGGTCCTTGGCGGGGTGGACACCGGTGATGCACACCAGCGAGACGCCGTCGACCAGGTCCTTGTACTTCGACGGATGCAGCGTGCTCAGGTGATCGCACAGCGCGTCGAAGTCGTCGAGGGTCGCACCCTCGGTGGAGTCGGCGATGTCGACCAGTTCGGACTCGGTGCGCGGGTCCGGGGCCGGCGGCAGGTCGCGGTGGCGGTAGTCGGGCCCGTCGACGCGGATCGTCTCGAACACCGCCGAGAGCTTGCGGATCTCGCGCAGGAAGTCCTGGGCCGCGAACCGGCCCTCGCCGAGTTGGCCGGGCAGGGTGTTCGAGGTGGCGACGACCGACACACCCTTCGCCGTGAGCTCGGTGAGCAGGCGCGAAACGAGCATGGTGTCGCCGGGATCGTCGAGTTCGAACTCGTCGATGCAGAGGACGGTGTGCTTCGAGAGACGCTCGACGGCGTTCACGAAGCCCAGCGCGCCGACCACGTGGGTGACCTCGACGAAGGTCGCGAACGACTTCGGCTCGGGCATGGAGTGGTAGATCGAGGCCAGGAGGTGGGTCTTGCCGACGCCGAACCCGCCGTCGAGGTACAGGCCGATCCCCTGCGAGGGCGCCTTGCGGGAGAACAGGCCCTTCTTCCCGGAGCGGGCCTTGGAGGCCCGGGCGACGAAGTCGCGTGCCTTGGCGACCGCCTGGGCCTGCGACGGCTCCTTCGGATCGGGAATGTAGGAGTCGAAGCTCACGTCGTCGAAGGTCGACGGAGGCACCATCTCATCGATGAGTGCGTCCGGCGAGGTCGCAGGGTTGCGATCGCAAAGTCGGGCCGCCATGTGTGGAGAGTAGCGATCTCCGGAAGTATGGATGCATGTTCCACCTGCAGAAAGCGACCCAGGTCACATCCGCCGAGTCCGGCGAGAAGGGGAACGAGACACTGCTCGGCCTGGCCGAGCACTACCGCTATCCACCGCGGCCGTCGGAGGGGCCCGGCGCCACGGCACCTTTCGTCCGGGCCAACATGGTCGCCTCCATCGACGGCGCGGCCACCCACGACGGGAAGTCGGGCGGACTCGGCGGTGACGGGGACAGGACCGTCTTCCGGGTCCTGCGCGGACTCGCCGACGTGATCCTCGTCGGCGCCGGGACCGCGACGACCGAGGGGTACCGCCAGCCGCAACCCGACTCCGCGTTCGCCGACCTCCGAGAAGCGAACGGACAGGCGCCCGCACCCGCGTTCGCCCTGGTGTCGCGGTCGCTCTCGATCCCGCCGGACTATCCGCCGCTGAGCCACCCCGACACCGTCGTACTCACCTGCGCGTCGGCCCCCGCGGAGCGCCGCGCCGCGCTCGTCGACGCCGGCGCCACCCTGATCGACTGCGGTGAGGACGACGTCGACACCTCGGCGCTGATCGAGACCTGCGGTGAGCTGGGCCGGCCGCGGGTGCTCTGCGAGGGCGGCCCGAGCCTGCTCGGTTCGATCATCGCCGACGACCTGCTCGACGAGCTGTGCCTGACGACCAGTCCCCATCTGGCCGGCGGGAATGCCGGCCGCATCGCGGTGCGGACCGGCGACGGGAAGGACGAGTCCGCCGCACTCAAGGGGATGTCACCGGCCGCGATCATCACCGACGACGACGGTTACGTCTTCACCCGCTGGCTGCGTCACGGCCGATCGTCCATCCACTGACCGATCCGAACGGATCACTGCACGGCCGTCGCCCGGCGTCGTTGACTACGCTCGCGGACATGCGAAGAGCGCACGCCGTCACGGCAGTCCTGGGTGTGATCGTCGCGATCGGAGTGTCGTCGTGCGCCGTAGGCCCCGACCGCGGTCCCGACCTCATCCCCGGTGGCGGCGGCGGTCAGGGTCCGGCCCCCTCGTCCTCGGCACCGCCCCCGGCGCCTGCGCTCGCCGTGCCGAAGGCCGACCTCGATTGGTCGGACTGCGCGGCAGGGACCGCCGGACGCTTCGGCATCGCCCGCCCGGCCGGGGTGACCGTCGAATGTGCTGAGTTCGACTCCCCTGTCGACCGGAACAAGCCCGACGGCGAGGTCGTTCGCATCGCCGCGACCCGGGCCCGCACCGCCGCGACACCCGCTGACGCCCCGCCGCTCGTCCTCACCTCGGGGTCGGATCTCCCGTCGTCGCGGACCCTGATGGTGATGTCCACCGGCCCCGGACGGGCGTTCCTCGACGCCCACCCGGTGGTGGCCGTCGACCACCGCGGCATCCCCCAGAGCGGGGACCTCGACTGCATGACCCGGCTCGAGCGGAACACGATCGCCGACAACGGACTCACCGCACGCGGGACCAGCACGCAGGCGCGCATCTCCCGGCTCGCCTCGGCTGCGTCGTCGGCCTCGGACGGCTGCACCGAGACGCTGACGCCGTACCAGCTCAACTTCGGCGCACAGTTCGCCGCCGCCGACCTCGAGACCCTCCGGCAGCGCTGGGGCGTCGAGCACCTGGGTCTCATCGGTGTCGGTGAGGGCTCCGACGTCGTCCTGGCGTACTCCTCCCTCTACGGCGGCCGCGCGGGCCGCATCATCCTCGACACCCCGACGCCGTTCGGCGCGAACGCCCGCGATCGCGCGCAACTGCGCGCACAGGGAGTCCAGACCGCGCTGCAGGGATTCGCGCAGCGATGCTCGACGCTGGACGGCTGCACACTCGGCACCAACGGAGTGCGGGTGATGACCGGCCTGCTCGCCAAGGCCAGGGACGGACGCCTCGACGGACTGTCGGACACCACCGCACTCAACGCGATCACCACGACACTCGCGCTCGCCTCCGAACGCCCCGAGTCACTGGTCGACCTGTCCCGCGCCATCACCGCCGCCGACCGCGGCGACACCGGTGCGCTCGTCCGGCTCGCCGATCGGGCCGCGACCCTGCGGACGACCGACGGAGCTCTGGTGTCGCGGTGCAACGACGTCACCGGCCCGGTGGGCCAGAACGAGATCCCCGGACTCGTCGAGGCCTGGACCAAACAGAATCCGCTGACCGGCTCCGACAGCGCCCTGTCGCTGGTGCGATGCAACGGCTGGGCGTCGGGCAGCGCGGTCCGTCCGCCGTCGTCGTTGCCCGCCGACCCACTGGTCCTCAACGGCACCCGGGATCCGGTGAACGGTGGCGACGGCGCGAACACGCTCGTCCCGCTGTTCATGAACGCCGGGGCCGAGCCGGTGACCGTCAGCTGGGACGGGCTGGGCTTCTCGGTCCTGGGTCGCAGCGCCTGCGCCGCCCAGGTGGCGGTCGAGTACGTGAAGAAGACGCCCCTCGGGGGACCCACCCAGCGCGGCTGCCCCACCTGAGTCGAGCGGATCGGTGCTGGCCCGGAGGGTTCTGCGGAGCGTGGGAGACCACCCGTAGTACGGTGCGCGGGTGGCGAATCTCGACAGGTATCTCTATCCCCAGATGAGTGCGCAGCGGATCATCCCGATGATCCTGTGGCCGATCAGCCTGTTCATGGTCGTGCACCGCTCGTTGTTCCTGGGGGTCAACGGCGACCGCACCGACGATTTCAAGCCGGTGTACGCCGCCGCCTACAACTTCCTGAACAACCTGCCGGTCTACGGCGAGAACTACGCCACGGTCGACCCGCACTACCTGTACCCGCCGTCGGGCACCCTGCTGATGGCACCGGTCGCCGTCATCGACTACGAACGCGCGCGATGGGCGTTCATCGCGGTCAGCGTCGTGGTCCTGCTGGTCTGCGCCTACCTGCTGACCCGGATGTTCGGGTATGCCCTGAACTCATGGGTCATGCCGACGGTGCTGTTCGTCTTCTTCTTCACCGAGACCGTCTCGCACACACTGATCTTCACGAACTTCAACTCGTTCGTACTGCTGGGCATGATCGCCTTCCTGATGCTGATGCGCTCGCGGCACGACTGGTGGGCCGGCGTCCCGATGGGCTTGACGCTGTCCGTGAAGCCCGTTCTGGCGCCGCTGATGCTGCTGCCACTACTCAACCGGCAGTGGCGGGTGTTCGCCTTCGCGATCGTGGTCCCGCTCGTGCTGACCGCAATCGCCTGGCCGATGTCGGTGGACGCCGACGCCTTCATCAGCCGGACGGTCCCCTACCTCGGCGAGGCCCGCGACTACTACAACAGCTCGATCGCCGGCAACGGCGCCTACTTCGGCGTCGCGCCGTGGCTGGTCCTGCTGCTGCGCATCGCCTTCGTACTGATGGCCGTGTTCTCGCTGTGGTTCCTGTACCGCTACTACCGCAAGACCAACGAACTGCTGTGGCTTGCGACATCGTCGGGCGTGCTCCTGGGCACCACCTTCCTCGTCGGCTCACTGGGCCAGGGCTACTACTCGATGCTGCTCTTCCCGCTGCTGATGACGGTGCTCCTACCCGGATCGGCGATGCGCAACTGGCCGGCCTGGCTCGGCGTATACGGCTGCATGACCTTCGACAGCTTCTACTCGCAACGCTGGACGGCCTTCGGCTGGATGGTCGAGTACAACAAGGTGACCTGGGGATGGTCGCTGCTGATGATCGCCGTGTTCTGCTCGCTGCTGTTCCGCTGGCTCGACATGCGGTCCGACGGCGTCGCCGGCGAGGACGGGGTGATGCGATCGGAGCACGACGCTCCCCCGGCGCCGGCGGCGAAGTCCGACGACGAGCTGTCGCTGTCGAAGTAGCGACACCGGCCAGATCTCGGACCGCGCTACCGTGGAACCCATGACCGACAGCAAGCCCGACACCGAGAATCTCGCGAACCTCTCCGACGAGGAGTGGAAGCAGCGCCTCACCCCGGCGGAGTACCGGGTACTGCGCCAGGCCGGCACCGAAGCACCCTTCACCGGTGAGTACACCGACACCAAGACGGTCGGTGTCTACCGCTGCCGGGCCTGCGACACGGAGCTCTTCCGGAGTGAGCAGAAATTCGAATCGCATTGCGGCTGGCCGTCGTTCTTCTCCCCGCTCGCCGGAGACAAGATCATCGAGGTCGAGGACAACTCGCTCGGCATGAAGCGAGTGGAGGTGCTCTGCGCGAACTGCAAGAGTCACCTGGGCCATGTGTTCGCCGGTGAGGGCTACGACACCCCCACCGACCTGCGCTACTGCATCAACTCGATCAGCCTGAAGCTCGAGCCGGCCGAATAGGACTGTCACACCCGACGTCACGGCCGGACAGAGGGCCGTGACGCCGACTGCGGTGAGTTCCTACTGCAGTGCATTCCGAATCAACAAGGTTACGGGCGCTTTGTCCGGTTTTCGTCAGCTGCCCTTCGTGGGTCACTTGACCAAGTCGCTTGTGCCAGAGTGCAACTCATGAAAAGGAGGGTGCCCGCAGTCTTTGCGGGCACCCCTTCAGATACTTCTCGGGTCAGGGCACTGCGACCCTCACTTCTCGTCAGGCAGCTCTTCTTCCTCTGCCGGCTCCGGGAAGCTGTGCTCCAGCGGCACATGCACGAACTCGGCCGGCTCGGACGCCGCGTCGTTGCCGCCACCCGGGTCGCCCGGCTGCGTCGAGACGACACCCGGAGCGCACGGCGCTACCTGGCCGTTCGCGAGGTCGATCTGGCAGGGCTGAGCGTCGGCGACCGCGGCTCCGCCGGCGAGCGCGGCCGAGAAGGCCAGGGCTGCGATGACGCGTGTCGCGGGGACGATTCGGACCATCTGGGTTCCTCCACGTTGAGTCGAGCGTTGTTTGCCTCGTGTTGAGACTCCGTTTACGCTCCGCTTCCCTTCGCGTCACGCGTGGCGTTTTATGTCCGATTTCATTCGTTCCGGTGACACCGGTCACACAAAACAGAGGTTCTTGCCTTTCGCGGGCGAGAACCTCTGTCGTCGTGTGTCGCGGCGGGTCAGGGCAGAGCGTCGATGAGTGCCGAGACCTCGACGCGCGGCCCGGTGAAGAACGGCGTCTCCTCGCGGACGTGCATCCGCGCCTCGGTGGCACGCAGGTCGCGCATGAGGTCGACGATGCGGTGCAGTTCCGGGGCCTCGAAGGCCAGCAGCCACTCGTAGTCGCCGAGGGCGAACGACGACACCGTGTTGGCGCGGACGTCCTTGTACTCACGGGCGGCCTTGCCGTGGTCGGCGAGCATCTTGCGACGTTCCTCGTCGGGCAGCAGGTACCACTCGTAGGACCGCACGAACGGGTACACGCAGATGTAGTTGCCCGCTTCCTCGCCGGCGAGGAACGCCGGGATGTGGCTCTTGTTGAACTCCGCGGGCCGGTGCAGCGCCACGTTGCTCCACACGGGGTTGCAGGCGCGGCCGAGGACGGTCTCTCGGCGGAACTTCGCGTAAGCCGCCTGGATGGGCTCGACATCTTCGGCGTGCCACCAGATCATGAAGTCGGCGTCGGCCCGGAGACCCGACACGTCGTACACGCCGCGGACCACGACGCCGGTGTCCTCGAGGGATTTGAAGAAGTCGGCGGCATCCGACTTGGCCTGGTCCCGGTCGGTGCCGAGCTCGCCGGGGCGGACGGCGAACACCGAGAACATCAGGTAGCGGATCGTGGAGTTGAGTTCTGCGTAATCCAAGCGGGCCATGACTGACATGTTGCCACCGCGCCCGGTGGGACGAACAGTCAGGTCAGGTCGGTCAGCAGAGCCGATACGGCACGTCCGGCCTGGCCGATGCAGGCCGGGACACCGACCCCCGCATACGACGACCCGGCGAGTGCGAGCCGACGCGGCCGGGACGCGGCCACCTGCGCCATCGTGGCGAGATGTCCGGGGCCGTAGACCGGCAGCCCGTTGGTCCAGCGCTGCACGTAGGTGTCGACGACGTTCGGCGACGCGGGTGCCACGCCGGCGGCCCGGCACACCTCGTCGAGATCCTCCAGCGCCTCGCGGGTCAGCCGGTCGTCGACGCCGGGTTCGACGTCCGCGTCGGGAACCGGTGCGCCGAACCGGCCGAACGACGCGCGCACCGAGACCGGCGCGTCGTCGTGCGAGAGATGTCCCCACTTCTGCGAGCTGAGCGTGAATGCCTTGGCGCGCAGGCTCTCCCCCGTCCCGACGAGAACGCCGGAGTGGTCGGGCACCGGAGTGCCGGGGGCAAGTGCGATCGACACCACCACTGATGACGCGCCGCGTACTACGCGCAGCGGGGCGGCGAAGTCGGGCAGGGAGCCGTGCAGGAGGTGGCCGGCCTGCCAAGCGGGGATGGCCAGGATGACCCCGTCGTAGTCGCGCACGTCCTCGCAAGCACCACCCGCGAAGTCGAGCGACCATCCGGTCGCGGTCGGCTCCAGACGGCGGACGTACGCGCAGAGCTCGGGTTCGACGGCCGCGGCGGACCTGAGTGCGTCGAGCAGCACCCGGTAGCCACCGACGAGGGTGCCGAAAACAGGCCCCGAACCCGTGGCGTCGGCGACGAGACCGGAGACGGCCGCAGTCAGGTTGGGCGCACCGGCGTCGAGTCGTGCCGCGAGCGCGGGGAGCGCCTCACGCAGACCGATGTCTCCGGCGAGGCTCGAGTAGACACCGCCCAGCATCGGGTCGACGCTGCGGGCGACCACAGACGGGCCGAAACGGTCGGCGACGAGGTCCCCGACCGACGGGTCCGCGGAGGAGTCCCAACGCCAGGGACGCTGCGTCTCGGCGCGGAGGAGTTCGAGGTCGGCGGGGTCGGCGAGATCGGCGACCGCAACAGGGATCGCGGGGATACCCATGAGCGCGGGGGCCGGCAGTGGGTGCAGGCGGCCCCCGGACCACACGGACGGGCGTCGGCCGGTCGGTGACACGACCCGGTCCCCCAGGCCGAGTTCGGTGACCAGGCCCAGCGCTTCGGGTCGTCGGACGATGAACGCCTCGGCCCCGACATCGACGGACTGGCCGCCGACCGTCGTGGTGTGCAGGACACCCCCGAGCCGTTCCCCGGCTTCGAGCACGTCGATCTGTGCGTCGGCGCCGAGCGCGCCACGCAGCCGGTACGCGGCTGTCAGGCCGGAGACACCTCCGCCGACGACCGCGATCCGGAGCCGAGCACCCATCAGAGGCTGTGGATCAGTTCGACGGCGCGGGTGAGGACGTCCGGGTCGGTGCCCGGCAGGACCCCGTGACCGAGGTTGAAGATGTGGCCGATGGCGCCGGCCGCGATCGCCCGGTCGCCGTCGGCGACCACACGGCGGATCTCGCTGTCCACGACCTCCGGCCCCGCGAAGAGCAGGGTCGGGTCGAGGTTGCCCTGGACTGCTTTGCCCGGGCCGACGCGGCGGACGGCTTCGTCGAGCGGCACCCGCCAGTCGACCCCGATGACGTCGGCCCCGACATGGGCCATGGGAGCCAGCAGTTCGCCGGTGCCCACGCCGAAATGGATGCGCGGGACGCCGTAGCCGGCGACCTCGGCGAGGACGCGCGCGCTGTGCGGTGCCACGAAACGCTGGTAGTCGGCGGCCGAGAGCATGCCGGCCCAGGAATCGAACAGCTGGATGGCGTCGACACCGGCGTCGAGCTGGACCTTCAGGAAGGCGATGGTGATGTCGGCCAGGCGGGCCATCAGCTCGGCCCAGGTCTCCGGGTCGCCGTGCATCATCGCCTTGGTGCGCTCGTAGTTGCGGCTCGGCCCGCCCTCGATGAGGTACGACGCGAGGGTGAACGGCGCGCCGGCGAAACCGATCAGCGCGGTGTCGCCGAGTTCGGCGAGCAGAAGTTCGATGGCGTGGGAGATCGCGCCGACCGCGGCGGGTTCGAGGCGCGGGATGCGGGCGACGGCGTCGGCCGACCGCACGGGTTCGGCGATCACCGGACCGGTGCCCGCGACGATGTCGAGGTCGATCCCGGCGGCCTTCAGCGGGACGACGATGTCGGAGAACAGGATCGCGGCGTCGACGTCGTGGCGGCGCACCGGCTGCATGGTGATCTCACACACCAGCTCGGCGTCGAAGCAGGATTCGAGCATGCCGTGGTTCGCACGGATCGCGCGGTACTCGGGCAGCGACCGGCCCGCCTGCCGCATGAACCACACCGGACGGCGCGAAGGGGTCCCACCCGTGGCCGCGGCGACGAGCGGCAGGTGCGACCGATGGACCCGTGTACCAGTTACGTTCGACATCACCGCTTACTCTGCCATGTTCGGCGATCTGACCTGCCCCGGCCTGCCCGGTTCGACACTTCCGGGTCCGCGTCCCCATTTCTGGGGCCGGTGACTCGGCGCGCCTCCGCCGCTGCCAGGCACGACACACCTACGGTCGAACGGTGACTTCCTCGGGAGCTCCGGACGAGCCTGCTGATTTCCGCGCGGCGGTGGAGTCGCTGCACGCTGCCCGCGTCCGCCGTGAGATCGAGGTCGGACCCATCCGCCCGCCACAGCGGCTCGCGCCGTACAGCTATGCGGTCGGCGCCGAGGTGCGCCCGCCGGACGACCCCGATGTCATCCCCGCCGATTCTCAGGGCACCGCGTTCGGACGACTCATCCTGCTGTACGACCCGGCCGGCCAGGACGCCTGGAACGGCACGATCCGCCTCGTCGCCTACCTCCAGGCCGAGGTCGAGGCCGCGCTGGCGATGGATCCGCTGCTGCCCGAGGTCGCCTGGAGCTGGCTGTCCGACGCCCTCGGCGTGCCGGTCGGCGAGAGCAGCACCCCCTCCTCCTCCAACGGCACCGCACACCGCATCGAGGTGACCGCACTCGGCGGCACCGTCACGTCGACGACGTCGGTGCGCTACGGCGACATCGCCGGACCCCCGCGCGCCCACCAGCTCGAGGTCCGGGCGTCGTGGACCGCACTGACCGCCGAGGGGCTCAACGGCCATCTCGAGGCGTTCTGTGAGGTCCTGGCGTCGGCTGCCGGTCTCCCGCCGGCAGGCGTGACCCAACTCGGCCCGACGTGAGCACCGTGGACACACCACCCGACAGCACAGCCGAGAACAAAGCACCCGAGGACGAGGTCCCCGAGGTCGAGCCGCTGCTCGCCCCCGCCGGGGGTGTCCCGCCGGTGCTGTCGACCGCGGCGGAGTTCGCCGACGCCGCAGAAGCACTCGCGGCCGGCGAGGGCCCCATCGCCGTCGACACCGAACGCGCCTCGGGCTATCGCTACTCCCAGCGTGCCTATCTGATCCAGATCAAACGACGCGGCTCCGGCAGCTTCCTGCTCGACCCGATCGCCGATCCCGAGGCGCTCGCTCCCGTGATCGATGCACTACGCGGGCCCGAATGGGTGCTGCACGCCGCCGACCAGGATCTTCCCTGCCTACGCGAACTCGGCTTCGAATGCGTCGAGCTGTACGACACCGAGCTCGCCGGACGTCTGCTCGGCCTGGCGAAGGTGAACCTCGCCGCGATGGTCGCCCAGTTCCTCGGTCTCGGCCTGCTCAAGGGTCACGGCGCGGCGGACTGGTCACGGCGGCCGCTCCCCGACGACTGGCTGAACTACGCCGCGCTCGACGTCGAGGTGCTCGTCGAACTCCGGGACGCGATGGACGCGGCACTGGCCGAGTCCGGCAAGGACGGCTGGGCCCGCGAGGAATTCGCCTACGTCCTGTCGCGCCCGCCGGCGCCGCCGCGCACCGACCGCTGGCGCAAGACCTCCAACATCCACACCGTGAAGTCGGCTCGTGCACTGGCCGCGGTCCGCGAATTGTGGACTGCACGTGAGGAATTGGCGGAGCGTCGGGATGTGGCCCCGGGCCGCGTACTACCCGACACCGCGATCGTCAACGCCGCAACCGTCGACCCGAAATCGAACAACGAACTCACCCGCCTGCCGATCTTCGGCGGCCCCCGCCAGCGTCGGCAGGCCGGGATCTGGCTGAGCGCCCTGCAGCGGGCCCGCGAGCTCCCCGACAGCGAACTGCCGGCCCGCAAGACCAACGGCCCCGGATTACCCCCGGTGAGCCGCTGGGAGCAGCGAAACCCGGAGGCCGCGGCGCGGATGCAGAAGGTCCGCCCCGCGCTCAAAGAGGTCGCCGAGAGCCACACCCTCCCCGTGGAGAACCTCCTCGCCCCGGACGTCGTCCGCCAGCTGTGCTGGGACGGACTGAACGGGCCGGTCACCGCCGAGGCCGTGGACGCCCACCTCTCCGCCGCCGGGGCACGTCCGTGGCAGCGGCGGCTCAGCGTCGACGCGTTGACCGAGGCGCTGGGCGAGGTCGGCACCGAGACGACATCGTCGGAGTAGCCCCGCTCCGAGTTGGGTAAGAGACCTTCCGACAGGCACGACCACACGGAATGGAGCACTCAGTGGCCACAGTCTCCGTCGGCATCGACTCGGACCTCGACCCGGGCGCGGCCTGGGCACTCGCCAGCAACCTCTCGCGGTTCGACGAGTGGATGACGATCTTCGGTGGGTGGAAGTCCCCGGTCCCCGACACGATCACCGAGGGCACGAAGGTCTCGTCCCTGATCAAGGTGAAGGGGTTCCGCAACGTCATCCACTGGACCGTCACCGATTACGACGAGCCGCGGATGATCGCGCTGTCCGGGACGGGCCGCGGCGGGATCAACATCGACCTCGCCATGAAGGTCGACGAGATCGTCGACGGCTCACACTTCGACCTGGCCGCCGAGATCTCCGGCGGCCTGCTCAACGGACCCGTCGGACGCCTCGTCGCCAAGGTGCTGGAATCCGATGTGCACAAGTCGATCTCGAACCTCGCCAACCTGCGCTGAGCGCGAAAGGGTCGGCGCCTGTCATCGGGCGCCGACCCTCCGGCGTCAGTCCTCGGCGCGACTCTGCGCGGGGTCCGCGGGATTCTCGATGTGGCGTTCCAGCGCCGGACCGGCCTGCATGCCCGACACCGTCGCGGTGATCGAGCGGGCGAGGTCCTGCGCCGTAAGACCGAGGTCGCCGAGAATCTCTCCGCGCGAGGCATGTTCGATGAACGCCTGCGGAATGCCCTTGATCTGCACCGGAACGGCCACCTCGGCCGCCGAGAGCGCCCCGGCGACAGCCGATCCCACGCCGCCGCTGACGCAGCCGTCCTCGAGGGTGACGACCAGACGGTGACGACGCGCGACCTCGACCACCGAGGTCGGCACCGGCAGCACCCAGCGGGGGTCGACGACCGTGGCGCCGATGCCCTGTTGCGCAAGGCGTTCGGCGGTGTCGACGGCGAGGCTGCAGAAGGCGCCGACCGCGACGATGAGCACGTCACCGGACACCGGGCCGAGGTCGCGATCGCCGCGGTGCAGCACGTCGACCCCGTCGTCGAGTCGTTCGACCGCGCGGATGTCTTCGGGCACAGCCCCTTTGGAGAAGCGCAGGGCGGTCGGACCGTCGTCGATGCCGAGCGCCTCGTCGAACTCCTCGCGCAACCGGACCGCGTCCCGCGGCGCGGAGACCCGGAGACCGGGGACCATCGCCATGAGGGACAGGTCCCACATGCCGTGGTGACTGGGGCCGTCCGGCCCGGTGATGCCCGACCGGTCCAGGACGAGGGTCACCGGCTGCTTCAACAGCGCGACGTCCATCAGGAGCTGGTCGAAGGCGCGATTGAGGAAGGTCGAATAGATGGCGACGACCGGGTGCAGTCCGCCGAGTGCGAGCCCGGCCGCCGAGGTCATCGCATGCTGTTCGGCGATGCCGACGTCGAACATGCGGTCCGGGTAGCGCTCACCGAACGGCGTGAGTCCCGTGGGGCCGGGCATGGCCGCGGTGATCGCGACGACGTCGGGGCGGTTGGCGCCGGCGTCGAGCAGCGCGGCCGAGAAGACCTTCGTCCAGTCCTGCGGTGCGACGCTGGTGGGCCGTCCGGTCACGGGGTCGATGATGCCGGTGGCGTGCATCTGGTCGGCGACATGGTTCTCGGCGTGGGCATACCCCATGCCCTTGCGCGTGACGGTGTGCACGATGACCGGTCCGCCGAAGTCGCGGGCGTGCCGCAGGGCCGACTCGACGGCGTTGATGTCGTGGCCGTCGACGGGGCCGACGTATTTCAGACCGAGGTCGGTGAACATCGCCTGGGGTGCCAGCAGGTCCTTGAGACCGCTCTTCATGCCGTGGAGGACCGCGTAGGCGGGTTCGCCGACCACGGGCACCTGCTTGACCACACGGCGACTCTCGTCGAGGAACTTCTCGTAGCCGGGCTGCAGACGCAGACCGGACAGGTGGCTGGCGAGACCGCCGATGGTCGGGGCGTAGGACCGGCCGTTGTCGTTCACGACGATGACCACGGGCCGGTTGCAGGCGGCGATGTTGTTGATCGCCTCCCAGCACATGCCGCCGGTGAGGGCACCGTCGCCGACCACCGCGACCACGGTGCGGTCGTTCTGGCCGGTCAGCTCGAAGGATTTGGCCAGTCCGTCGGCGTAGGACAGGGCAGCCGAGGCGTGCGAGGACTCGACCCAGTCGTGTTCGGATTCGGCGCGCTCCTGGTAGCCGGTGAGGCCGCCGCGCTGACGCAGGTGATCGAAGCCGTCTTTGCGGCCGGTCACGATCTTGTGGACGTAGCACTGGTGGCCGGTGTCGAAGAGGATCGGATCGTGCGGCGAGTCGAAGACACGGTGGATTCCGAGGGTCAGTTCGACCACACCGAGATTGGGTCCGAGATGACCGCCCGTCGCCGCCACCTTCTCGATCAGGAACGTCCGGATCTCGGAGGCGAGCGTCTCCATCTCGGCCTCCGACAGAGACCGCAGATCGGCCGGCGAGTTGATCCGGTCGAGCACAACCATCGTTTCCTCCATCACGTGACGCCCCGGGGAACCCGGTCCACATTTCCGGGAGAAAACCCCCGGCTCATAACCCGTCAGTCTACGGAAGCATTCGGTACGACCATGCCCCGCGGATGGTCGACGACCTCACTCGCCGGGCGTGACTCCGGCCGGAACCAGGCACGCGATGGCCTCGACATGGTGCGTGAGCGGGAAAGCGTCGAAGCCACGCACCTGGGCCACGCGATATCCGGCGCGGGCGAAGAGACCGAGATCACGTGCGAAGCGGGCGGCATCACAGCCGACATGCACCACCACGGCCGGTTTCGCGGCGGCGATCGCGTCGATGACCTTCTCCCCGGCGCCGGTGCGCGGCGGATCGAGGACGACCACGTCGGGCGACTCCCCGAGGTCGTGCACACGGGCGGCCACCTCTCCCCGATGGGTGACCACGCGATCGCCGTCGGCGTCGAAGGTGCGCGTCGCGGCCGCCAGCGCGCCCGCGTCGGAGTCGACGATGTGGACCTCCTCGAGGCCCGTCCCGCAATGGTCGAGCAGTGCGCCGGCGAACACCCCGGCGCCGCCGTAGAGGTCCCATGCGACCCGCGGGCCGGCTCCGAGGTGGTCGCCGACGAAGCCCACGACGGTGTCGGCATACGTCTGCGGTGCGGCCCGGTGCGCCTGCCAGAACCCGGTCACCGGGATGTCCCACGCCCGGTTCCCGACGCGGTGGACCGCGGACTCCGCCCCCTCGACGACCACCTGCGCGCGGGGTCGGGCGCGGCGTCGGCGGTTCTGTTGTGCGCGGCGGCGGGCGTCGCCGTGCCGGACCTCGGCGACGGGTGCGAGTTCGGTGACGTGCCGGGTGCCGTCGGCGTCGAGGACCACGGCCAGTTCGGCGTGCGGGGTGAAGCTGCGGCGGGCGAGGTCGTCGATCATCCCCGGCGCCGGCTGCACGCAGACATCGTGGATCACCGCCGAACCGCGGAAGGCGTGCTGCCCGGCGCGCCCCCGTCCGTCGACGGCCAGCCGGGTCCGGATGCGCCAGCCGGTGTCGTCGCCGGGCAGGCGGTCGACCCCGCGCGTCGCGAGGTCGGTGCCGGCGATCGTCTCCTCGTCGAGGTGACCGACCCGGCTCAGGACGTCGAGCAGCACGGCCTGCTTCAGGTCGCGCGCGTGCCCGGGCTCGATGTGCCCGAGGTCGCAGCATCCCGCTCCCCCGGCCGCCGCCGGGCACACCACCGGAACCCGGTGCGGGGACGCCTCGAGGATCTCGACGGCCTCGGCACGCCAGTACGAGTCGTGTCGGTCGTCGGTGATCTCGGCGACCACGCGCTCGCCGGGAATCGCACCGCGCACGAACAGGACCCGGCCGTCGGCACGTCCGACAGCTTCCCCACCGTTCGCGGGACGATCGACGGTGACCTCGACGCGCCGCGTCGTTGCCGGGGGTGTCACAGTGTGCGCTCCGATTCGCCCAGGGCGCGGCGGGTCTCGCCCGGTGCCCAGTACCTCTTGGTCTCCTTGCGGCGATCCGACGACGTGAGCTGCCAGGGCACCGAGGTCACCATCACCCCGGGCTCGAACAGCAGACGTCCCTTGAGTCGCAGCGCGGACTGGTTGTGCAGGATCTGCTCCCACCAGTGTCCGACGACGTATTCGGGGATGAACACGGTCACCACGTCACGCGGGGACTCCCGGCGGACACGTCGCACGTAGTCGATGACGGGCCGGGTGATCTCGCGGTACGGGGAGGCGATGACCTTGAGCGGGATCGTGATGTCGCTGGCCTCCCACTGGGACACCAGCTTCCGGGTGTCGCGGTCGTCGACGTTGACGGTGATCGCCTCGAGGACGTCCGGTCGCGTCGCCCGCGCATACCGCAGAGCGCGACGAGAGGCCATGTGCAGACTCGACACCAGCACAATCGAATGGGTCCGGCTCGGGAGCACCCCCTCGTCGTCGGCCTCGGCCTCGTCGAGTTCGCGCTGCACCGAGGCGTAGTGGTGATGGATCAGCTTCATCACCACGAAGAGCGCGACCATCGCCAGCACCGCGATCCACGCGCCCGCGGTGAACTTCGTGATCAGCACGACCACCAGGACCGTCGCGGTCATGACCAGTCCGACCGAGTTCACCACCCGCGACTGCATCATCCGGCGGCGTGCGCTCGGGTCGGACTCGGTGCGCAGCAGGCGGGTCCAGTGCCGCACCATGCCGGTCTGGCTCAGGGTGAACGAGACGAACACGCCGACGATGTAGAGCTGGATGAGCGAGGTGACCTGGGCGTCGAACGCGACGACGAAGATGATGGCCGCGGCCGCCAGGAACAGGATGCCGTTGGAGAACGCGAGCCGGTCGCCGCGCGTGTGCAACTGCCGCGGCAGGTAGCGATCCTGGGCCAGCACCGATCCCAGCACCGGGAAACCGTTGAACGCGGTGTTGGCGGCCAGCAACAGGATCAGCGCGGTCACGAGCGCGACGAAGAAGAAGCCGGCCGGGAACGAGTCGAAGACCGCGTGGGCGAGCTGCGCGATCATCGCCTTCTGCTGGTAACCCTCGGGGGCCCCGACGAGGTCCGTCGACGGGTTCATCACGTACTTGGCCCCGATCTCCTGGGCGAGCAGAACAATGCCCAGCAGTAGGGTGATCGAGAACGCACCGAGCATCAGCAGGGTGGTCGCGGCGTTGCGTGACTTGGGTTTCCGGAACGCGGGGACGCCGTTGCTGATGGCCTCGACCCCGGTCAGCGCCGCGCATCCGGAGGAGAACGAGCGGGCGACGAGGAAGACCAGCGCCAGACCGGTGAGGTTGTCCTGTTCGGCGGCGATCCCGAAGTCGGCGGTCTCCGAGCGGATCTCCTCGCCGAGCACGAAGATCTCGGTGAATCCCCACACGAGCATGCCCAGCACGCCGACGATGAAGGCGTACGTCGGGATGGCCAGCAGCGCACCGGATTCCTTGATGCCGCGCAGGTTCACCGCCGCGATGAGCACGATGGCGCCGACGCAGAACCAGACCTTGTGCTCGCTGACGAACGGGACGGCCGAACCGATGTTCTCCGCGGCCGAGGTCACCGACACGGCCACCGTCAGCACGTAGTCGACGAGAAGTGCGCTGCCGACCGTCAGGCCGGCGTTGGGCCCCAGGTTGACCGTGGCGACCTCGTAATCGCCGCCACCCGACGGGTATGCGTGCACGTTCTGCCGATAGCTGGCGACCACCACCGCGAGGACCACCGCGACGGCGACGGCGACCCACGGGGTGAAGGCGAGCGCGGTGATACCGGCCACCGACAGGACCAGGAAGATCTCCTGTGGCGCATACGCCACCGAGCTCATCGCGTCGGAGGCGAAGACCGGGAGGGCGATCCGTTTGGGGAGCAGAGTGTGGCCCAGCTTGTCGCTGCGGAAGGGCCTGCCGAGCAGGAGGCGCTTCGTCGCAACGGACACCTTGGAGACGGTGGACACCAGGCAACCCTAGAGCGTCCGCGTCGTGGCGGGTAGGTTCGACTCGCGGCACGCAGGTCGCGTCCGGAGAGGAATGTCGTGCAGGTAGTCATCATGGGTTGCGGGCGAGTCGGATCATCGCTCGCCATGGCGATGCAGAAACGCGGACACGACGTCGCGATCATCGACCGGGACCCGTCCGCGTTCGCCCGGTTGTCCGCCGACTTCGCGGGCCGCACCATCACCGGTGTGGGCTTCGACCGGGACATCCTCGTCAAGTCCGGGATCGAGCACGCCGACGCCTTCGCCGCGGTGTCGTCCGGCGACAACTCCAACATCATCGCCGCCCGTGTGGCCCGGGAGACCTTCGACGTCGAGCGGGTCGTCGCCCGCATCTACGACGCCAAGCGCGCCGAGGTGTACGAGCGGCTGGGCATCCCGACCGTCGCCACCGTGCCGTGGACGACGGAACGTTTCGTCTCCGCGCTCGGCGAGACCGCGACCACGGAGTGGCGCGACCCGTCGGGCACCCTCGCGGTCGCCGAGATCGACGTCGACGAGTCGTGGATCGGGGTGTCGGTCGGCAAGTTCCAGGAACAGACCGGAGCGCGGGTCGCATTCCTCAACCGGGTCGGGCGGCCGATCCTGCCGGAGGCCAAAACCGTTCTCCAGCAGGACGACGTGATCTACGGTGCGGTGCTGCTCGACAATCTGGTCGACGCCCGCCGCGTCGCCGCGGAACCGTTCACCCAGGCCGAGTCCTGAACACCCCGAGCCCGAACGCCCTGAGCCCCGAACACCGAGGAGTCATCCTGTGAAGGTCGCCATCGCCGGAGCCGGCGCGGTCGGGCGCTCGATCGCCCGCGAACTCCTGGTCAACTCGCACGACGTCACGCTCTTCGAGCGCAAGGCCGACCACATCGACCCGGACTCGGTACCGGGCGCGAAATGGATCCTCGCCGATGCCTGCGAACTGACGAAACTCGAGGACGCGCAGTTGCAGACCTTCGACGTGATGATCGCGGCGACCGGCGACGACAAGGCCAACCTGGTCGTGAGTCTGCTGGCCAAGACCGAGTTCGCGATCAACCGCGTCGTCGCGCGGGTCAACGACCCGCGCAACGAGTGGCTGTTCGGTGAGGACTGGGGCGTCGACGTCGCGGTGTCGACGCCGCGTCTACTCGCCTCGCTCGTCGAGGAAGCGGTGTCGGTGGGTGACCTGGTCCGCCTCATGACCTTTCGCCAGGGCCAGGCGAACCTCGTCGAGCTCACCCTGCCGTCGAACACGCCGATGGCGGGCAAGCCGGTACGCAAGCTCGAACTGCCCCGCGACGTGGCTCTGGTCACGATCCTGCGGGGCGGGCGCGTCATCGTGCCGCAGAACGACGACCCGATCGAGGGCGGCGACGAGCTGATCTTCATCGCCCCGTCGGAGGCCGAACCGGCCCTCTACGACGCCATGAAGATCACGCGCTGAAGATCAGGCTCCGACCGTCTCTTCCTCACGCACCGCGCGGCGGACGAGCAGGACCGTGGCGAGCACCGCCAAGGCGGTCAGCGGCCAACCCATCGCGATCCGTGTGAAGGCCAGCCAGCCGGTCGCACCGAGATCATAGAGTTCGGACTGGGCGAGATACCGCGCCGCGAAGACCAGGGCCCACAGGGCGGTGGCGATGTCGTAGGCGCGCAACGTCCGACGGTGTTTGCGCCAGGCGGTCCCCTGCCCGTTCACCAGGTGCCAGGCGACGCCGATCAGCGGCCAGCGCACGACGATGGAGATCACGAACGCGATCGCGTAGGCGAGGGTGGTCCAGATGCCGAAGAGGAAATATCCCTTGGCGTCCCCCACCCGGTTGGCGATGAAGACGCAAATGGCCACGCCGAGGAGGCCGGAGATCGCCGGGGTGAGTCCCTCGCGGCGGACGAGCCGCACCACGAAGACGAGGGCCGCGGCGGTGAGCGCGGCGATGATGGCGGCCGTGAGGCCGAAGAACGAGTTGACCGGCACGAACACGACCACCGGGACCGTCGAGTAGATCAGGCCGGACACGCCGCCGATCTGTTCCAGCACCGTGGGGGTCGGCTCGGGGGCCGGGTTCTGTTCGACGTCCTGGTCGGCCGACTCGTCGTCCGACCTCCCGGTGTCACTCGTGGGTGTCACTCGTCGTCGCTGCCCTGCAGCTCGTAGTAGGGGTTGTAGATCACCTTGTGACCGTCCTGCAGGGCGAGTCGGCCCCGCACGGTCACCTTCCGGCCGGGTTCGATGCCGGCGATGCGATTGCGGCCCAGCCACTTCAACATGACGATGTCGGAGCCGTCGAAGAACTCTGCCTTGACCCCGGCCTTGGCCGTGCGTGAACAGGTCTCCACCGCGCGCAGTTCGCCGTGCATGGTGACCTCCTCGCCGCGGGTGCAGTCCGACGCGCGTTGTGCGCCCGTCGCCTTCGACTCCTCGGCGATTCGCTCCGCGTCGACGTCACCGAGGTCTTCGGTGAGTCGGCGGGTCAGTCGCTTGAGATAACCAGCTGTGGGCATCCCAACCTCCCAATGGATTTCAGCCGGGCACCGGGGCTTCCGCCGCAGCGTCCGTGGCCACCGAACGAATGATCGGTGGCTGTCCGCCAGCGTAGACCCGGCACCCGCCGGTGACAACGTGGATGACCGGGGCGCACCGCGGTCCCGGGACACCCTAAGGGATGATCTCTGGGTGCCCCGCATCCGGATGAACAATTGATGCCCGTCGTGGACAGTCCGCAAACACGAACGGCCACCGCACTGGTGGTGATTCCCGGGACCGGCTCGGATGCCGACCACGTCACACGTGCCTTCGGTCACGCGGCCACGACGCTCGGCGTGGACCTGGTGGCGCTCGAGCCGACGTCGGAGCTGATCGACGGACACCGTCGGGGCATCGAGCGCGCGGCGGCCGAACACGACCGGGTTCTGGTCGGCGGGGTGTCGATCGGCGCCGCGATAGCCCTCGAGTGGGCTCTCGCCGACACCGGCGGACGCTGTGCCGGAGTGTTCGCGGCGCTGCCGGCCTGGAGTGGGGACGCCGACTCCGCCCTCGCCGCGGCCGGCGCGCGGGCCACCGCCGACGCGATGGAACGGGACGGACTGGAGACGACGGTCGCCGAGATGGCGGCGAGCAGCCCGGACTGGCTGGCCGAGGAGCTCTCCCGCTCCTGGCGGAGGCTGTATCCCGAGGTCATCTGCCAGCTGCGTGACGCGGCGCGCTACTGCGCCCCGACACCTGCCCAGATCGCCGACCTCGCGGTGCCACTGGCACTCGTGGCGGCACCCGACGACCCGATCCACCCCATCGCCGTCGCCCGCGTGTGGCACGAAGTGGCTCCGCGGTCGGCGCTGGTCGAGGTCAGCCTCGAGAGATGGGGCCGTGACCCCGGTCTGCTCGGCGAGAGCTGCCTCGACGCGTACACACGACTGTCGAGGCGGTAGCCCCGCCGCCGCCGGGTCAGCGACGACGGAAGAAGCGCTGCATCGCCGAGCCCGACGACGGCGGCGGCGCGTCGTCCTCGGGGTCCGGATCGGCGGTGACCGACGGGTCGTCGTACGTGGCGCCTTCGGCCGGACCCTCGGTGTAGGAGTTCTCGCCGTAGACGGTGGCGTGTGCCACCTGGTCCAGCGCTCCTCCGGCGACCCCTTCCGGTTCGTCGGCGGCCGGGACCTCGGGGGTGGGCGCCTCGTCCTGTGCCCCTGCCTCCGATTCGGCGAAGATCTGTTGTTGGGCCGCGGCGACCTGGTCGGCGAGCACCGGCGGCAGCACGATCGGAAGGGGTTCGCGTGGCGGGTGCGGCTCGGACCCGCGACGTACGACGGTCTCGGCCAGCACGGCGCGGCTCAGGCGTGCAAGGTCCTCGGCGCTCTCCGACGGCCCACTGCCGACACAGCGCACGAGCCAGCGGGGGCCGTCGACGCCGATGAAGCGGTGCGTCCCGCCCTCGACCTCGGCCACGACCTCGCGGCCCCAGTGACCGTCCTCGATGCTGGTGGCGGCGCCACCGTCGCGCAGTGACTCGGCCAGTTCCCGGACCACCTCGCGCCACATTCCCGGCGACTTGGGTGCCGCGAAGGCACTCACCGAGATCCGACCGATCGGGGTGACCAGGTAGACGTTCTGGGGCTGGTGGGTCTCCGACATCTCGACGGTCACCTGCCCGCCCTCGACCACCGGCACGAGCACCGAGCCGAGGTCGAGGTGGGAGTTCTCCAGCTCGCTGATCTCCGTCGCGAGGGCGTCGATGTCGTAGGGGCCCAGTGCTTGTCCGACCCGCAGTTCGTCCGAACCGTTATTCGTCATCGCCTACTCCTCGTTGATCCGCATTCGTGTTGAAGATTAATCGACGCGGGGGCAGACGACGCCCGGCGTGTCGTGCTCAGCCCAGGACGGCGTGGCCGCCGCTGGACCCGTATCCGCCGTCGCCGCGGCTGGTGTCGTCGAGTTCGTCGACCTCGACGAACTCGGGCAATTCGACGCGCTGCACGATCAGCTGAGCGATCCGGTCACCGCGCGAGATGGTGATGGGCTGCTCGGGGTCGAGATTGATCAGGCAGACCTTGATCTCGCCGCGGTATCCCGCGTCGATCGTGCCGGGCGTGTTGACGATGGAAAGTCCGGCGCGGGCGGCCAGCCCCGAACGCGGATGGATCAGGCCCACGGTGCCGAACGGCAGCGCGATGGCGATCCCGGTGGCGACCAGCTGACGGCGCCCCGCGGGCAGTTCCAGGTCGATCGTCGAGCACAGGTCCACGCCCGCATCCCCGGGATGAGCTCGGGTGGGCAACGGCAGATCGGGATCGAGGCGACGTACCGCGATGGGCGGCAGAGGGGGGAGATCTGGGGTCACGCACGCAGACTACGCTGGTCAACGTGACCGCACCTCAATCGCCTGACAACACCGGCGGCACGTCGGGGACTCCGGCGACGCGCCGCGACTCCGGATCCGCGGACCTCTTCGACGAGCGTCTGCACGTGCCGTGGTGGTGGTGGCCGGCCGCGGCCGTCCTGACCGGCGTGGTGGGCTACGAGATCCAGTTGTCCGCCCATGGCAGCCGGTGGAGCGTGATCGGTTACGTCGTCACCGCGGCCCTCTGTGTCCTGGTGCTGTGGTCGATGAGCCGCACCCGCGTCCGGGTGACCGCCGAGCGCGAACTGCAGGCGCATCGCGCGCTGCTGCCGCGGTCCGTCGTCGCCCGCGGTGCGTCGATCCCGGCGACGGCCAAGAGCGCCGCGCTCGGCCGTCAGCTCGACCCCGCCGCGTACCTGGTGCACCGCTTCTGGGTGAAGACCATGGTCCTCATCGTCCTCGACGATCCCGACGACCCGACCCCCTACTGGCTGGTGTCCACCCGACGACCGGCCGAGCTGCTGGCGGCTCTCGACATCCCGGACGCCGCAGCGGACCGCCCGACGGCGACCGCCTGACGGCACCGGGGACACCACCGAGACAGACGAAGGGGCCGCGCCTGATGGCGCGGCCCCTTCTTCGTCAGGCCCTGCCCGTCGGTGTCCGAACGTCAGGGAATCGTCGTGCGCATCCGCGGGAGACCCGCGGGGATCATGCGCAGTCGACGCAGATCAGCGAGTTGCCGTTCTCCTCGGCCAGCCGGCTGCGGTGATAGACGAGAAAGCAGCTGGTACAAGTGAATTCGTCGGCCTGCTTCGGGATGACCCGAACCGACAGTTCTTCACCGGAGAGGTCGGCACCGGGCAGTTCGAAGGACTCCGCGGTCTCGGTCTCGTCGACGTCGACGGCTGCGGACTGCGCCTCGCTCCGACGGGCCTTCAGCTCCTCGAGCGAGTCTTCGTTGAGGTCCTCGGCCTCGGTGCGTCGTGGCGCGTCGTAATCAGTAGCCATTGTGTGCCTTACTTGTTGAGAGTGTGAGGGGGCGCTCTCGGTTCCGGCTTGTGGCCGTCACCCAGGGGTGGTGCGCACGACTCCGCCGGGATTGTCTAGCCGGTGGGGTCACTACAACACCGGCTCGAGCTCAATTCGTTCCCGAGAATCCGTCGTATTGTGTGACTTCGGTCACGGTTCGATTTCGGCTGCACCCCGAGTCTGGAAGCGCGGGCGCCCGAAGAATAGACCACGTCCAGTCAACCGTCAATGTGGCAACGCGAACTTGTCCGAAATCTGGCGTTTGACGCAGGTCGGACCCGTGCGCGGGGTCGCGACACGGCACCGGCGGCGAGGCTCGCGGCCGCAGCGCGGTCGACCCTCTAGAGTGTTGCGGAGATCGCGCGGGGCGTCGTTCCCGGTGAAGTACAACCGCTCGCGAAGTTCGCCCAGTGAGGAGTCGTTCCACGGTGGTCTCGAAGATTACGACCGGCTACCCGACCGACGAACAGGGCCGCCCGTACCCACGCCGCCGGTATGCGCCGGCGATCATCACGGTGGTGGTCCTTCTGGTCCTCGGCGTGATCGTCTGGGCGGTCGTGCTCGGCAGCGACGACAGCGAATCGGTCCCCACCGCCTGCAATCAGCCGTCCCCGGCGACCGCCACCGAAGCCGGTGCACCGGAGCCGGCGGAGCCGCCGGTCCTCTCCCCGGTCCCACGCGACGAGATGCTGGAGGTCGCGCCCGCCGCGCTGTCGACCTTCCAGGTCCGCGTCCTCAACGCGTCCGAGGAACGGGGCGCGGCCCGGTCGGTGTCCGAGGACCTCGCCGCCCAGGGCTTCACCCCGGCCGCCGACACCCCGTTCGCCGATGATCCCGTCTACGTCAACCGGGATCTCAACTGCGTCGCGCAGATCCGGTTCGGCCCCGCGGGCCGCGCCTCCGCCGCGGCGACCTGGCTGGCGTTCCCGTGCGCGCAACTCGTCGACGACGGACGCCGGGGCACCGCGGTCGACGTGGCACTGGGCACCTACCACTCGGGTGGTGAGCTCTCCCAGGACGCGCAGGCGGCGCTCGAGGCGCTGCGGTCGGCCGACCCGACCAACCCCGAGACCGGCGCCGATCCCGCCCTGGTGAAGGCGGTCCACTCGGCTCCGTGCTGAGCGCCTTCTAGACCAGCGGTTCCCGCGCCCCGAGTTCGTCGAGCAGTCCGAGGAACTCGTCGGCGATACCCGGTGCGACGGCCACGGTGATGTGCCCCTCGTCTGCCCGCGAGTCCGGCGGCGGGGTCACCACGACCGCACCCGCCTCGGCGGCGATGAGTCCGCCCGCCGCCCAGTCCCAGGGACTCAGGCCGTGTTCGTAATGGGCGTCGACCGCGCCGGAGGCCACCATGCACAGGTCGAGGGCCGCGGCACCGATCCGTCGGATGTCACGCACCTTCGGGAGCAACTCCGCGACGATCCGACCCTGAGCGCGCCGACGGTCGGCGGCGTAACCGAAACCCGTTGCCACGAGCGCGAGTTCCACACGGTCGACAGGATTGCAGCGCAACGGCACACGAGGGCCGTCACCGTCGGCGACCCAGGCACCGCCGCCCAGGGTGGCGCCGTAGACGACCTCACGCGCCACGTCGACGACGACCCCCGCGACCGAGTGGCCGTCGACCTGCGCCGCCAGCGACACCGCGTAGGCGGGGACGCCGTACATGAAGTTGACCGTGCCGTCGATGGGGTCGACCACCCAGCGCACACCGGACGGGACGGCGCGACTACCGCCGTGCTCCTCCCCCAGGACCTCGTCGGCGGGCCGCGCCTCGTGCAGGAGCTGCCGGATCAGGCGCTCGGTCTCGGTGTCGGCGACGGTGACCGGATCGGTTTCCGTCGACTTGGTCGACACCGGGTTGACCGTCGAGGCGGTCGAGACGGGATTCGCCGATGCCCCGTCCACCGTCGACTGCGGTGTCGCACCGAACAATTCGGGTCGGCGGCGTCGCACGTGGGCGGCCGCCTCCTGCGCCACGTCCACCGCGATGGCGGCCAGTTCGTCCACCGGAATTGTCTGATCCACGTGTTCCATGTCAGCACATCGGCGACCGCGACCGCTCAGGCGGTGAGGTGAAGCAACACTTCTGGAGGGATGCCGCGCGGCCGACGGCGGGCGCCGATAGCCTGATGTCGATCACCGCCGGCCCGGAAGGAAACTCCGCCATGACCGACACGCCAGCCACCGACAGCTCGCCGACCCCGACGAATCTGGGGTTCGGCGTCGACGTCGGCGGCTCCGGGATCAAGGGCGGCATCGTCGATCTCGACACCGGTGAACTCGTCGGCGATCGATTCAAGGTGCTCACCCCGCAGCCGGCCACCCCGGAGGCGGTGGCGGCGGCGGTCGCCGAGGTCGTCGCCCATTTCGACTGGGCCGGTCCGGTCGGAATCACCCTCCCCGGTGTGGTCACCGAGGGCATCATGCGGACCGCGGCGAACATCGACAAGGCGTGGATCGGCACCGACGTCTACGAGCTGTTCAGCCGCCACCTGGGGGGTCGCGCGGTCTCGGTGCTCAACGACGCCGACGCGGCCGGGATGGCCGAGGACGCCTACGGCGCGGGCAAGGGCGTGGACGGCGTGGTGATGTTGCTGACGTTCGGCACCGGCATCGGCTCGGCGATCCTCATCAACGGCAACCTCGTGCCCAACACCGAGCTGGGTCACATGCAGGTCGGCAAGAAGGAAGCCGAACATCAGGCGTCCTCACGGGTCAAGGAGGACAAGGACTGGTCCTACGAGAAATGGACCGAGAAGGTGTCCGAAGTCCTCAAGGCCTATGAGGCACTGTTCTGGCCCAAGCTGTTCATCGCCGGCGGCGGCATCAGCCGCAAGGCCGACAAGTGGATTCCGCTGCTCACCAACAAGACCCCGGTCGTGCCCGCCACGCTGCAGAACACCGCCGGTATCGTCGGCGCGGCGATGGCGGTCTCACAGGGCATCAAAACCTAGACCACGCCTGGATTGACCAGGGCTTTGTCACATCGGGTGAGCCGATATCGTTACAATGGTCGTCACCGGTCATCTGAACCGAGAAATCAAGCCCTTGTCCACGGTGGCTCGTGCTGCCGTGTCACGTCTCACAAGACCCGACAAAGACTCCGCAGAAGAGAAGTTCGAAAGGTTGTACGTGGCAGCCATCAAGACCCGCCAGGGGGACGCCGAGGCCGACGAAACCCAGTCGACCAGCGCCTCGACCGAAACCCCGGCCAAGCGGACCGCCAAGAAGGCTGCGAAGAAGACCGCGGCCAAGAAGGCGCCCGCCAAGAAGGCAGCAGCGAAGAAGGCCACCAAGAAGGCAGCCCCCAAGAAGGCAGCCAAGAAGGCCAGCTCCGCCGAGGGTGTCGGCGACACCGACGCCGAGCCCGAGGATCCGAACTCGATCGACGACATCGACGTCGCCGACGGCGAACTCGAGGACGTGGAGATCGACGACATCGAGGTCGACGACGAGGACGAGGCCGAGGACTCCGACGACGAGGACGACTCCGAGGAGGCCGAGGCGGCACCTGCCGGCGCCAAGGGCGCGGCAAAGGAATCGACCAAGACCGACGCCGCCGCCAAGTCCGGTGACTTCGTCTGGGACGAAGAAGAGTCCGAGGCCCTCCGCCAGGCCCGCAAGGACGCCGAGCTCACCGCTTCGGCCGACAGTGTCCGCGCCTACCTCAAGCAGATCGGCAAGGTCGCCCTCCTCAACGCCGAGGAAGAGGTCGAGCTCGCCAAGCGCATCGAGGCCGGCCTGTTCGCCACCGAGCGTCTTCGTCGCATGATGGCCTCGGGCGAGAAGATCAGCACCGCGCAGAAGCGCGACCTGAACTGGATCTCCCGCGACGGCAACCGTGCGAAGAACCATCTCCTCGAGGCCAACCTCCGTCTGGTCGTCTCCCTCGCCAAGCGCTACACCGGCCGCGGCATGGCGTTCCTGGATCTCATCCAGGAGGGCAACCTCGGTCTGATCCGCGCGGTCGAGAAGTTCGACTACACAAAGGGTTACAAGTTCTCGACCTACGCCACGTGGTGGATTCGCCAGGCGATCACCCGCGCGATGGCCGACCAGGCCCGCACCATCCGTATCCCGGTGCACATGGTCGAGGTCATCAACAAGCTGGGCCGTATCCAGCGTGAGCTCCTCCAGGACCTCGGCCGCGAGCCGACTCCCGAGGAACTCGCCAAGGAGATGGACATCACCCCGGAGAAGGTGCTGGAGATCCAACAGTACGCCCGGGAGCCCATCTCGCTCGACCAGACCATCGGCGACGAGGGCGACAGCCAGCTCGGTGACTTCATCGAGGACTCCGAGGCGGTCGTCGCGGTCGACGCGGTGAGCTTCACCCTCCTGCAGGATCAGCTGCAGTCGGTTCTCGAGACGCTGTCCGAGCGCGAGGCGGGCGTCGTGCGTCTGCGCTTCGGTCTCACCGACGGCCAGCCCCGCACGCTCGACGAGATCGGTCAGGTCTACGGCGTCACGCGTGAGCGCATCCGCCAGATCGAGTCCAAGACGATGTCGAAGCTGCGCCACCCGTCGCGGTCGCAGGTTCTCCGCGACTACCTGGACTAGTCACACGCACTCCCCTTCGCCCCCGTTGCCGTCACCCGGCGACGGGGGCGAAGGCGTTGTCGGGGCCTGGTCGTAGCTCTCGGACGTCGACGACCGCGTCGACGGGCAGCGGCCCGTACAGGTGCGGGAAGAGCATCGATTCGGGGTCGGTCGGCACTCCCGGCTCCCAGCGCACCTCGGCACCGAGGCGGGCCGGGTCGAGGATGAGGAGCAGGACGTCGTGACGCCCGACGAACAGCCGGTTGGCCGGCAGGTGGACCTGTTGCGGGGTCGACAGATGCACGAACCCGACCTCGTCGAGCGACGGCGGCCGCACGTGTGTCCCATGGCGCGCCTCGGCCCAGTCCGAGGCCCGGATGAGATGGGTCAGAACGGGAGATCCGGGTGCTGCCATCCGCACATGAAGCCCGACGCACCCGAGTTCCGTCAAGTGTTGTCCACGCCACGGGTTCTCGGTCGGCCCGGTCGCGGTGTCGTCGGTACCGTGGAGTCAGACGCGCGTCCGCTGATCAGCCGCCGACCCCGGATGGCTGATTTCGGGAGACGTTGTCGGATTGTTGCCGAAGGTAAACGGTGAGTGACGACACACCGATAGCACCTGCCGGAACAATACGAAGCCGCCGAGCGTCTGACAGAGTGAGGTTGACGCATCGCCCGGATGTGTCGGCTCGAAGGGAAGGCGTCCGGACACCGGCGCCGGACCGGGACGGAGGAACCATGACTGACATCGCCACCACCACAGCCCCGATCTACCTACCGCTCACCGCCGCCGATCGCTGTGATCGTTGCGGCGCCGCAGCCAAGGTACGAGCCGTCCTGCCCAAGGGCGGCGAGCTTCTCTTCTGCCGTCATCACTTCAACGAGCACGAAGCCCGACTGGTGGAGCTCAGCGCCACCGTGGTCGAAGCCGAGGGCGAGCTGGTCTGACACTCGTCATGGCCTGACGGGCGAGCCACAGACGACGAAAGAACCCGGCCGGGTCATCCGGCCGGGTTCTCTCGTGTCCGGGTTCGGGCGCTCAGCGCCACGTCCGCAGTGCGGCGATGCGTTCCTTCAGCTGCTCGGCGGTGGCCATCGCCGTGGGCGGACCACCCAGGCGGGTCCGGAGCTCGTTGTGCACCATGCCGTGGGGCTTTCCGGTGCGGTGATGATGCATGGCGACCAGGGTGTTGAGTTCCTTGCGCAGTGCATGCAGGTTCTCCCCGGTGGTGCCGGGAGCACGCCCGGGATCCGGGGTTTCGGACTTGGGCTCGGCCGGGGTGGACCGGGCGACGACCTGCTCGGCCTGGCGCTTCTGCAGCAGCGCACGCACCTGATCGGCATCGAGCAGCCCCGGCAGGCCGAGGTAATCGGATTCCTCGTCGCTCCCGGCGAAGGTCGCTGTGCCGAACGACGCGCCGTCGAAGATGACCTGGTCGAGTTCGGCGTCGGCGTGCAACGACTGGAATGCCGGCTCGTCCTCCCCCGGTTCGTCCTTCTGCTTGTTCGCGTCGATGAGCAGCTGGTCGTCGAGGCCGTCGCTCTCGCGATGCGGCTTGCCGAGGACGTGGTCGCGCTGGGCCTCCATCTGGCTGGCGAGGTCGAGGAGCACGGGGACCGACGGCAGGAACACGCTGGCGGTCTCGCCGGGGCGCCGCGACCGCACGAAGCGACCGATCGCCTGCGCGAAGAACAGCGGGGTCGACGAGCTGGTGGCGTAGACACCGACCGCGAGCCGCGGCACGTCGACGCCCTCGGACACCATGCGCACCGCGATCATCCACTCGTCTTTCGACGCGGAGAACTCGGCGATCCGTGATGAGGACTTGGGGTCGTCGGAGAGGACCAGGGTCGGCTGCTTGCCGGTGATGGCGGTGAGCAGTTCGGCGTAGTCGCGGGCGGTCGACTGGTCGGTCGCGATGACCAGGCCGCCGGCATCGGGCATCCCGCTCGCGCGCAGCTGGCCGAGTCGGGTGTGCGCCGCGGTGAGGACCGCGGGAATCCAGTCGCCGTGCGGGTCGAGGGCGGTCCGCCAGGCGCGGGCGGTGTGTTCGGCCGACAGCGGCTCACCGAGCCGCGCGGTGAACTCCTCGCCGGCGCTGGTCCGCCAGCTCGCCTCGCCGGAGTACGCCAGGAACACCACGGGTCGGACGACGCCGTCCTTCAGCGCGTCGGCGTAACCGTAGGTGTGATCGGCCTTGGAACGCTGGTGTCCGCCGGCCTCGGCCTCGTAGACGACGAACGGGATCGGCGAGTCGTCGGAGCGGAACGGCGTACCGGTGAGCAGCAGGCGGCGTTCGGCGTCGTCGAAGGCCTCGCGGATCGCGTCACCCCACGACTTCGCGTCACCGCCGTGATGGATCTCGTCGAGGATGACCAGGGTCCGGCGGTTCTCGGTGCGGACGCGGTGTTTGGTGGGGTGCGCGGCGACCTGCGCGTAGGTGAGAACGACTCCGTTGTAGTCGGAGCTGGTCTGACCGGTCGAGTTGGAGAAGTGCGAGTCCAGGGCGATGCCCACGCGCGCCGCGGCCTCCGCCCACTGGTGCTTGAGGTGCTCGGTGGGCGCCACGACGGTGATCTGCTCGACGGTGCGGTCGTCGAGCAGTTCGCGGGCGACACGTAGCCCGAACGTCGTCTTGCCTGCGCCGGGCGTCGCGACCGCGAGGAAGTCCTTCGGCTTGCGCGTGAGGTACTTGGTCAGCGCGCGGCGCTGCCAGGCACGGAGCGATCCGAGGTTGGGAGCGGCGGTTCCCGAGGTGTTGGTGGTGCTGGTGGAGGGTTCGGCGGACGTCACGTGTGTGTTGCTCCTGACGGCGTACGGATTCCCTACCGGGCATGAAATGACCCCTCGCGTTGGGAGGACCCGCGCCGAAGGGGACCCGGCAATCGTACCGCCGGGCCGCCCCCGCACCCGCATCGCGACACCCCCTCGTCGCGGCTCGCCGACACCGGCGCGACATCGCCGTGTGGTCACTCCGAACGACGCGCCTGGTGACCCGGGTATCCTTTGCGGCCTTCGATCGGGGATATTGAACTCATCACAACGCGAAAGAGGAACCCGGTGCCGCTGACCGACGACGCGACGTCGCCGGTTGTTGCCGTGCGCCCGAATCCGTCGAGCGCGGTGACCGCTCCGCTCGACACCTCGACCCGGACGCCGCGCCGGCCGGCCCCGCTCGCCGGCGACACCGACGTTCCCGGTGTCACCGCACCCGCCTCCCGTGATGTCGCGGTCGTGAAGAAGCCCGAGGGCGTCGACGAACCCGTCCCGGCGAACGGCACGAAGGAAGCTTCAGACTCCGACGACGCGGAAAACGAACCCGGCCCCCCGGTACTGCCCAACATGCACCGGGTGGTGTGGCGGACGATCGTGAAGTCGTGGGACGACGGGATCATCGGCTGGGCAGCGCAGGCCGCGTTCTGGCAGGCACTGTCCCTGCCCCCGTTGCTGCTCGGGCTGCTCGGTTCGGTCGGTTACGTCGCGGGCTGGTTCGGACCCGGCACCGTCGACATCGTCTACGACCGCATCATCGAGTTCGCGCAGCGCACCTTCACCGAGACGGTGGTCGACGATCTGATCACCCCGACCGTGGACAGCGTCCTGGGGCGGGTCCGCATCGGACTCATGTCGGTCGGCTTCATCCTGTCGCTGTGGGCAGGCTCGTCGGCGATGTCGTGCTTCATCGCCTCCATCGCCAAGGCCCATGACCAGCACGAGGTGCGGAATCCGGTATGGCAGCGGTTCTTCGCGCTGTTCCTCTACGTCGGGTTCTTGTTCGTCGCGGTGTTCCTGCTGCCGCTGGTCGCACTCGGACCGAACTATCTGCGGGCGATCGTCCCGGAGTCGTGGGGGTCGTTCGTGACGACACTCATCGACTACGGCTACTTCCCGTTCGTCGCCGTGCTGCTGCTGTTCGTGCTCACCACGCTCTACCACCTGGCGCTGCCCAATCCGCTGCCGTGGCACCGGCTCATCGGCGGCGCGATCGTCGCGGGCGTGTTCTTCTGGGTCGCGAGCTACGTGCTGCGCATCTACCTGACCAAGATCACCGAGGCAGGTGTGTCCTACGGGGCGCTGGCGACACCGATCGCCTTCCTGCTGTTCACCTTCTCGCTCGGCTTCGGCATCGTCATCGGAGCCGAGTTCAACGCCGCGGTGCAACAGTTCTGGCCGGCCAAGGCGTCCACGACGACCCAGGTCCGGCACTGGGTCAACTCGCAGACCTCCGACCTCACCGGTCAGCTCAAGACGATTCCCGACCGGTTGTCGTCGGGACCGATCCGACGCCCCACGCGCGACCGCGGGGGCGACTGACCGGTCCCGGCGACCCCTCGCTACTTACGCAGCTTGGCGTAGATCTTCTTGCACTTGGGGCACACCGGCGAACCCGGCTTGGCCGCCCGGGTCACCGGGAAGGTCTCGCCGCAGAGCGCGACCACGTGGCTGCCCATCACGGCGCTCTCGGCGATCTTGTCCTTCTTGACGTAGTGGAAGAACTTGGGCCGGTCGTCGTCACTGCCGTCAGTGGCGTCGGCGTCGGACCTCTCGTCGGTCTCGGTGTCGGTCCACTCGTCGAGATCGGGGCGTTCGATGGTTTCAGTTGCCATTGCTCTATTGTGCGTCACCGGGGAACCGCGAGCACAGGTGCCCGGAATCCGTCAGTGCAATGAGCAACCGAAAGTGGGACAGTGGAGAGGGTGTTCGAACAAAGGGATTCCATGGGCGCGACCGGCCGTGAGCCGCACGACCCCCACGAGGAGTCGAGACGATTCGGAAGGTCGGTGCATCCGGCCGTCTCCGCCGAGACCTTCCTGATCACCGACGCCCAGGACTCGCTCGAGGCCCAGCAGAAGGCCCGGGTCCGCAAGTACCTGATCATGATGGCGTTCCGCGTCCCCGCGCTGATCGTCGCCGGCATCGCCTACTCGATCACCGGCTCCGGACTCCTCGCCCTGGCCATCGTCGCCATCTCCATCCCGCTGCCGTGGATGGCCGTGCTGATCGCCAACGACCGCCCGCCCCGCAAGCGCGGCGAGGTCCCGCACTACATGTACGGCGCCGACGATCACGTCGTCGGCCCGCCCGCCCTCTCGCGCACCGAACAGCAGCTCCCCCACCGCACCGTCGACGGGCATGTCGTAGACCCCGACGACTGAGCCACCGTCGACCCCGACGACCGCTGCCGCGGCCGCCGCGGGTTCCCCCGCGTTCGACATCTCAGCAACTTCTCAGCCGTCCCTGCGAATCGGCGAAAGTCTTCGCAGGTCACCAAGCCTCCTTCGGGTTTGCGCCGAATCACTTTCGGGAACTATCGCCATCACATGGACGTTGGACCCAGTGAACGCATTCAAGTCAGGAGGCCGCATGTCACGCTCGACAGTTGCACGTTCGACCCCGACCACAGGTTTCGCCGATCCCGCTGCCCCGGGCACCCGCCCGGCAATGACGGAGCAGGATCTCGACGCCCAGTCGCCGGCCGCGGACCTCGTCCGCGTCTACCTCAACGGGATCGGACGCACCGCTCTCCTCAACGCAGAGCAGGAGGTCGAACTCGCCAAGCAGATCGAGGCCGGCCTCTACGCCAAGCACGTCCTGGCTACCAAGAAGCGCCTCTCGGCCACCAAGAAGCGGGACCTGGCGACCATCGTCCGCGAGGGTGAGGCCGCACGAGCCCACCTGCTCGAGGCGAACCTCCGCCTCGTCGTCTCGCTGGCCAAGCGCTACACCGGCCGCGGCATGCCGCTCCTGGACCTCATCCAGGAAGGCAATCTGGGTCTGATCCGCGCCATGGAGAAGTTCGACTACGCCAAGGGCTTCAAGTTCTCGACGTACGCCACGTGGTGGATTCGTCAGGCCATCACCCGCGGCATGGCCGATCAGAGCCGCACGATCCGGCTCCCCGTCCACCTCGTCGAGCAGGTGAACAAGCTCGCCCGCATCAAGCGTGAGCTCCACCAGCAGCTCGGCCGCGAGGCCACCGACGAGGAACTGGCCAACGAGTCGGGCATCCCGGCCGAGAAGATCGCCGATCTGCTCGACCACAGCCGCGACCCGGTGAGCCTCGACATGCCGGTCGGCAGCGACGAGGAGGCACCGCTCGGCGACTTCATCGAGGACGCCGAGGCCACCTCCGCCGAGAACGCCGTCATCGCCGGTCTGCTGCACTCCGACATCCGCGCGGTTCTCGCGACTCTCGACGAGCGCGAGCAGCAGGTCATCCGGATGCGCTACGGCCTCGACGACGGCCAGCCGCGCACCCTCGACCAGATCGGCCGCATGTTCGGACTGTCGCGCGAGCGCGTGCGTCAGATCGAGCGCGAGGTCATGGGCAAGCTGCGCGCCGGCGATCGTGCCGAGCGTCTGCGCGCCTACGCCAGCTGACGTACCCGGTCTCCTGGCTCAATGGTCCCCTAGCTGAACGGTCCCCTAGCTCAATCGTCTCGGTCCGGTGTCCCGCCTGTCGGGCACCGGGCCGACTCGTATCTGGGCGTTGAGCACCGCGGCGCCGTCGACCGACACCAGGATCGGATCGCAGAGCACCTCGCGCACCTCGGGGATGTCGTCGACGAGGGTGGAGATCCGTAACAACAGGTCGACGAGCGCCTCCTTGTCGGCCGGTTCCTCACCCCGATAGCCGGAGAGGAGCGGCGCCGAGCGCGGCTCGTCGATCAGCTCACGGGCGTCGAGTTCGGTGAGCGGGACCGCCCGGTAGCCATGGTCGCCGAGCAGGTCGAAGGTCCGCCCCGACAACCCGAACGAGATCACCGACCCGAACGACTGGTCGTCGCGGACACGGATGACCGTGCCCACACCCTTCGGGGCCATCTTCTGCACGTGCAGAACGTGGTCGCCGGTGAGTTCGCTCAGCTCGGCGAACGCGTTGACGACCGCGGTCGCGTCGGGCAGGTCGAGCCGGGCGCCCTCGCGGTCGAGTCGACCCCGCCATTTGGGCGAGGTGGCCTTCACCGCCACCGGGAAGCCGAGTTCGCGCGCCGCCGCCGACGCCTCGTGCATCGTCCTGACCTCGCGGAACGGGACGACCGAGATTCCGTACCAGCGCAGCAGTTTCGCCGAGTCCACCTGGTCGAGGAGCCGGTCCGACGACCGGCCGTTCGTGTCCATCGCCTCGCGCACGTACATGCGGGCGGCCTCGGGGTCGGTGCCCTCGGCACGATGGACCACCGACTCCGGCCGCAACCTCCACTTCGCGTACTGCCAGGCACGGGCCAACGACGCCGCGGCGCGCTCCGGGCTGGCATACGACGGGATGGACCCGCGTTCGGGCATCCCGTTCGGCCCGGGCCTCGTGAGACCCGGGGGGATGCCGTCGACGGCGAGGAACGTCGTGACGATCGGCTTCTCGCCGTCCGCACCCGGCGTGTTGGCCGCCGCCATGAGCGCACGGGCGTGCCAGTCGGCGTCCACGGCCACCGGCGGCACGAAGACGACGATGATCGCGTCCACGCCGGTGTCGGTCATGGCCGCGGAGACGGCGTCTTCGAACAGTTCCTCCGACGCTCCCGCACCGAGGTCGATGTTGTCGACCACCTCGAGGCCGCCGGTGCGTGCCTGATCGGCGGCGAGGCTGCCCAACACCGACGAGTTTCCGATGATCCGTACCCTCGGTCCGCGCGGTAGCGGCTGGTAGGCGAACAGTGCCGCGCAGTCGAACAGTTCGGGGATCGTCTCGACCTGGATGACACCGGCCTGTTCGAGCATCATGCGCGCGATCTGGTCGTCGAAGTTGGCCGTCGACCGGGCCGCCCGGACCGGGCTCATGGCCCCCGCGCCCGACTTCACCGCGACGATCGGTTTGGCCCGCGACACCCGCCGCGAGATGCGGGAGAACTTGCGCGGGTTACCGAAACTCTCGAGGTAGAGCAGGATCACGTCGGTCGAGGAGTCGCTGTCCCAGTACTGCAGCAGGTCGTTGCCCGAGACGTCCGCGCGGTTGCCCGCGGAGACGAAGGTCGACAACCCGATCTGTCGCCGCGCCGCAGTGTCGAGGATCGCAATGCCCAGCGCACCGGACTGGCAGAAGAAGCCCACCCGGCCGGCCGCCGGGATCCGCGGCGCAAGTGTCGCGTTGAGCGCTATCCCGGCATCGTTGTTGGCCACGCCCAGTGCGTTCGGGCCGACGAGCCGCATGCCGTGTTCCCGGACCTGTGCGACGAGGCGACGCTCGTTCTCCAGGCCCTCCTCCTCGCCGGAGTCACCGAAACCGGCCGACACGATGACCAGCGTCCGCACACCCTTCACCAGACAGTCGTCGAGGACGTCGTCGACCCGGGACGCCGGGACCGCGACCACCGCGAGGTCCACCGGGTCCGGGATGTCACGGACCGTCTCGTAGGCGCGGATACCGCGGACCGACGGCGGGCGTTCGCGGGTCCGCTTCCGGTTCGAGGTCGTCGTCGTGCGGCCGAGTCGCTGGGCGTCGCGACCGGGCTCCTCCTCGACGCGGGCCGGTCCGTTCACCGGGAAGACCGGGCCGGTGAACCCACCGGCGATGATGTTGGCCAGCAGCGCATTGCCGACCTTGTTCGGGTCGGTCGAGGCGCCGATGACCGCGACCGAGGTGGGGCGCAGCAGGTTCGCGACGCTGCGGGCCTCCGACGCGTTCTCACGGGCGTTGCGTACCGACAGGAGCGCCTCGGTCGGGTCGATGAGGAACTCCACATGCACCGTCGAGCCGTCGAAGCTGCGGGCGAGTTGGTAGCCGGCGTCGCGGAACACGGCGACCATGTTCGGGTTCTCGCTGAGCACCTCGGCCTCGAAGCGGGTGAAACCGTTCTCGGCCGCGGCCCCGGCGAGGTGTTCGAGGAGGATCGGTCCGAGACCGCGTCCCTGGTGTTCGTCGGCGACGACGAAGGCGACCTCGGCTGATTCCGGCTTGCCGTCGAAGGCGAGTCCCTCGTAGATGCCGACAGCGATGATCTCGCCGCCGAGCACCGCCACGATCGCCACGCGCTGTTGATGGTCGACGGTCGTCATCCGCGCGACCTCGCGGGGCGGCAGCGTCGGCGTCGGACCGAAGTACCGCATGTAGCGCGTGCGTTCGGAGAGCTTGGAATGGAAGGCGACGATCCGTTCGGCGTCGTCGGGGACGATCGGACGCAGGTGCACGACCCCGCCGTCGGAGGCCAGCACGTCGGCGATCCAATGCCGCGGATAATCCCAAGCGCCACGAGGTTCGGGCTGATCGGCCAGTGTTTCAGGCGCAGTCTGGGTTTGCTCTGGGGTGGACGACACGTCCTGATCAGTCACGGGGATCCTCCGGGTCGAGACCGTGCAGAGGGTACACCGCCCGGCGGGTCGCGAGGATTGCGCGATCGGTCTGTCGCTGTGCTGTTGCACTCACCCCCTCGAAGGGCTCCTGACCCGCATCGCCGTCCCACGGCTGATAGTCGACGTCGCCGCCGTCACCCATCACCCCGACCGGCGGCCGCGCATAGTCGGAGTGCACCTGGGTGGAGATCTGTTCGGCTGTGGCACACCAGGATTCGTCGATGTTCGTCGCCGGGTCGATCTCCCGGCCGAGGGCCACGCCGAGCAGGTGGGTCCAGCTGCGGGGTACCACGTTGACGACGCCGTAGCCACCGCCGCCGACCGCGATCCACCGTCCCTCGCAGTACTTGTCGGCAAGATCACGCATCGCGATCATCGCCGCACGTTGCCCCTCGACGGTCAGCGACAGGTCCGTGAGCGGATCGGCGCGATGACTGTCGGCGCCGCACTGGCTGACGATGATCTGTGGTTTGAACTCGGCGACGAGCGACGGCACGACGGCGTGGAAAGCCCGCAGCCACAGGCGATCCTCGGTGTTGGGCATGAGGGCGAGGTTGACCGCACTCCCCTGCGCATCGCCGTCGCCGACCTCGGTCGGCCAGCCCGTCCCCGGCCACAGCGTCGCGGGATGCTGGTGCAGCGAGACCGTCATGACGCGCGGGTCCGTCGCGAACTCCACCTGGACACCGTCGCCGTGGTGGGCGTCGACGTCGATGTAGGCGATCCGGTCGAAGCCCTTGTCCAAGAGATAGCGGATCGCGATCGCGCAGTCGTTGTAGATACAGAACCCCGCGGCCCGGGCCTTCATCGCGTGGTGCATGCCGCCGCCGATGTTGACCGCGCGGGTCGCGGCACCGGACGCGACGGTCTGGGCGGCGGCGAGGGTGCCGCCGACGAGGAGACGGGCGGCCTCGTGCATCCCGGCGAACACGGGGTTGTCAGCGTCGCCCAGCCCGAAGAGTCGCTCGAGCAGCGGTCCCGACAGTGATGCGGTCCCGGAACCGACGGCACGGACGGCGTCGATGTAGTCGCGGGTGTGCACCACGGTGAGGGCGTCATCGTCGATGGCCTGGGGCGGCACGGTCTCGACGTCGTCGAGCACCCCGAGGCTCTGGGCGAGGGTCATCGTGAGCGCGAGCCTCACGGGATTCATCGGGTGGGTGTGGGCCCACCGGTAGGACAGGAAGTCCTCGCTCCAGATGACGGCCGTCGTGGAAGTGTCGGTCACAGGTTCAGGCTAGTGGTTCAGCTCGCGGGCGGGTGCACGATGTCGGTTCGGCCACATGTGGGTACGGTCGGGGTCGTCGTCAGGGTCCGCGAGCGCGTGAGAGGGCTGTCACCGTGGGCGAACAGGGTAATCTTGGCGGGGACGAAAGGGATTGGGCACAGTGAACGATCTGGTTGACACCACCGAGATGTATCTGCGGACGATCTACGACCTCGAAGAAGAGGGGATCGTGCCGCTGCGGGCACGTATCGCCGAGCGCCTGGACCAAAGCGGCCCGACCGTCTCCCAGACCGTCGCCCGGATGGAGCGCGACGGACTCCTGCGCGTCGCCGGTGACCGCCATCTCGAACTGACCGAGCGCGGCCGTTCGCTGGCTGTCGCGGTCATGCGCAAGCACCGCCTGGCCGAGCGACTCCTGGTCGACGTCATCGGCATGCCCTGGGATCAGGTCCACGAGGAGGCCTGCCGCTGGGAGCACGTGATGAGCGAGAACGTCGAGCGCCGTCTGCTCGCCGTGCTGGAGTACCCGACGACCTCGCCGTACGGCAACCCGATCCCGGGCCTGGATCTGCTCGGTGTCGAGGTGCCCTCGGCCGATGACGGGGCCACCCGGATCGCGGATCTGCCCGCGGGCGACACCGTGGCGGTCATCGTGCGGCGGCTGTCCGAGCACGCCCAGTCGGATGTGGGTCTCATCTCGCATCTGCGGGAGGCCGGTGTGGTTCCGAACGCTCGCGTGACGGTGACCAACGTCGCCGGCACCATCACGATCAACACGCCCGGACACGAGGGCCTCGAGCTCTCCGCCGACATGGCGCATTCGGTCTTCGTCGAGAAGGTCGTCGAAAAAGTCTGACGCAGTAATCGTCTGACGCAGTGGGTTTCCAGAGATCACCCGGCCGCGCGCCGGGTGATCTTTGGCATCTGGACCCCGAGTTCCCGGGCTGTCCCGTACGAGCCGTCGATCATCTCCCACAGCATCGTCGGCCGTACGCCGGCCCGGAGAGCGGTGTCGAGGAGGCCCGCCAACTTCGCGTCCGCGTCGGATTCGAGAGCGACGTCGAGGGCGACGCCGGCGTACGCCCCTTCCCCGCCGATGTAGTGCAGGTGCGCGAGCAGGGTCGCGGCGGCGGCCCGTCCCGGTCCGGAGAGGCGCCGCGTCAGTTCCCGCCAGACCGACTCGGCGTCGTCTCGTAGGTCGGTGACGGCGAGCGCGAGTGCGGCGTCGCGGACCGGAGGGCGCCGGACGGCCTGTTCCAGCACGGCGACCTCCGCGCAGTCCAGCGGTCCCCCGCCGTCGGCGACCACCCCTGTCAGCAGGTTCAGCAACACCGGGTCGGACATCACCGGGACATCGACCCGGCACGCCTCGCAATACGAGCAGCGGCGTGCGTCGCTGCACTCGCCGGGAAGGGGTTCGAGCATGGCCCGCATCTCCGACCGGCGCGGCAGGATGCGTCGACCCGACTTCACCGCCTCGGCTATGGCGGTCGGGCAGGTCTGCGGATCGTCGATGACGCCCTCGCGGTCGTCGAGGACGTCGACCGACCACGCCTGTCCGTCGGGACACCAGATCACCGACCATGCCGCGCCGGGATCGAAGGCGGACAGGGCGAATCCGGTGGCGACACCCCCGATCGCGTCGAAGTGGCGGTCGGCGATCGCGAGTACCCGTCGATATCGGGGATCGTCGGCCGGATAGCGGTCGTCGGCAATGATCGCCACGACCTCGTCGGCGCCGTAGGAGTGGGTGATCGCCCCGAGGCCCGCGAGCACGGTGGACAGCTCGGAGGTCGGTGCGCCGGTGTCGTCGAGGGCGAGATCGTGGCGCATGGTGGCCGAGATCCCCCGGTCGGGTGCGAAGGCGACCACGATGATCGAACGCTCCGGGATGAAGCCGAGCAACGCCGGGATCGCTGTCAGCAGCGTCGTCGGATCGATGGGGTCACGGGCGGGTCGGGAGGACGCGAAGGCGGGCATGGGAGAAGCATCGGCCGCGGAACGCCATCCAGACTGTGCGCGCGATGACCTGTGGACAACTGCCGCAGGCCGTCCACAGGTCGCGACCTCGTCAGCCGAAGGCGGCGGACACCGCCTTGGTGAACAGCTCGTCGAGCGCCGCCGAATCCTCGGCGGGCACCGGACCTGCTGCAGGCCAACGATATTCGGCGTACACGCGCACCCCGTCGCGCTCGCCGATCAGGGCGAGGGAGCTGGTGGTGACCGGTGCGGTGCCACCGCCGGTGACGATGGTGCGACGGATGGTCGCGGTGTCGACACCGTCGCGGGCGGGCGGGGCGGGCAGGACCTCGGTCGTGACCGTCGACGACGCCCCGAAGGTGGTCGTCGTCAGTTCCGGACACTTCTCGGCACGCTTCACGACGTCGGTGAGCGGGGTGTCGACATGCGCGACGACGGTGGTCAGGGTCGAGCGTTCCGCGGTGCCCGGGCCGAGGAAGGCGACGGCGCCGTCGGCGGAGACCGGGGCGGGTGCGCATTCGGGCGGCGAGACCTCGGTGTTCTCCTTCTGCCCCGGCGCCGGACCACCGGTCACGTCGGCCAGGGCGTTGGCCACCGCCTGGGGTGGGATCGGGCTCGCCGGACCGCCCGGGAAGTCCGACGCCGCCACCGACCTCGACGAGAGGTCGGGATCCGCTGGCTCGGCGTCTCCCACGATCGAACACGCCGAGAGCACACCACCCGTGAGAACGGCGCAGGCAGCGGCCAGTACGAGCACGGGCAGGCGGCGTCCGGAGGACGTAGGTGGTGCAGCGGTTGCCGGGGTCACAGCGATCTACTGTGCCACCGCAGGCGTCCGCTCACGCAGGTGACACACCCGAGGAGGGAATCCCTGACGCGACGATGTCGTTACATATTCGGTGTTCCGCCGGACGCCGGTGCCAACCGCGACCGAAGGTGCGAGACAATGAGACATATGACGAGAATCCGGCCGTGCTGTACCACGGCCGCCACGTACAAGGAGGGATGACGTGGACGAGCAACCCGCGCGGAACGACGCGCTGTACGAACTCGCCTTTCCCGCTCCGCAGGTCACCCGCGCCGATGGCACGGGCCCGGTTCTGATCCATGCCCTCGAAGGGTTCGCCGACGCCGGCCACGCCGTCGCGCTCGCAGCCGCCCATCTCCGGGACAGCCTGGAATCGGAACTGGTCGCGACGTTCTCGTCCGACGAGCTGATGGACTACCGCTCCCGCCGCCCGACGATCTCGTTCAGCGGTGAGACCTTCACCGAGGTCGAGATGCCGGCCCTGACCCTGCACGCGATCCGCGACAACTCGGGCAAGGGTTTCCTGCTGCTGGCCGGCGCCGAACCGGATCTGCGGTGGGAGCAGTTCGTCGACGCGGTGCGCCGCCTGTCCGATCGGCTGGGCGTCACCGACGTCATCGGGCTCAACGCGATCCCGATGGCCGTGCCGCACACGCGTCCACCGTCGATCACCGCGCACGGCAGCGATCCCGACGCGCTCGGCGACCTCCCCCGCTGGGGTTCGGCGATGAAGCTGCCTGCGAGCGCCTCGATGCTGCTGGAGCTGAGGATGGGTGAACACGACTACCGGGCCTCCGGCCTGTCGGTCCACGTGCCCCACTACCTGGCGCAGACCAACTACCCGGCGGCCTCCGCGCGGCTGCTGTCCGCAGTCGCCGAGCTGGCCGGTCTCGACCTGCCGCTGGCCGCGCTCGAGAGCGCCGCGGAGAAGGTGCGCGCCCAGGTCGACACCGAGGTCGAGGGCAACTCCGAGATCGAGTCGGTCGTCGCCGCACTCGAGACCCAGTACGACACCTTCACCCAGGCCGCCGAGGAGCGTGCGTCGCTGCTCGCCGCCGAGGAGTCGCTGCCCAGCGGGGACGAACTTGGCGCCGAACTCGAGCGGTTCCTCGCAGAGCAGGCAGCCGAGCAGACCTCGAAGGACGACGAGCCCGGAGACGAGGGACCGCAATCGTCGATCTGACCGCGAGCCCGACGGCCCTGGTGCCGGTCGACGACGAGGACCAGGCGCTCGACACCTACACACAGTGGTGGACCGATCGTGGCCTCGACCTGTACGAACACCAGGAAGAGGCCCTGCTCGAGCTGCTCGCCGGCAGCCACGTCATCCTGGCGACCCCGACCGGTTCGGGGAAGTCGCTCGTGGCCGCCGGCGCACTGTATTTCGCGCGCTGCCGCGGCGAACGGGCCTTCTACACCGCGCCGATCAAGGCGCTCGTGAGCGAGAAGTTCTTCGAACTGTGCGGCATGTTCGGCGCCGATCAGGTCGGCCTGCTGACCGGCGACGCGTCGGTCAACCCGGATGCGCCGATCGTCTGCGCCACCGCCGAGATCGTCGCGAACCTCGCCCTCGCGGCGGGTGGTGACAGCGACATCGGCACGCTGGTCGCCGACGAGTTCCACTACTACGGCGAACCCGACCGCGGCTGGGCCTGGCAGGTCCCGCTCATCGAGCTGCCGTCCACGCAGTTCCTGCTGATGTCGGCGACACTCGGCGACGTCTCGTTCTTCGTCGACGACCTCGCGCGCCGCACCGGGCGGGACACGGTCGAGGTCACCGGCGCCCAACGGCCCGTGCCGCTCGTCCACGACTATGCGATGACCCCGATCCACGAGACGATCGCCGACCTCGTCGACCGTGGACGCGCGCCGATCTACGTCGTGCACTTCACCCAGGCCGCCGCGGTCGAACGCGCCCAGGCACTGCTGAGCGTGAAGATCTGCGACAAGGACGAGAAGGCCGCGATCGCCGAGGCGATCGGCGACTTCCGGTTCTCCACCGGCTTCGGCAACACCCTGTCGAAGCTCCTGCGTTCAGGCATCGGCGTCCACCACGCCGGGATGCTCCCCCGCTACCGTCGCCTCGTCGAACGTCTTGCGCAGCAAGGACTTCTGAAGGTGATCGCCGGTACCGACACCCTCGGCGTGGGCATCAACGTGCCGATCCGCACGGTGCTGTTCGCCGGGTTGAGCAAGTACGACGGCCGCCGCGTCCGGCGCCTGCGGGCGCGTGAGTTCCATCAGATCGCGGGCCGCGCCGGCCGGGCCGGCTTCGACACCGTCGGCTATGTGGTCGCCCAGGCGCCCGAGCACGACGTGGAGAACGCCCGCGCCGTCGCCAAGGCCGGCGACGATCCGAAGAAGCTGCGGAAGCTGGTGCGCCGCAAGCCTCCCGAGGGTTTCGTTTCGTGGGGCGAGAAGACCTTCACCCAGCTGATCGACGCCCCCGACGAGCCGCTGCGGTCGCATTTCCAGATGACCACCGCGATGCTGCTCGAGGTACTCGGCCGGCCCGGTGACTGTTTCGCCGCCATCCGGCACCTCCTCGAGGACAACCACGAACCGCGCGATCGGCAGCTACGCCACATCAAACACACCATCGAGCTCTATCGCGGCCTGCGCGACGCCGGGATCGTCGTACAGCTCGACGAACCCGACGAGACCGGTCGGCACATCGCCCTCAGCGTGGACATGCCGGAGAACTTCGCGCTGACCAACCCGCTGTCGGCGTTCGCGATGGCCACGTTCGAGATCCTCGACCCCGAATCCTCCACGTACGCCCTCGATGTCATCTCGATCCTCGAGTCCACGCTGGAGAACCCGCGGCCGTTGCTGCTCGCCCAGCGCAAGGTCGCCCGCGACGCGGCGATCGCCGAGATGAAGGCCGACGGCATCGAGTACGAGGAACGGATGACGCGGCTGGAGGACATCACCTGGCCGCAACCGCTGTTCGAGGAGATCTTCGGAGCCTTCGAGATCTACCGGCGCGGCCACCCGTGGGTGGCGTCGTTCCCGCCCAACCCGAAGTCGGTGCTGCGCGAGATGCTGGAGAAGGCGATGACCTTCACCGAGCTGATCTCCGCCTATGGTCTCGCCCGCAGCGAGGGCGTGGTGCTGCGCTACCTGTCCGACTGTTATCGGGTTCTGCGCCAAGGCGTTCCGACCAGTGCGGTGACGCCGGAGATCGAGCAGATCGTGGCCGACCTCGGCACCATGGTCCGCGAGGTCGACTCGAGCCTCGTCGACGAGTGGGAGGCGCTCGCCGCCCAGGCCGCGGAGGCCTGATCACTCACACCGGCGTGACCGCGCCGGTGTCGGCGACGATCTCCGAGATGATCGTCGCGAGCTCTCGATACGCATCGTCGTGGCGCGCGGACCGGCGGAAGGCGACCCCGATCTGACGCCCCGGCCGCGGCGAGGCGAAGGTGGCGATCGCCAGGTCTCCCGAAGCCGTTTCCGAGGCGACCGCGGTCTGCGGGATGAGGGTCACCCCGAGCCCGCCGACGACGCAGTGCACGGCCGTCGTCAGCGACGCCGCGCGCGTCTGTCCCAGGTCGGGCCGGACCCCGGCAAGCGCACACACCTCCAGCGCCTGGTCACGCAGACAGTGCCCCTCGTCGAGAAGCAGCAAAGGCAGGTCGGCCAGTGCGCTCGGGTCCACCCGCCGCTTGCCGGCGAGGGCGTGCCCGGCCGGCAGGGCGAGGACGAAATCCTCACGGTAGAGCGGAACCTCGGCGATACCGGGGACGTCGAGCGGCAGCGCCAGGAGTGCCACGTCGAGGGTGCCGCCCCGTAGCTGTTCGACGAGCCGCCCGGTCTGCTCCTCGACGACACGGGGCCGGAGGTCCGGCAGCTTGTCGGCGAGTCCGCGGAGCACCGCGGGCAGCACGTAGGGCGCGACCGTCGGGATGACGCCCAGCCGGATGGCACCGTGCAGCGGCTGGCCGGCACCCGCGGCCGCGGCGGTGAACTCGTCGACGGCATCGACGGCTGCCATCGCTCGCGGCAGCAATTCCTCGCCGTCCTGGGTCAGCAGGACCCGGCGGGTCGTCCGCTCGACGAGTGTCACGCCGAGACCCGTCTCGAGCGCCGAGAGGGCCTGGGACAGCGACGGCTGACTCACTCCCAGGTCCGCCGCGGCAGACCCGAAGTGCCTGCGCTGGGCGAGGGCCACGAACGCGCGCAGGCCGGCGATGGTGGGCTGATAAGTTTTATCGGGCATGGTTATCAGTGTAGTGCTACTAATCACGTTTCGCTTTTGCCGATTTTCCGGCACGATAGTACTCGTACGTCGCGAAAGTCTTTCGCGCGCAATTTCGGTACACCCCCTCAGCTGAAGGAGCGATACATGGCCCTGCTCACCATCGGTGACCAGTTCCCCGCCTACAACCTCACCGCCGTGATCGGTGGCGACCTCAGCAAGGTCAACGCCCAGCAGCCCGACGACTACTTCACCACCGTCACCTCCGACGACCACCCCGGTCAGTGGCGCGTCGTCTTCTTCTGGCCGAAGGACTTCACCTTCGTGTGCCCGACGGAGATCGCCGCCTTCGGCAAGCTGAACGACGAGTTCGCCGATCGTGACACCCAGGTGCTCGGCGCCTCGGTCGACAACGAGTTCGTCCACTTCCAGTGGCGTGCACAGCACGAGGACCTGAAGACCCTGCCGTTCCCGATGATGAGTGACCTCAAGCGCGAGCTGGCCACCGCCGCAGGCGTTCTCAACGCCGACGGTGTCGCCGACCGCGCCACCTTCATCATCGACCCGAACAACGAGATCCAGTTCGTGTCGGTCACCGCCGGCTCCGTGGGCCGCAACGTCGACGAGGTCCTGCGCGTCCTCGACGCCCTGCAGTCCGACGAGCTGTGTGCCTGCAACTGGAAGAAGGGCGACCCGACGATCAACGCCGGTGAGCTCATGTCCTCGGGCGTCTAGAGAAGGAGATCAAGATGAGCATCGACAATCTCAAGGAAGCACTTCCGGAGTACGCGAAGGACCTCAAGCTCAACCTCGGTTCGATCAGCCGCACCACCGCGCTGAACGAGGAGCAGCTGTGGGGCACCCTGCTGTCGACCGCAGCCGCCACCAAGAGTGCCAAGGTGCTCTCCGAGATCGCCGACGAGGCCGCTGACAACCTGTCGGCCGAGGCCTACAATGCCGCACTCGGTGCCGCGTCGATCATGGGTATGAACAACGTGTTCTACCGCGGTCGCGGTTTCCTCGACGGCAAGTACGACGATCTGCGTCCCGGTCTGCGGATGAACATCATCGGCAACCCCGGTGTCGACAAGGCCGCGTTCGAGCTGTGGTCGTTCGCCGTGTCCTCGATCAACGGCTGTGGCCACTGCGTCGCCGCCCACGAGAACACCCTCCGTGAGGCCGGCGTCGAGCGCGAGGCCATCCTCGAGGCCCTCAAGGTCGCCTCGATCGTGGCCGGCGTGGCCCAGGCCATCGCGACCACCGAGGTGCTCGCGAACGCCTGATCGGCAACACATACGACGAAGCCCGGCTGCCATTCGGCAGCCGGGCTTCGTCGTGTTCGGGGTGTTCGGCCCGTCAGCTGAGCGCGGCGCGGATGCGGTCGGCCATCTCGCCGACCTCGTCGGTCGTCATGACGAACGACGGTGAGATCTGCAGCGCACCCTGCCCGGCGGCACGGGTGCTGACGCCGTGCTCGCGCAGCTTAAGGACCGCGGCCGGCGCGGTGGCCGGGTCGGCGAGCTGGACCGCGGTGACGGCACCGAGGCCGGTGCGCACCTCGGCGACCGTGTCGAGGTCGGCCAGCGGGGCCAGCGCCGTCGCGAGGTCGCCCTCGAGGCGCGAGGCCTCGGCGAGCAGGTTCTCCCGGCGGATGATCTCCAGGTTGGCCAGCGCGGCGGCCGCCGCGGCGGCGTGACCGCCGTAGGTGTAACCGTGGCGCCACCAGACACCTCCGGCGAAGAACGGCTCGGCGACGCGCGGGGCGATGAACACCGCACCCATCGGCACGTAGCCGGAGGTGAGGCCCTTGGCGGTGGTGATCATGTCGGGCTGGAGGTCGAAGCGCGCCGAGGCGAACCACGAGTCGCCGCCGATACGGCCGAAGCCGGTGACGACCTCGTCGACGACGAACAGGATGTCGTGATCGCGGCAGATGGCGCGGACCTCGTCGAGGTATCCGGCCGGCGGCAGGTAGATGCCACCGGCGCCGATGATCGGCTCGCAGAAGAACGCGGCGATGTTCTCCGCGCCGACCCGCTCGATCAGACCGAGCAGGCTCTTCGCGTCGTCCCAGTCGACGTTCTGCACGTCGTGCATGAGCTCGCCGTAGCCGTCGTGGTTGAGCGGGATGCCCGCCAGCGACGTACCCGCGGCATGCATGCCGTGGTAGGCCTTGGTCCGGCTCACGACGACGCGCTTGGCGGGTTTGCCCTGCTCCACCCAGTAGCGGCGGGCCAGCTTGACCGCGGTGTCGACCGAGTCGCTGCCGCCCGAGGTGAAGAAGATCTTCGACCCGGGCACCGGCGCGATCGCGGCCAGCTCGTCGGCGAGCTGCAGCGTGACGTCGCTCGCGATGTCACCGAAGTTCGAGTAGTGCGCGATCGTGCCCAGCTGACGCGACACCGCGTCGGCGATCTCGGTGCGGCCGTGGCCCACGTTGGTGAACCAGAGACCGGCGGTCGCGTCGATGTATTCCTTGCCGTCGCGGTCCCAGATACGGGTCCCCTCGCCCTTGGTCACGACGAAGGGTCCACTCGCGGTCACCGCACCCATGTCGGCGAAGCCGTGCCACAGAGCACCAGAAGTTTCAGACATGCCCACCATGATGCCGGGCGAGGTGAGCGCTCCCCGCATCGACCCATATCCTGGAGTCATCATGTCGGTCGAGTCCCCAGATCCAGCCCCGCGAGATCCTCAGCCCGGCATCTCCCGTACCGAACTGCTGCGTTCGGTCGACGAGGTCGCGATCCTCGACGCCCACCGTCTGCGCCGCCGCATCGACAGACTGGGCCGCACCCCCGACCCGCGCAGATGGCAACAAGTCGTCGCGGACGTCGAGAAGGCCCGGAGCCGCCTCGACCGTCGCCGGGCCACCGTGCCGGTGCTGCGCTTCCCCGACGAACTCCCCGTCTCGGCCGCCCGCGAGGAGATCGCCGACGCGATCCGGGACCACCAGGTCGTGGTGGTCGCCGGTGAGACCGGTTCCGGCAAGACCACGCAGCTGCCGAAGATCTGCCTCGAACTCGGCCGCGGTATCCGCGGCACGATCGGCCACACCCAGCCGCGGCGCATCGCGGCCAGCTCGGTGGCCAAGCGCATCGCCGACGAGACCGAGACCGAACTCGGTGACGCGGTCGGTTATTCGGTCCGGTTCACCGACCGTTCGGGCGCGGACACGCTGATCCGCGTGATGACCGACGGCATCCTGCTCCGCGAGATCGCCACCGATCCGATGCTGCGCCGCTACGACACCCTCATCATCGACGAGGCCCATGAGCGCAGCCTCAACATCGATTTCATCCTCGGGTACCTGCGTCGACTGCTGCCGCAACGACCGGACCTGAAGGTGATCATCACCTCGGCGACGATCGAACCCGCCCGTTTCGCGCGGCATTTCAGCACGCCCGAGACGTCGGTCCCGGTCATCGAGGTGTCCGGTCGTACCTACCCCGTCGAGATCCGTTACCGGCCGCTGAGTCTCCAGGAACGGCCGGACAGCGGCGACGACGCCGGTGGCGGCGAGCACGCCGACCTCGACCAGATCCAGGGCATCGACGCCGCGATCGACGAGCTGTGGGCCGGCGGCCGCGGCGACATCCTCGTTTTCCTCCCCACCGAACGCGACATCCGCGAGACAGCGGATGCGTTGAAGCGCCGGACCGGAACCGGCCGGAACGGCGGCGCGGAGATCGTTCCGCTGTTCGCACGGTTGTCGATCGCCGACCAGCAGAAGGTTTTCGCCCCGTCGAACGGTCGCCGGATCGTACTGGCCACCAACGTCGCCGAGACCTCGGTCACGGTGCCCGGCATCCGCTACGTCATCGACACCGGCACCGCCCGCATCAGCCGATACTCGACCCGCACCAAGGTCAACCGCCTTCCCATCGAACCTGTCTCGCAGGCCAGCGCCCGCCAGCGCGCCGGCCGATGCGGTCGCGTCGCCCCCGGCGTGTGCATCCGGCTCTACAGCGAGAACGACTTCGACGCCCGTCCCGCTTTCACCGACCCGGAGATCCTGCGCACCAACCTCGCCGCCGTCATCCTCCAGATGACCTCGCTGAAACTCGGTGAGATCGCGGACTTCCCGTTCGTGCAGCCGCCCGACGAACGCGCGATCCGCGACGGCATGGGCGTACTGACCGAACTCGGTGCGATCACCGTGAGCCGTGAGGGCGGCCCGCCGCGCCTCACCCCCGTCGGTCGGTCCATGTCCCGCATCCCCGTCGATCCGCGGATCGCCCGGATGCTCATCGCCGGCCGCGAACTCGGCTGCCTCGACCACCTGCTCGTCATCGCCTCCGCGATGTCCCTGCCCGATCCCCGCGAACGTCCGGCCGAACACCGCGAGGCCGCAGACGCCTCGCATCGTCGCTTCGTCGTGCCGCAGTCGGACTTCCTGTCCTACGTCGAGCTGTGGCGCTACCTCGAGGAGCAGCGGAAGGAGTTGTCCAGCAGCAAGTTCCGACGGATGTGCGAACGGGAGTTCCTGCACTTCCTGCGCATCCGGGAATGGCGGGACCTGCATCGCCAGCTCACCGAGATCGTCAAGGACCTGGACTGGCCGGTGAGTCCTGCCGGTTCCGACCTTCCCGAGGTCGACGCCGACGCCGTCCACCGCGCGATCCTCTCGGGTCTGCTGTCCAACATCGCGGCGCGCAACACCGAGGGCCGCGAGTTCACCGGGGCACGCAACACGACGCTGATGATCTTCCCGGCGTCACCGCTCGCCAAGAAGCCGCCGCCCTTCATCATGGCCGCGGAGGTCCTCGAGACCTCCCGCCTGTTCGCGCACACCGTCGCCGGCATCGATCCGTTGTGGGCGGAGAAACTGGCCGGCGTTCTGGTGAAGCGTACGTACAGCGAGCCGCACTGGTCGTCCAAACGCGGTGCCGCGATGGCCTACGAACGGGTGACGCTGTACGGCGTCACCCTCGTCGCGAAACGCCGCGTCGACTACGGCCCCATCGATCCGGTCGTCTCCCGCGAACTGTTCATCCGCCATGCCCTGATCGAGGGCGACTGGCGTACCCAACACCCGTTCTTCGAACGCAACCGCGCTCTGCTCGAAGCCGCCTCCGACGTCGAGAACCGCATGCGCACACGCGGACTGGTGATCACCGAGGATCAGCTGTTCGAGTTCTACGACAAGCGGGTGGGCGCCGAGGTCACCTCCGCACGGCACTTCGACACGTGGTGGAAGAAGGCCCGACGCGCCGACGCGGCTCTGCTCGACCTCAAGCCCGAGGACGTCGCGGCGAGCACCGAGGCCGCGCCCACCGACTACCCGGGCGCCTGGCAACAGGGCGATACCCGACTCGAACTCCGCTACCGGTTCGAACCCGGCGCACCCGATGACGGTGTCACCGTGATCATCCCGCGCGCACTGCTCCCCCACGTGCGCCCGGCGGGATTCGACTGGTCGGTGCCCGGCATGCGGACGGAACTGGCCACCGCCCTGGTGAAGTCGCTGCCCAAGCGGTTGCGCAAGTCCATGTCCCCGGCGCAGCGTTTCGCCGAACTGGCCCTGGCGCGTCTGACACCGCGCAGCGAACCGCTCACTGTCGGGCTCGCGCGTGAGCTCACCACGATCACACAGATGACGGTCACCGCAGCCGATTTCGACGTCGACCGAATTCCGGCCCACCTCAAGATGCATTTCGCCGTGGTCGACGACACCGGGAACATCACCGCGCGAGCCGATTCCATCGCCGAACTCCAGCGTGTGGGCACACGCGCCGCGACAAAGACGGTGAAGCGCACCCTGTATAGCGCCTGGACCGACGAGGGTATCGGCACCCTCGCCGCACAGCGGACCGTCGACATCGCCGGACAACGCCTCACCCGCTACCCCACGATCGACGCGATCACCGACGAGGCCGGGCGGACCCGCGGGGTGGTCGTGATCGATGCCGCGTCGGAGCAGACCCGTGATCGGTTGGCGGAGAGAGGGATCGTCGCGCTGCTCGACCTCGCGATCCCTCCCCTGCACCGACGTGTGGCGAGCTCTCTCGGCGCCGCCGGCCGACTCGCGTTGAGTCAGAGCCCCTACCCGGACCTCGATGCGCTGCTGGCCGACTGCACACGCCGCGCCATCCGCGATGTGGTGGCCGGCCTCGACGCCGGCACGCTGTCCGCGGTGCGCTCACCCGAGGCGTTCCGCGCACTCACGGAGAAACTGCGGCCACGGATCTCCGAAGCGGCACCCGAATACTTCTCTCTCGCCGTCGAATCCCTCGGCTGGGTGGCGCCGGTGCGCGCCGCGATCGACCGTCATGCCGGTTCGCTCGCAGCCGACGACGTCGCCGAACAACTCGACAATCTCGTCTTCGACGGCTTCATCGCCGCCACCGCACGACGACATCTGGAGAACGTGCCGCGCTATCTCGCGGCGGCCGAAGCCCGGTTGACGGCACTGCCCGCATCCGCGGCCCGGGACCAGGCCGGAGTGGCCGTCGTCGACCGGGTGACCGAGCGGTGGGCCCAGCGACTGACGCAGGTCCCCGAGCACCGGAAGGCCTACGTCAACGACGAGGCTCAGTGGCTTGTCGAGGAACTGCGGGTGGGATTGTTCGCCGAACGACTCGGCACCGCGTACCCGGTGTCGGAGAAGCGGGTCCTACGAACTCTGGACCGACTCGGCTGAGGCCTTGCCGGACTCGGACGACGCCGAACGCAGATCGTCGATCTCGCGCTGGAAGTCCTCGACGGAGTCGAACGAGCGATACACCGACGCGAAGCGCAGGTAGGCGACCTCGTCGAGGTCGCGCAGCGGCTTGAGGATCGCGAGTCCGACCTCGTTGCTGGGGATCTCGGCCGATCCACTGGCACGCACCGTGTCCTCGACCTGCTGGGCCAGCTGGGCCAGCGCGTCCTCGGCGACGTGGCGTCCCTGGCATGCGCGCCGGACGCCCCTCATCACCTTCTCGCGACTGAACGGTTCGGTGACACCGTTGCGTTTGACCACCGCGAGCACTGCGCTCTCCACGGTCGAGAAGCGTCGCCCACACTCCACGCAGGAGCGGCGGCGCCGGATGGCCTGCCCCTCATCAGCGACACGCGAGTCGATGACCTTGGTGTCGTCGTTCTTGCAGAAGGGGCAGCGCATCGTATCCTCACGCAGGTCACGGGACACTCTGATGCAGCCGGGCCGCATGCCAGGCCGGTAGTCGGCCGGTCCCTGTGACATCGAGGATACCGCCCGCGTTCAGTGGTACCGGGGGGCGAGGAGCGGCTGGCCGACGCGCAGGCCGCTCGACGGGAGGTCGTTCAGCTGGACGATCTCGTCGACAACTGCCTCACGGGGCATCTCGGGGGCGACACGAGATGCGATGGTGCTCAGCGAGTCACCCGAGCGCACATGCACGACCTCGGTGCCGACCGAGGACGGCGTGACCGTGGCGGCATAGTTCTGGCCGACGACCGCGATGACCCAGACGGCCAGCGCGAGTCCGACGCCGGCGAGGATGGCCGTCGCCGTGCGCCGGCGCCGGCGGATGACCGCCGAGGGGGCGGTCTGCGCGGGACGCGAGGCCGGCACGACCGGTCCACGACCGCGCAGACCGACCGGCGAGGCGCACTGCGTGGAGGCGATCCGGCGGACCCGGACCGCAGACTCCGGTACCGGGCGACCGTCGACGGGACGGCGCCCGTCGACGGGACGGCGCCCGTCGCCGCGGCGCATCGGGCGCTGCAGGACGTCGCCATGAACATCGTCGAAGTGGACGGGGTCGATGAGAGTGGCGGTGCGCATGGTGCCCTCCGTGTTTCCGGTCGAACCGTGTTCGTGCGGACCGCGTCGTCCGTGTTCGAACTGTTCGAGTGTCGATCATCTGTTCGATGAACTGATGTTCGATTTGTAGCACGGCACTCCGACAATTGTCTCGCAACACGTCGAACAAATGTTTGATGCGGTCGGCGATCTCGGCTACGCTCGTCGAGAAGAGAAGCGATCTACCAGCACGTTCGGAAATCGAGAGGAACCCGATCATGAGCGATGACGGCGGTAAGCGCACCGGAGCGCGGGGCGCCGACGAGCCCGTCACCCCGGCAGACATGGCGGCGGCCGAGGCCTCGCTGACGCCGCGGCAGCGCGGAGTTCTCGAGGTGATCCGCAAATCCGTGCGCGAGCGCGGTTACCCGCCGAGCATCCGCGAGATCGGTGACGAGGTGGGTCTCACCTCGACCTCATCCGTTGCCCATCAGCTGCGGACACTCGAGCGCAAGGGCCTCCTGAAGCGCGATGCGAACCGTCCGCGGGCGGTCAACATCGCGCCGAGCGAGCCGCCGACGCCCACCTCGCCGGACGGCAGCGCGCTACCCGAGCCCACCTTCGTGCCGGTGCTCGGCCGGATCGCCGCAGGCGGCCCGATCCTCGCCGAGGAAGCCGTCGAGGACGTCTTCCCGCTCCCCCGCGAACTCGTGGGTGAGGGCTCGCTGTTCCTGCTGAAGGTGGTCGGCGAGTCGATGATCGACGCGGCGATCTGCGACGGCGACTGGGTGGTCGTCCGCCAGCAGAACGTGGCCGACAACGGCGACATCGTGGCCGCCATGATCGACGGCGAGGCCACGGTGAAGACCTTCAAACGCCAGAAGGGTCACGTCTGGCTGATGCCGCACAACGAGTTGTTCGACCCGATCCCGGGCGACGAGGCCGTCATCCTCGGCAAGGTCGTCACCGTGATGCGGCGGATCTGACCTCGTCACTCTCGAGTACCGCGGCGGCAGCCGCGCGAGCCGCAGCCGGATCGGCGGTGGCCAGCGCGGCTGCCGCCGCGTTCTCGCAGGTGGCCAGGGTGACCCCGCCGAGCTGCGCCCCGACCGCGGCAGCCGCGACGGGAGCGCTCGACAGCGAGGTGACCCCGAGCCCGACGAGTACGCAGGCAAGGTAGGGATCTGCTGCGGCCTCGCCGCAGACGCCCACCGGTTTGCCCTGCTCGCGTCCGGCCCGCGCGACCGTCGCGATGAGGTGCAGGACGGCCGGCTGCCACGGATCGGTCAGCGATGCGAGGTCGGCGGACATCCGGTCGGCGGCCATCGTGTACTGCGTGAGGTCGTTGGTGCCGATCGAGACGAAGTCCACCTCGGCCAGGATCGCCGGGGCGAGGATCGCCGCGGCGGGGACCTCGATCATCACACCGGCCACCAGTCCGCGCTTGCGCACCTGCGCGGCGAACGCCGCCGCCTCGGCCGGTGACGCGATCATCGGCGCCATGACCCAGGGACTCGACTCGGAACCCTCGGCGGCGCGCGCGATCGCGTCGAGCTGGTGTTCACGGATCTCCGGGTGCGCCAAGGCGATCCGGTCGCCGCGCACACCGAGCGCCGGGTTGGCCTCCTCGGGCTGGTTCACAAAGCGCAGCGGCTTGTCCGAGCCGGCATCGAGGGTGCGGATGACGACCTTGCGGCCCCCGAAGGCGTCGAGGACCGCGCGATAGATGTCCGCCTGCTCCTCGACCGACGGTTCGTCGGCGCGTTCGAGGAAGGCCAGTTCGGTTCGGAACAGTCCCACGCCCTCCACCGGATGATCGGTGGCCGCACGGGCCGACGACCCGTCGGCGACGTTGGCCAGGATCGCCACCTCCACGCCGTCGGCGGTACGACCCGGGCCGGACCAGTCGGCCACGCGGGCGGCATGGCGCGCGTACTCTTCGACCCGTGCGCGGGCGGCGGCGTCGTCGGGCTCGACGACGATCTCGCCGGTGGCGCCGTCGACGAGTACCGCTGTGCCGGAACCGATCTCGTCGAGTCCGGACACTGCGACGACGCAGGGGATACCGAGCTGGCGGGCGATGATCGCGGTGTGGCTGGTGGGCCCGCCCAGTCGCGTCACGAGCGCGATCGTGGTCGCGGGATCGAGTCCCGCGGTGTCGGCGGGCGCGAGGTCGTCGGCCAGGAGGATCGACGGCACGTCCGGCGTCGGCACACCGGGTTCGGGCAGGCCCAGGAGCTCGGCGAGCACGCGGTCGCGAACGTCGTTGAGATCGGTGACGCGCTCGGCCATCAGCCCGCCGAGCTTGGTGAACACCGCGGCGAACTGCTCGGTGGCGGCGACGGCCGCCGATGGCGCCGAGGCACCCTTGGCGATCAGTCCCGACGCCGCACCGATCCAACCGCGGTCCTCCGCGAGTCCGGCGGTGGCGGTGAGCACCTCGGCGGCGACGCCGGTGTTCTGCGAGGCCCGCTCACGCAGGCGCGCGGCGACGGCAGCCGCTGCGGCGGTGAACCGCTGGGCCTCGTCGGCGCGCTTGTCCTCGGCGACCTCGACACCGGCGCCGAGGGCCTCCGCGGAATGGTCGGGACGGCGTCCTGGCCAGAGTGCGGGCCCATGGGCCACACCACCGACAACCGGCGTCCCCGTCAGAATCTGCGTCATGTGACCACGGTTACAAATTCTTCTTGACTTGTCAACACAAACAGGCGTAAACACAGTTACTACAACACGCAAAGCCACATGTTCCCACATTCCCGGAGAACATCACATGCGCGGAACGATCAGAACGGAGCCGGTGTGTACGCCGAGGAGAGACAGCAGGCCATCACCGAGGAGGTACGCGTCGCAGGACGCGCCTCGGTCGCCGAGCTCGCCGCGAAGTTCGACGTGACCAGCGAGACCGTCCGCCGCGACCTCGCGGTCCTCGAACGCGCCGGGCACCTGCAGCGCGTCCACGGCGGCGCCGTCCGCCCCGAGGTCCTGCGCGTGATCGGCGAACTCGGCATCGCCGAGCGCGAGACGGAACAAACCGAGGAGAAGGCGGCCATCGGCCGTGCCGCCCTCAGCTTCCTCCCGCCCGACGGCGGATCTGTGCTCTTCGACGCCGGTACCACCACCTTCCGGGCCGCCGACGCCATGCCGCGCGACCGCGATCTCACCGTGATCACCAACAGCCTCCCGATCGCCGGACTGCTCGCCGGACACCACGCCGACGGTCTCCACGCCCTCGGCGGTCGCGTCCGCGGGCTCACCCAGGCGACGGTCGGCGCCGAGACGGTCGCCGCGCTGGGACGACTCCGCGTGACGACCGCATTCATCGGCACCAACGGACTGAGCGAGGCACACGGACTGTCCACCCCCGACCCCGACGAGGCGGCGGTGAAGGCGGCGATGGTCGCCGCGGCCCGACGCGTCGTCGTCCTCGCCGACAGTTCGAAGATGGAGCGCGAGGAGCTGTCCGGTTTCGCCGGCGTCGACGACATCGACGTCCTCATCACCGACTCCGGCATCGATCCGGAGTTCTCCGCCGCACTGTCGGCCCGCGGCGTCGAGGTCGTGATCGCGTGATCCTCACCGTCACCGCCAATCCGAGTGTCGACCGGACCCTCGAACTCGCCACCCCGCTGCGACGCGGCGAGGTCCAGCGGGCCGGCGTCGTCCGCGCCGAACCGGGTGGCAAGGGCGTCAACGTCGCCCGCACCGTCGCCGCCGCCGGACTCCCGACCCGTGCCCTGCTGCCCGCTCGCGCCGGCGACCCCCTGCTCGCCGCGCTCGACGGCCTCGGGCTCCCCTACGACGCCGTCCCCGTCGACGGCGAGGTCCGTTCCAACGTCACCATCGCCGAATCCGACGGCACCACCACGAAGATCAACGCCCCGGGCGTGACCCTCACCGCAGCTCAGCTCGAGTCGCTGTCCGCTCTGATCCGAACCCACGCGAACGGCGCGGACTGGGTCACGCTGTGCGGATCGCTGCCGCCCGGAGTGCCGGACGACTGGTACCGGCCCGTCGCCGACGCGCTGGTCACCGCCGGATGCCGCGTGGCCGTGGACACCTCGGGAGCACCGTTGCGCGCCGCCGCGGCCGGGCGTGTCGACCTGATCAAACCCAATGAGGACGAACTGGCCGAACTCACCGGCGCCGACGCCGCCGAGCTTCGTGATTCCCTGTCCCGCAACGATCTCCGCCCGGTGGTGACCGCGTCACAGGCCCTCGTGGAGCAGATCGGCGGCAGCGTGCTGGCCACCCTCGGCGCACGGGGCGCCGTCCTTGTGAGCCCGACTGGCACCTGGTGCGCGACCCCACCACCGATCGTCCCGCGTAGCACCGTCGGCGCAGGGGACTCGTCCCTGGCCGGTTTCCTCATCGCCCGGACGCGTGGTGCGTCGGCGCCGGAATGTCTCCGGTCGGCCGTCGCCTACGGATCGGCGGCCGCCGCGCTGGCCGGCACTGCCTCCCCCACCCCCGATCACCTCGACCTGGCCGGGGTCACGGTCACGGAACTATCCGGGGCCGGCCGATGAGTTGACCCCGATCCCACCCCAGCAGAACCCGCACCACACCAACCCTCCATTGCCGAAGGACATCCCATGACCGAGCAGATCATCACCGCACAGACGGTGAGTCTCGACGTCGACGCCGGCGCCGACCCCGCCGCCGTCATCACCACCCTCGCCGATGCTCTGGCCGCGGCCGGACGGACCACCGATCCCGCCGACCTGGCCCGCGCGGCACTCGAGCGGGAGGCCAAGTCCGCCACCGGACTTCCCGGCGGCATCGCGATCCCGCACGCGCGCACCGCGTCGGTGACGTCGGCGAGCCTGGCCATGGCGCGCCTGTCCCGCAAGGTCGACTTCGGCGCACCCGACGGTCCGGCCGATCTCGTCTTCCTCATCGCCGCCCCCGAGGGCGGTGCCGCCGCGCACATGAAACTGCTGAGTTCACTGGCGCGTTCGCTGGTCCGCCCCGACTTCGTTGCGGCCCTCCGCGAGGCCGAGACCGACGACCGCGTCATCGAACTGGTCACCGAGGCGATCGACCCCGACGCCAAGAAGGAAGCCACTCCCCCGGCGGCTCCGGCGACGGCAACCCCGGCCGACTCCGAGACGCCCGCCGAAAAACCTGCCGAGGGCCGGCCGCGCGTCCTCGCGATCACCGCCTGCCCCACCGGGATCGCGCACACCTACATGGCCGCGGACGCGCTGAAGTACGCCGCCGAGCGTGCCGGCGTCGACTTCGCGGTGGAGACACAGGGCTCCTCGGCCACCACACCGTTCGATCCCGACGTCATCGCGTCCGCCGACGCGGTCATCTTCGCGACCGACATCGGGGTGAAGGGCAAGGGCCGCTTCCACGGCAAGCCGGTGATCGCCTCGGGCGTCAAACGGGCCATCAACGAACCCGACACGATGATCGCCGAAGCCGTTGCCGCCGCACAGAATCCGGAAGCGCCCCGGGTGACCGACGACGGTGGCACCGACGCCGCCGCGTCCGGATCGTCGTCGGGTCTCGGACTGGCCGGTCGGACCCGGCAGGCACTCATGACCGGTGTCAGCTACATGATCCCGTTCGTCGCGGCGGGCGGTCTGCTCATCGCGCTGGGCTTCCTGCTCGCGGGTTACGAGATCGCCAACAGCACCCTCGATGCCGGGGGTTCCCTCAACGACGCCGCCTTCATCGCCCTGAACAACAGCCTCTGGGATCTCCCCTCCGGGGGTCTGCTCCAGTACCTCGGCGCGGTGAGTTTCGCGATCGGGTCGGGGGTGATGGGACTCGCCGTCCCGGTCCTCGCCGGATACATCTCGTTCGCGATCGCCGACCGTCCCGGCATCGCACCCGGTTTCGTCGCGGGCATCGTGTCCCTTGCCGTCGGCGCGAGCTTCATCGGCGCACTCATCGGCGGCCTGATCGCCGGCGCCGCGTGCCTGTGGATCTCGCGGCTCCCGGTTCCGCAGTGGGCCCGTGGCCTGATGCCGGTCGTGGTCATCCCGTTGTTCGGCAGCCTGATCGTCGGCGGCCTGCTCTACCTGGTTCTCGGCAAGCCGCTCGCCTGGCTGACCGAGCAGATGAACTCCGGGCTCGAGAGCATGTCCGGCGGATCGGCCGTCGTCCTGGGCATCGTGCTCGGCCTGATGATGTGCTTCGACCTCGGCGGCCCGGTCAACAAGACCGCCTACCTGTTCGCCACCGCCGGTATCGCCGACGCCGCGACGGCGGGTCCCGCCCAGTTCCAGATCATGGCCGCGGTCATGTGCGCCGGCATGGTCCCGCCACTCGCCCTGGCGCTCGCGACAGTCCTGCGTCCCGGCCTGTTCACCGAGCCCGAACGCGAGAACGGCAAGGCCGCCTGGCTTCTCGGCGCGTCGTTCATCTCCGAGGGCGCCATCCCGTTCGCGGCGGCCGACCCGTTCCGCGTCATCCCGTCGATGATGGCCGGCGGCGCCCTGTCCGGCGCGCTGATCATGGCGTTCGGTGTCGAGCTCCGCGCCCCGCACGGCGGCATCTTCGTCTTCTTCGCCATGAACAACTGGGTGCTGTTCCTCGTGGCTTTGCTGGCCGGCACCGTCCTGAGCGCGGTCGTGGTGATCGCGGCGAAGCAGTTCGGCCGGACCCGCGAGATGGCCGCGGCCGATCTCGAGGTCGTGGCAGCCTGAAGTCCGGACCCCGCCGAACACCCACACACCGACGAACAACCATCAGACAAGCAATCAGCAATACAGGAGGCACCATGCCCAGCACCACCGCCACCGTCGGATCGGCCGTCGGCCTGCACGCCCGCCCGGCCACGATCATCGCCGAGGCCGTCGCCGACACCGGCAGCACCGTGACCCTCGGACTCGAGGGCGGTGACCCGGTCGACGCCGGTTCCGCACTGATGATCATGACGCTCGGCGCCGAAAAGGGCACCAAAGTCGTCGTGACCGCCGAGGACCAGGCGGCCCTCGACAAGATCGTCACCCTCGTCGAGACCGACTTGGACGCCGACTGATCCGGACGCCGACTGACCGGATCTAGACCGTGAGGTCCGCGATCTCGCCCGCGAAAGCGGCCGGGACGCGGACCTTCATCGTCGTACCCGACTCGGTGTGCTCGGAGGTGAGGACCTCGCCCTCGCTGTGGATCCGGGAGACGATGTCGCCGCGGGAGAACGGCACCTCGATGGTGAGCTCGACGTCCTCGCGGCCCACGAATTCACGTACGCGGTCGAACAGCTCGGGCAGTCCCTCGCCGGTACGCGCCGAGACGAACACCGCGTCGGCACCTACCGCGCCGCGCAGTTCGGTGAGCCGGTTGCCGTCGATCGCGTCGATCTTGTTGATCACCAGCAGTTCCGGCGGCGCCTCCGCCTTCTCCTCGGCGACGATCTCGCTGATGACCTGACGCACCGCCGAGATCTGTTCCATCGGGAACGGATCCGATCCGTCGACCACGTGCAGGAGCAGATCGGCGTCGACCACCTCTTCCAGCGTCGACCGGAACGCCTCGACGAGCTGCGTGGGCAGGTGCCGCACGAAACCGACGGTGTCGGTGAAGACCACGGCCCGCCCGTCGTCGAGCGTGGCCCGTCGCGTCGTCGGGTCGAGGGTCGCGAACAGCGCGTCCTGCACCAGGACACCCGCGCCGGTCATGGCGTTGACCAGACTCGACTTGCCGGCGTTGGTGTAGCCAGCGACGGTGATCGACGGGATCGCCGAACGGTTGCGGGCGGCCCGCTTGGTGGTGCGCGCCTTCTTCATGTCGCGGATCTCGCGGCGCAGCTTGGCCATCCGCTCACGGATGCGCCGGCGGTCGGTCTCGATCTTGGTCTCACCGGGACCACGCAGACCCACACCGCCGTTGCTGCCGGCGCGGCCACCGGCCTGCCGGGACATCGATTCACCCCAACCGCGCAGACGCGGGAGCATGTACTCCATCTGCGCGAGCGAGACCTGTGCCTTGCCCTCACGGGACGTGGCGTGCTGGGCGAAGATGTCGAGGATGAGTGCGGTCCGGTCGATCACCTTGACCTTGACGACCTTCTCCAGCGCGGTCAGCTGGGCGGGCGTGAGCTCACCGTCGCAGATGACGGTGTCGGCCCCGGTTGCCAGGACGATCTCGCGGAGTTCCTCGGCCTTGCCGCTACCGATGTAGGTGGCCGAGTCCGGTTTGGAACGGCGCTGGATCAGCGCGTCGAGGACCTGCGAACCAGCGGTCTCGGCCAGCGCGGCGAGCTCGGCCATGTTGGCCTCGGCCGAGGCGGCGCTGCCCTCGGTCCAGACACCGACGAGAACCACCTTCTCGAGGCGGAGCTGCCGGTACTCGACCTCGGTGACGTCGGTGAGTTCGGTGGAGAGTCCGGCGACGCGCTGAAGTGACGCACGCTCGGAGAGTTGGAGTTCGCCGACGGTCGGATCGTCGTCGCGGTGGAGGTCACCGGAGCGATCGTCGAGGTCCGCGTCGGACAGGATCTGTGCTGATGATTCGGTCATACGGGATCCATGGTCTCACGCCACGGCCGTGCTGAGCACGTGATTATCGGCTCAGCGGCCCCAGCCGGGTCGCAGGACGCCGTCGGCGACCAGCATCGACGGGCCGCGCAGGGTCGAGCCGTCGGTCCGGATGGTCACCGTGACCTCCCCGCCCGGGATGCCGATGCGCAGCTCACCGGCGTCCTGTCCGCGCGCGTCGAGAGCCGCGCGCGTGGCCGCGACCAGGCCTGTTCCGCAGCTGCGGGTCTCGCCGACGCCGCGTTCGAAGACCCGCATCCGCGCGTACAGACGACCGTCGACGTCCTCGACCGGCGGGGTCAACAGTTCGACGTTGGCCCCGTTCGGGAAGTCGTCGGCCTCGATGACCACACCGGCGGTGAAATCGACGGCCGCGAGGGCCTCGGCGGTGAGATCGGCCACCACACACGCCAGGTGCGGGTTGCCCACGTCGACCTTGGCACCCGGGTAGATGTCGTCGCCGATGCGCACGACAGAGGTGCCGTCGAGACGGGCGATGCCCATCTCCACGGTCACCTCGGCGTGCACATCGTCGAAGGAGTGGATGATCACCGGCCGGGCTCCGGCGCGCGAGCCCACCGTGAAGGTGTCCGTGTCGGCGAGTCCGGTCGCGCGGACGAAGTGGGCGAAGACCCGGACACCGTTGCCGCACATCTCGGCGATCGAGCCGTCGCCGTTGCGGTAGTCCATGAACCAGTCGTCGGCCGCAACGCCGTCGGGCAGGGCGTCGATAACACCGCGTTCGACGAGCGCACCCGTGCGCGCCACGCGCAGCAGACCGTCCGCCCCGATGCCCCGCTGCCGGTCGCACAGTGCCGCGACCATCTCGGCGTCGAGTGACAGCTCGGCGGCCGGGTCGGCGAGCACGACGAAGTCGTTCTCGGTGCCGTGACCCTTGACGAAGCGCAGACCGGTTGGGTTGGAACTCACGCGCACCAGACTACTTCTCGGTGCGTGGATCACACGGCGGCGGCCTCGAGGGCTCGGTCGGCGAGGTCGGGGGCGGCGGCGTCGAGCCAAACGGCACGGTGATCGCGGCGGAACCACGACCGCTGTCTGCGCACATACCGGCGGGTGCCGACGAAGGTGAGTTCCTCGGCCTGGGCCATGTCGTATTCGCCGTCGAGGGCGGCGAGCACCTGCTTGTAGCCGATCGCCTGCGAGGCCGTGCGGCCCTCCCGCAGTCCGGCCGCGCACAGGCCCTCGACCTCGTCGACCAGACCGGTGGAGAACATCAGCCGGGTACGCCGCGCGATCCGGTCGTCGAGTTCGGCCGTCTCCCGGTCGAGCGCGAGGATCACGGTTCCCCACCGGGGTTCGCCGATCGTCGGCTGCGACGCCGCGAAGGGCTGCCCGGTCAGTTCGACGACCTCCAACGCGCGGACGATCCGCCGGCCGTCGGTGTCGAGAATCGTTGCGGCAGCAGCGGGATCGACCGAGGCGAGCAGCCGGTGCATCTCGGCGACCCCGCGTTCGGCGAGCATCTCCTCGTACCGGCCGCGGACCTCGGGATCGGTCGCCGGGAACTGCCAGTTGTCGAGCAGCCCCTGGATGTACATCATCGAGCCGCCGACGATCACCGGGACACGACCGGCGTCGAGGAGTCGCTCCACGTCCGCGGTCGCGGCCTGCTGGTATCGGGCGACGGTGGCCACCTCGGTCACGTCGAGGACATCGATCTGGTGATGCGGTATGCCGCGGCGTTCGTCGAGCGGCACCTTGGCGGTCCCGATGTCCATGCCGCGGTACTGCTGCATGGCGTCGATGTTCACGATCTCCCCGCCCAGACGCTCGGCGAGGTCGAGGGCGAGGTCGGATTTCCCGCACGCGGTCGGGCCGACGACCATGATCGGCCGCAGTGCCGGCTGGTCGCTCATGACCGGTCACCGGAAACGGTCCACGCGGCGACGACGTACCCGACCCCGAACGGGGCGTCGGCGTAGCTCGTCTTCGGCACGACGCCCGAACCGCAGCTCTCCACCGCGGCGGCGGCGACCTGCCACGCGACCCGGCCGCCGATCCCCTCCGTATCGCAGGATTCGGGTCGCAGGGCTGCGAGCGCCCGCATGTCGGCGGCCCCGATGGCCGCGACGATCGACTCGTTGAGCGCGACCGCGGAGTCCCGTCGGCCACCGCCCGGTGCCTTGGGGGTCAACGCGGTCGAGCCGTCGCCGACGACGAGGAGTCCGATCCGCTCCGGGGACTCCTCCAGCCGTGCGCCGAGATCGGCGCCGAGAACCGCGCACTCGGCGGGCGAGGTCTCCCGGCCGACGATCCACATGCTCGTCGGCCCCAGCGACGCCCACTCCCGCAACCAGGCCCCGATCAGGGCGGACAGACTCATCCGGGGGCCGGTCCGATCGCTCACGCTCACCCGGACATCCACCCCGAACCGGGCGAAACTACCCGACCCCGACTCTTCCACCTGGCCGGTCACCGGGTCGTCGGAGGCGCCGAGAACGACCCAGCGATCGATCCCGCTCGACGCCGTATCGGCGAGGGCATCCCGCACCGCCGACCGCACGGGTTCGGTGTCGAACGCCGACGGACCGGCCAGTTCGGGTACCAGCAACGGGGCACTCGGTACGAAGACGACGGCCGCAAGCACACCACGACGCTAGTCGAACCAGACATCGCGACCGACGCCCGAACCCCGACACGGATTCCGGTAAGTCGCCGCGCACGCCACACACACGCGCCTGAACTGCTTGAATGGATCCGTACTGTCGGCTGTCGCCGGGGCGTTACGATGCCCCGCGAGAACCGACCCAGCGACCGGCAGCCGTGACGCGCGGCACCACTGAGCGGCAGGACATGTGCAGATGACCCACCCGACCGACCCCTCCACGGCCACCGAGGCGCCGCAGACGAGCACTCCGGTCCCCACACCCGGCCCCAAACCCGGTCCGCGCCCCAAGCCCGGCCCACGACCGGGACCGCACGAACCCGTCATCACGCACATCAGTGCCGGCGACCCGCACCGATTCGGTCGCATCGACTCCTCGGGTGTGGTGTGGCTCAAGACCGCCGACGGCGAACGCGAGATCGGCCAGTGGCAGGCCGGCACCGTCGAAGAGGGGCTCGCCCACTTCGCCCGCCGCTTCGACGACCTCGCGACCGAGGTCGAGATCCTCGAGGAACGTCTCAGCGCACGCTCCGGCGACCCGCGCAAGGCCCAGGCCGCCGCCAAGCACCTGCTCGACGATCTGCCGAACGCCCACGTCATCGGGGATGTCGCCGCCCTGCAGCGTCGACTCGAGGCCATCGTCGGTTCCGCCGACGAGGTCGCCGAGTCGCTGCGCGCGGAGCGCGAGAAGACCCGCGCCACCGCCATCGCACGCAAGGAGACCCTCGCCGCCGAGGCCGAGCAGATCGGTGCCGAGGCCACCAACTGGAAGGGCGCCGGCGACCGGCTCCGCGAGATCCTCGACGAGTGGAAGACCATCAAGGGCATCGATCGCAAGACCGATGACGCCCTGTGGAAGCGCTACGCGAAGGCCCGCGATGCCTTCAACCGCCGCCGAGGTGCCCACTTCGCCGAACTCGACCGCGAGCGCGCCGGGGCGAAGGAACGCAAGGAAGCGCTGATCGCCCGCGCCGAAGAACTGTCGTCGTCGACCGACTGGGGCCCCACCTCGGCCAAGTTCCGCGAGTTGCTGGGTGAGTGGAAGGCGGCCGGTCGCGCGCCCCGCGACACCGACGAGGCCCTCTGGCAGCGGTTCAAGGCCGCCCAGGACGTCTTCTTCAACGCCCGCAACGCCGCCACGTCCGAACGCGACGCCGAGTTCGCGGCCAACGCGACCGCCAAGATCGCGCTGCTCGAGGCCGCCGAGAAGGCCATCGACCCGGCTGCCGATCTCGAGGCGGCGCGTCGTGAGTTCCGGTCGTTCCGTGACAAGTGGGACGAGATCGGCAAGGTCCCGCGCGACCAGATGCACTCCCTGGAAGGACGCGCACGGGCCATCGAGAAGCGCATCCGCGATGCCGAGGACGCGCAGTGGCAGCGCACCGACCCGGAGGCCCAGGCGCGGGCGGCACAGTTCGCCGACCGTGCCGCGCAATTCGAGGAGCATGCCCGCAAGGCCGCCGAGAAGGGCAAGGACCGCGAGGCCGCGTCGCTGCGTGAACAGGCCGCGCAGTGGCGCGAATGGGCCGAGGCCGCGCACAGCGCCGTCACCGACCGCTGAGCGAACCCCCCGTCACAACCGACCACCCAGGGCCCCGGGCCGCCGACTACTTCGGCTGTTCGGGGTCCTTGTGGTAGAGCGCCGAGGCGTAGGCCTCCTGCTCGGCGGCCTGACGGCGACGCTCGGCCTCCATCGCCAGGTGGTACGACGAGCGCGCCCACACCACGCGTGACCAGTGGAAGGCCAGCACGAAGACCGAGATCCAGCCGAGCACCAGACCGATGCCCACTCCCGACGGGGGCTGGACGCCACCGACGCCGGGGGTGTTGCGCGACCACCAGGCGAGCATCCCGGCCACGCACGCAATGGCACAGCCGCACAACGCGATCCACGCCAGAATCCAGCGGCGGGTCAGCAGCGCGAGCATCGAGACCACGATGCCGAAGATCGCCACCAGGTAGACGAAGATCTTCGACACGATGGTGACCCGTTCGGCCGCAGCCTCCGGCGCAAAGGACAGCACCTCGAGGCCGGTCACCGAACCGGTGTGCGGCAGGACCAGCGACACCATGGCCAGCAGGACGGCGATGGCCACGACGACCGCGCGGGCGCCGGGGTCGATCTCACCGGCGACCTTGCGCTCGGCCTTCCTCAGGTCCTGTTCGTACTCCTTGAACGCGTCCTTGTCGGAAACGCCGGGTGTGCGGTCCGGGTTCTCGGACATGTCATCGCCTCTTCTCACGGGTGGGTCTGGTGGCGCGCTCTAACCGCAGGACCCGCATCCGGCGTCGGCGGACGCGGGGACGGGGGCGGGGGCGGGGGCGCCGATGGTCGGGAGGCCGAGGCCCACGCCGACGGGGGCGGTGGTGGGCGTGCGGCTCTGCTCGTAGGCGTCGCCGGCACGCGTGCGGCGGTGCGAGAGCACCCCGGCGTCGGCGATCAGGTGGTGCGGCGCGGCGGCGGTGACCACGGTGTGGACCACGTCGCCGGGGCGGATGCCGGCGGTGTCACCGGGCGCGAAGTGCACCAGGCGTCCGTCACGCGCGCGACCGGTCATGCGCCGGGTCTCGGCGGACTTGCGCCCCTCGTCGGCGACGACGAGCAGCTCCACCTCGGTGCCGGTCAGGGATTCGTTCTCCGACAAGCAGATTCGTTCCTGCAGCGCGATGAGTCGCTGGTAGCGCTCGCCGACGACGTCGGCGGGCACCTGGTCGGGCATCGTGGCGGCCGGGGTTCCGGGGCGCGGCGAGTACTGGAAGGTGAAGGCGCTGGAGAACCGCGCGCGTTCGACGACGTCGAGGGTCGCCTGGAAGTCCTCCTCGGTCTCCCCCGGGAACCCGACGATGATGTCGGTGGTGATCGCCGCATGCGGCATCGCGGCGCGGACCTTGTCGAGGATGCCGAGGAACCTGGTCTGGCGGTAGCTGCGTCGCATCGCCTTCAGGATGCGGTCGGAACCGGACTGCAGCGGCATGTGCAGCTGCGGGCACACGTTGGGGGTCTCGGCCATCGCCTCGATGACGTCGTCGGTGAACTCGGCGGGGTGCGGCGAGGTGAACCGGACCCGTTCGAGTCCTTCGATGTCGCCGCAGGCACGCAGCAGCTCGGCGAAGGCGCCACGGTTGCGCGGCTGGTCGGGATCGGCGAAGGACATGCCGTAGGCGTTGACGTTCTGCCCGAGCAGCGTCACCTCGACGACGCCCTGGTCGACGAGTGCCTCGACCTCGGCCAGCACGTCACCGGGACGGCGGTCGACCTCCTTGCCGCGCAGCGACGGCACGATGCAGAAGGTGCACGTGTTGTTGCAGCCCACCGACACCGACACCCAGCCGGAGTAGGCCGAGTCACGCTTGGCGGGCAGCGTCGACGGGAAGCGCTCGAGGGAGTCGAGGATCTCGACCTGCGCCTCCTCGTTGTGGCGGGCACGGTCGAGCAGCGCCGGCAGCGAACCGATGTTGTGGGTGCCGAACACGACGTCGACCCACGGCGCCTTGGAGATGACGGTGTCCTTGTCCTTCTGCGCGAGGCAGCCGCCGACGGCGATCTGCATGCCGGGACGCCGGGACTTCACCGGTGCGAGGTGCGACAGGTTGCCGTAGAGCTTGTTGTCGGCGTTCTCGCGGATGGCGCAGGTGTTGAAGACGACCAGGTCGGCGTCGTCGTCCTCGCCGGCACGCACATATCCCGCGTCCTCGAGGAGCCCGGAGATGCGTTCGGAGTCGTGGACATTCATCTGGCAGCCGTAGGTTCGAACCTGGTAGCTGCGGGGTGACTGGGCTGATGCAGCCTCGTCAGGCCGATCCGACAACTCGATACTCACTCCTACCAGGGTACGGTGCCGACGCAAATCGCCGACTCGGCGTGACCGGTACCGCTGTTCGGCACGAATTTGGTTAGGGTTCGAGAATGACCGTTTCGCCGAGCAAGTCCGCGGACCCCGGGTCCCAGCCGATGATCGCGATGCGCGGGGTGCAGAAGCACTTCGGTTCGCTGCACGTCCTCAAGGACATCGACTTCGAGGTTCCCGCCGGACAGGTGGTCGTGGTCCTCGGTCCGTCCGGATCGGGCAAGTCCACCCTCTGCCGGACCATCAACCGCCTCGAGCCGATCGACGAGGGCGAAATCCGGGTCGAGGGTCAGCTCCTGCCCGCCGAGGGCAAGGACCTCGCACGCCTGCGCGCCGACGTGGGCATGGTGTTCCAGTCCTTCAATCTCTTCTCACACAAGACGATCCTCGAGAACGTCACCCTTGCCCCGATGAAGGTGCGCAAGAAGTCGAAGGCCGAGGCCAACAAGCGCGCGTTGGAACTGCTCGAGCGGGTCGGCATCGCCAGCCAGAAGGACAAATACCCCGCACAGTTGTCCGGCGGCCAGCAGCAGCGCGTCGCCATCGCCCGCTCCCTCGCCATGGACCCGAAGGTCATGCTGTTCGACGAGCCGACCTCCGCGCTCGACCCCGAGATGGTCAACGAGGTCCTCGACGTCATGGTCTCCCTGGCCAAGGAGGGCATGACGATGCTCGTGGTCACCCACGAGATGGGCTTCGCCCGCAAGGCCGCCGACCGGGTGATCTTCATGGCCGACGGCGCGATCATCGAGGATGCCGAACCCGACACCTTCTTCACCGACCCCAAGACCGACCGAGCACGCGACTTCCTCGGCAAGATCCTGGGGCACTGAGATGCGGATGAGTCGAGAAACACACCACACGCGCCCGCAGGTGTCCCGATGGCGCAGCGCCGGACTGGTCGTAGCCGTCATCGCGCTGCTCGCCGGACTCCTCGCAGGCTGCGGCAGCACCGAGCCCCGTAACCTGCTCAACTCGATCCGTGAGGGATCGGTGATCCTCGGCGTCAAGTTCGACCAGCCCGGCCTCGGCCTGTACGAGCCGGACGGCAACGTCACCGGCTTCGACGCGTCGGTCGCCACCTACGTGGTCAACGCCATCGCCGACGACCTCGGCGTCGATCACCCGGAGATCACCTGGCGCGAGACGCCGTCCGCCCGTCGCGAGGCGATGATCGACAACGGCGAGGTCGACCTGATCGCCGCCACCTACTCGATCAACGCCAGCCGTTCCAAGAAGGTCTCGTTCGGCGGCCCCTACCTGCAGACCTATCAGGGCCTGATGGTTCGTGCCGACGACAACTCGATCTCCGAGCTGGCCGACCTCGACAACGGCAAAAAGCTGTGTTCGGTCACCGGCTCGACGTCGGCGCAGAACGTGAAGGCACAGCTGCCGACAGTGCAGCTGCAGGAGTACGACTCCTACTCGGCCTGCGTCGAGGCGCTCCGCCGCGGCAAGGTCGACGCGCTGACAACCGACGAGGCGATTCTCGCCGGCTACTCCAACTTCTGGAAGGACGAGTTCAAGCTCGTCGAGATGACCTACCTCAAGGACGCCTGCGTCAAGGACGCGCTGAAGACGGCGGGCAGCCCGTTCTCCACCGAACGCTACGGCGTCGGTGTCGCCCTGAACGACACGGCCGCAGTCGATGCGATCAACAAGGCCCTCGACACCATGCTGACCCCCGTCGAAGGCGTCGAGTCGCCATGGAACGCCGATCTCCGCGAGGCACTCGGCAACGAGTACGTCGACGAGATCATCGCCCGCGCGGACCGTCCCGGTTCCAAGTTCCCCTATCTGCCGGACCCCGGTGACCTCGAGTTCCTCGATTCACCGTCCACACCGTGCCCGCCCGGACTCGAGTGAGAGGAGTAATCGATGAATGACGCCTCTCTGTGGGAGAGCATGGGCCCCCAGCTGTGGCCCGCCTTCTGGGTGACCATCCAATTGACCTTCTATTCGGCGATCGGCTCGCTGGTCTGGGGCACGATCCTCGCCGCGATGCGGGTCTCCCCCGTCCCGGTGATGCGCGGCTTCGCGAGCGTCTACGTGAACGTCGTCCGCAACACGCCGTTGACGCTCGTCGTGCTGTTCTGCGCGATCGGCCTGTACCAGAACCTGGGGCTGACCTTCGCGCCGACGATCAAGTCCAACAACTTCTGGCTCGCGGTGCTCGCGTTCGTCCTCTACACGTCGACGTTCGTCTGTGAGACGCTCCGGTCCGGCTTCAACACGGTGCCCCTCGGACAAGCCGAGGCGGCCCGGTCGTTGGGCATGCCGTTCACCCAGGTGTTCGGGATCATCGTGCTGCCCCAGGCCATCCGGTCGGTCATCGGTCCGATGGGCAGTGTGCTCATCGCGCTGACGAAGAACACCACGGTCGCGTCGGTCATCGGCGTCGCCGAGGCGGCGGCCCTGATGAAGACCGAGATCGAGACCTTCTCCGACCAGCTGTTCGTGATCTTCGGCGTGATCGCCGTGGGCTTCATGATCATCACCCTCACCGAGGGGGCCGTCTTCGGCTACCTCGCCAAGCGACTGGCGGTGAAACGATGAGCGCCGAATCGACTGTCCTGTACGACGCACCCGGCCCGCGCGCACGAACCCGGAACCGCCTGACGGCGGTCCTGTTCATCGCGATCCTCGCCGCGGTCGCGATCTACGTGATCTCCGTACTTGCCGCGAACGAGCAGTTCACCGGCGAGAAGTGGAGCCCGTTCGTCACCTGGTCCACCTGGACCGGTTACATCCTGCCCGGCCTGTGGCGCACCCTCGCCGCGGCAGCCGCCTCGATCGTGCTGTCGCTCATCCTCGGCGCCGTCCTCGGCATCGGGCGGTTGTCGGATCACCTCTGGGTGCGCGCCGTGTCGGGCGTGTTCGTCGAGGTGTTCCGCGCGATCCCGGTGCTGATCCTGATGGTGTTCACCTGGTTCCTGTTCGCCATCTACGGCATCTTCCCGTCGTCGATGCTGGCGTTCGCCGCGGTGGTCACCGGCCTGACCCTCTACAACGGGTCGGTGATGGCCGAGATCCTGCGTTCGGGCATCAACTCGCTGCCGAAGGGCCAGACCGAGGCGTCGATGGCGCTGGGTCTGCGGAAGAGCCAGATGATGCGGATCGTGCTGCTCCCGCAGGCGATCACCGCGATGATGCCGGCACTGATCTCGCAGATGGTGGTGGCGTTGAAGGACAGCGCGCTGGGCTACATCATCGGCTACTCGGAGGTCGTTCGCAGCGGCCTGCTGTCGGCCTCGCGCTACGGCAACTACATCCCGGCGCTGATCGTGGTGGCGATCATCATGATCCTCATCAACTTCGGGCTGTCGAACCTGGCGACCTACGTCGAACGACGACTGCGTCAGGGAAGCCGGGCGACCGAACCCGCGAACCCGGAAAAGGCCGAGCAGGCCGCGTCGGAGAACTTGCTCTGATCCGATCGATCCCGTGACGGGGAGGCGTCAGGCGTCGTGCAAGGCGCCGAGCGCCTCCCCCACCACGTCGAAGGCCAGCGACTGCGAATAGCCGCGGCGTACAAGGAACCCGACGAGCCGGCGCAGGGTCTTCTCCCGTTCGGTACGGTCTGCGAGCACCCGTTCGACGACCGACGGTGTCAGCTTCCGCTCGACGAGTCCGGCGGCGATCTCACGTTCGTCGTCGGGATCGATGTCGGCGAGCGTCTCGGCGATGATCGATTCGGCAATGCCCTTGGTACGGAGTTCGTGGCGCAGCGCCACGCGTCCCTTACCGGAGTTCAGCGAACGGGAACGCACCCATTCCGCGGCGAAGTCGGTGTCATCGAGGAGTTGGTGCTTGTCGAGCCGCGCCATCACCTCGTCGATGGTGTCGGTGTCGAATCCCTTGCGAGTCAACCGCTCCCGCATTTCGTGCCGTGAACGCGCACGGACCCCGAGCAGCCGCAGTGCAGAGTCCCATGCGCTGGGTCCCTGTTTCTGCGTCCGTTCGGGGTCCGTTCGTTCGGGGCTTGATGCCTCGTTCATATCGGATCAGGTGGGACCGATCAGAATTCGACCGGTGCCGGTGCGATGTCGTCGGCATCGACGGTGGCGCCGATGCCGAGCTTCTCCTTGATCTTCTTCTCGATCTCGTCGCGGATGTCGACGTTCTCGAGCAGGAACTTGCGGGCGTTCTCCTTGCCTTGGCCGAGCTGGTCACCCTCGTAGGTGAACCACGAGCCGGACTTGCGGATGAAGCCCTCCGCGACACCCATGTCGATCAGCGAGCCCTCCTTGCTGATGCCCTGGCCGTAGAGGATGTCGAACTCGGCCTGCTTGAACGGCGGCGCGACCTTGTTCTTGACGACCTTCACGCGGGTACGGTTGCCGACCGCGTCGGTGCCGTCCTTGAGGGTCTCGATACGGCGCACGTCCAGGCGCACCGACGAGTAGAACTTGAGAGCCTTACCGCCCGTGGTGGTCTCGGGGGAACCGAACATCACGCCGATCTTCTCGCGCAGCTGGTTGATGAAGATCGCGGTGGTCTTCGACTGGTTCAGCGCGGAGGTCATCTTGCGCAGCGCCTGGCTCATCAGGCGGGCCTGCAGACCGACGTGGCTGTCGCCCATCTCGCCCTCGATCTCGGCCTTGGGCACGAGCGCGGCCACCGAGTCGATGACGAGGATGTCGAGTGCGCCGGAGCGGATCAGCATGTCGGCGATCTCGAGCGCCTGTTCACCGGTGTCGGGCTGCGACACGAGCAGGGCGTCGGTGTCGACACCGAGCTTGGCGGCGTAGTCGGGGTCGAGCGCGTGCTCGGCGTCGATGAACGCGGCGATACCGCCCTGGGCCTGGGCGTTGGCGACGGCGTGCAGCGCCACCGTGGTCTTGCCCGAGGACTCCGGACCGTAGATCTCGACGACGCGGCCGCGGGGCAGACCACCGATACCGAGGGCGACGTCGAGTGCGATCGAACCGGTCGGGATGATCTCGATCGGCTGGCGGGTCTCCTCGCCCAGGCGCATCACCGAGCCCTTGCCGAAGTTCTTGTCGATCTGCGCGAGGGCCAGATCGAGGGCCTTCTCACGGTCTTGAGGCGCAGGTGCCATGGGAGTTCTCCTCGGTTGTGAGCCGGATTTCCGGCGGGTGGTCGGTGCGGTCCGGGCGTTCATGTCTGAAAGGTATCGCGTGGGTCCGACAAGTCCTGCCGGCGCTCCCGGCGCCGGTGATGTTGCCTCGTCGATCCCGATATCTCAGACGCGGCGGCGGTCCGTTCGGTTCCGTCTGGTCACCAGAATGAACGAACAGGTGTTCGATGGCAAGTGTGACACGCGGGCCGCGTCACCACCGCTGACGCGGCACGTCGAAGTCGCGGCAGATGGCGACCCAGACGTCGCGCGGGTCGACGCCGTCGTCGATCGCCTGCGCACCGGTGCGTCCCGCGAACTCGGTGAGCACGTGGTCGACCAGGATCGAATCCGCCCGGGTCACACCGAATTCGGTGGTCATCAATTCGTTGAACTCGGTCAGGCGCACAGCCCCACCCTACGTTCGGCGACCGCCACGGGGTCCACGGTGTCGGCGCCACTCGCACCGATCCGCTCGGCGCACCGGGTGTGGCCGGGGTCGTCGAGGACCGCGCGGACGGCCTCGGAAACACCGGCGACCGTGAGCGGGCGTACCCACCGGCCGGCACCCGCACGCTGGAGGCGGTTGGCCAGTTCCCACTGGTCGCCGCCACCGGGTACCGCGACCACCGGCACCCCGGCGGTCATCGCCTTGGCGAGAATCCCGTGCCCGGAGCCGCAGATGAGCACTCGGGCATGGGCCAGCACCTCGTCCTGCCGTCCGAGTCCCGCGGTGATCGGGGCGGGTCCGTTCCCGCCGAAGCGGGCGAGGTCGTCGGCCGACGGCCGATGCAGGCCCGAGACCACCACCCGGACACGACGGCCCAGTACCCGTTCGGACAACGCCTCGAGTACCACGCCGACCATGTCGGCGGCGCCGGTCTCGGCCGTCGAAGGGGCGAGCACGACCAGTGGTTCGGCGCCATCGGGGCGGGTGAAGACGTCGTCGGTGGGTTCCCACAGCAACGGGCCGATCAGATGGGTGTCGGCGGGCCAGTCGGGGCGCGTCATCTCGAGGCCGGGCAGTGTGGCCACGAACCGCGCGGACGGGCCGTCGTCGACAGCGGGGAGACCGATCGACACCCGTGCGGCAGCACGCTGCCGTTCACCCTTGCGGATGGAGGTCGCGGTCGCGGCGCGCATCAGCGCGTCCCGGAGGCGGCCACGCAGACCGGTTCCCGGCGCGAGGCCCGAACCGATCGGCGGTAGTCCGCGGGACGGCAGGTACAGCGGGTGGGGCGACAGCTCGATCCACGGCAGGCCGTTCAGCTGCGCCGCCCATCCCCCGCACACGGTGATGACGTCGGATACGACGAGGTCGGCGCCGGAATCGGACAGCACGGGCGCCAGCAACTGCGCCATCCGGGCCGCACGGGCGCTGAGCTTGTCCCCGGCGTCGGCGTCGTCGTCGACATCTGTGGCCGCGAGGCCCGGGAGTTCGGCGATGTCGATGCCACGACGGCGGGCGGCATCCGACCAGTTCAGTCCGGTGTAGACCGTTGCCCGGTGCCCCGCCGAGACGAACCGCTCGGCGAGGGCGAACGCCGGGAAGGCATGTCCTGCATCAGAACCCGCGACCAGTGCGACATGCACGCGCCGCGGATCAGTTCTGCGCGGGCGGCTCGGTGTTCGGCGGGGTGGCCTGCGTCGCCGGCTGGCCCTTCTGCAGCGGCGGTGCGGTGGCACCGGCGGACGGCAGGGCGTCACCGCGCATGCTGGCGCGGATCTGCTCGAGGCGCGAGTGGCCGGCCATCTGGATACCGGCCTGCTCGACCTCCTGCATCCGGCCCTGGACCGAGTTCTTCGCCAGCTCGGCCGAACCGAGGGCATTGGCGTAGCGGCGTTCGATCTTGTCGCGCACCTGGTCGAGACTCGGGGTGTTGCCGGGGACCGACAGTTCGCTCATCTGGTTGAGCGATGCGCTGACCTGCTCCTGCATCTTCGCCTGCTCGAGCTGGCTGAGCAGCTTGGAGCGCTCCGCAAGCTTCTGCTGGAGGACCATCGCGTTGCGCTCGACGGCCTTCTTCGCCTGATCCGCCGCCTGCAGCGACTGGTCGTGCAGCGACTTGAGGTCTTCGACGCTCTGCTCGGCGGTCACCAGCTGGGCCGCGAAGGCCTCGGCGGCGTTCGTGTACTCGGTGGCCTTCTGGGTGTCCCCGGCGGCTGCGGCCTGATCGGCGAGTGTCAGCGCCTGGCGGGTGTTGGCCTGCAGGCGTTCGATGTCCTCGAGCTGCCGGTTCAGCTTCATCTCGAGCTGTCGCTGGTTGCCGATGACCGAGGCGGCCTGCTGCGACAGCGCCTGATGCTGACGCTGAGCATCTTCGATCGCCTGCTGGATCTGGACCTTCGGGTCGGCGTGTTCGTCGATCTTCGCGTTACCGAGTGCCGTCAGGTAGCGCCACAACTTCACGAACGGGTTCGCCATGCTCTACGTCACTCCATTCAAGGGTTTGAGAACTGTGCAGACCAATCTAGTGGCTGCGCGTTCCCGTTTGGGCCACAGCACGCCGAATGGTCATTCGGACGATCTGGGGATCAGGCAGCGGCCAGTGCGGTCGCGTCGTGGCGTCCGGCAGGTGCGGGGATGACCACCTTGGTCGCGGTGATGCCGGCCTCGGCGACCTCGGGGGCCACGGTCTCGGCGGGACGCATCGCGTGTCCGACGTCGAGGAGGAGGTCGGCGATCTCGACGTCGAGCGCGTCACAGATCGCTGCGAGCAGCTCGCTCGAGGCCTCCTTCTGACCGCGCTCCACCTCTGAGAGGTAACCGAGACTCACGCGTGCACCGGTGGACACCTCACGCAGGGTCCGACCTTGCTGCGTGCGGACCCGACGAAGGCTGTCGCCGAGCGCCTCACGTAAGAGCATCGCCATCGAGTCTCCTCTCCCTGTTCACTCCTCAGCCAACGCCTCACGCGGCCGGAACGTTCCCTGGCCACGGTTCCCCCGACAGTAGTCGAACTCAGCGGCCCGCGCCGGTTCCTCCGACGGCCCGTCGCGTCTGCGGCGCCGGGGCCGGATCGGGGGCGTCGGTGGCGGACCCGCCGGAGCGCACCTTGACCGCCTGCCAGGTGTAGTCGAGCCCCGTGTAGATGGTCACGATCACCGCGAGACCCATCAGGATGCCGGCGGCGATCTGCCATCCCCCGCCGAGGGGCGCCAGGTACAGACCGATGGCGACCGCCTGCAGAAGAGTCTTCAGTTTCCCGCCGCGACTGGCGGGGATCACCTTGTGTCGCAGCACCCAGAAGCGCAGCGCCGTGACCCAGAGTTCGCGGGCGATGATCACCGCGGTGACCCACCAGGGCAGGATGCCGAGGATCGAGAGTCCGACCAGCGCACCACCGATGAGGGCCTTGTCGGCGATCGGATCGGCCATCTTGCCGAAATCGGTGATCAGACCGCGCCGCCGGGCGATGCGCCCGTCGTACCGATCGGTCAGGGCGGCGACCGCGAAGACGACCGTGGCGACTGTGCGCCACACCGTGGACTCACCGGACTCCATGAACAGGGCCGCCAGGAACACCGGGACCAAGACGATCCGGAAGACGGTGAGTGCGTTGGCGATGTTGACCACCGGGACCGGGTCGACGGGATCGGTGATGTGGTCCGGCCCGCGGCCCACATTTGCGATACCTTTTTCGTCGACGGCCCGCCGAATGCGATCGGTCATGAGCACACCCCCGGGCGCGGACGTGTTCCGCGATACACGGGAATTCTCATACGCACGCTCAACAGGGTATCGGCCCGCGCCGTGCTGAAGGTAAACCGGGCCGTTGCGCGCGGCACGCGCGCCATGTCGGCGGGGACGCGCGCGCGGACGGAGGACTAAGGTGATTTCCCATGTCCCCCGTCTCCCCGGAGCCCGCCGACCCCGACTCAACGGCGGATCCCGTTGCGCCCGAACCGACTACTGGCGATGTCGTGGTGCGGCGCGCGCGCACCTCGGACGTGCCGCGCATCAAGGAACTGATCGACAAGTACGCGGGCAAGATCCTCCTGGAGAAGAACCTCGTCACCCTTTATGAGTCGGTGCAGGAATTCTGGGTCGGCGAACTCGACGGGGAGGTCGTGGGCTGCGGAGCGCTCCACGTGCTGTGGGCCGATCTCGGCGAGGTCCGCACGGTCGCGGTCGACCCCACGTTCTCCGGGCGCGGTATCGGTCACAAGATCGTCGGCCGGCTGATGGAGATCGCCCGCGAACTCGAGCTGTCCCGCGTCTTCGTGCTGACCTTCGAGACGAGCTTCTTCGCCAAGCACGGTTTCAGCGAAATCCAGGGCACCCCGGTCACGCGGGAGGTGTTCGAGGAGATGTGCCGTTCCTACGACACCGGTGTCGCCGAGTTCCTGGACCTGAGTTACGTCAAACCCAACACCCTGGGTAACACCAGGATGCTGGCCACCATCTCCCAGGAGTGAGCAGATGCCCTTTTTCGCCGTCCAGTACACCTACCGTCCGGCCAAGGCCGCACTCCGCGACCAGCACCGGCCGCTGCACCGGGAATGGCTCGGCGAGGAGAACAAGGCGGGCAATGTGCTCGTCGCCGGTCCGTACCCGGACGGGTCGGGCGCGCTGATCATCATCAGCGCGGCCGACCTCGAGGCCGCCGAGGCGTTTCTCGCCAACGACCCGTTCCAGGCGCACCAGGCCGTCGACGCCGTACGGATCGACGAGTGGAATCAGGTCTTCGGACCCTTCTGACGGCTCGCGTCAGGTCTGCGATTGATCCTTGTCGATCGCTGACCTGCTCTTCACCAGGCTCGCGACGGTGGTGACCGCGAGGACACCGATGATCACCGACAGCGACACCGGCGTCGAGATCTCCGGGACGCTCACGTGTTCGCCGCCGTTGACGAACGGCAGCGTGTTCTCGTGCAGGGCGTGCAGCACCAGCTTGGTGCCGATGAACGCGAGGATGATCGACAGGCCGACCGAGAGGTAGACGAGCCGGTCGAGCAGGCCACCGAGCAGGAAGTAGAGCTGACGCAGGCCCATCAGGGCGAATGCGTTGGCGGTGAACACCAGGTAGGGCTCCGAGGTCAGGCCGTAGATCGCGGGGATGGAGTCGAGGGCGAACAGCACGTCGGTGAAGCCGATGACGATGAGGACCATCAGCATCGGGGTCGCGAGCCGCTTGCCGTTGACGCGGGTGAACAGCTTGTCGCCGTCGTAGGTGTCATGAGTGCGCAGGAAGCGCTTCACGAAGCGTTCGAGCCTGCTCTCACGCTCCTCCTCGTGTTCGACGGGATCGTCGCTCTCGCGGATCAGCTTGACCGCGGTGAAGATCAGGAACGCGCCGAACACGTAGAACACCCAGCTGTAGGTGTTGATCGCGGCCGCGCCGACGGCGATGAAGACACCGCGCATGCCCAAGGCCATCACGATGCCGAGCAGCAACACCTTCTGCTGGTACTCCGGCGGGACGGCGAAGCGCGCCATGATGATGACGAACACGAACAGGTTGTCCACCGAGAGCGCCTTCTCGGTGACGTAGCCGGCGAAATACTCCCCGCCGAAGGTGCCGCCCCACTTCCACCACACGAACACACCGAAGACGACGGCGATGGAGATGTAGACCGTCGACCAGACGGCCGATTCCCGCAGTGACGGCGCATGAGGCACGCGCACGTGGGAGAAGAAGTCGAACACGAACAATCCGAGGATCACCGCAACGGTGATCAGCCACACGGATACAGAGACATCCACAGTTTTCCTCCAGCAGGCAGCTTCAACTGACGAGCCAGAGGTCTCTCCCACCGGAACATCGGGGGCCGACGCTCCGGGTCACCGAGGCGGCGATGATCGGCATCACCGCGGATCGGCACCGTATTGACGGAGACGCCGCGTCGGGGATACTCCCCTCATGGATCTGGCGGCCAGCCTACCGGATACCGGCAGGCGGCCGCCGTGATCCCTGCTCAGACGGTTTTCAGCCCGCCTGTTCTCACGCCTCGGCCGACTCGTCGTCCCCGCCGCCGGTGATGGAGGCGATGACCCCGGCGAGGTCCTCGGGCTTGACGAGCACCTCGCGCGCCTTGGAACCCTCGCTCGGTCCGACGACGCCGCGGGTCTCCATGAGGTCCATCAGGCGTCCGGCCTTGGCGAACCCGACGCGCAGTTTGCGCTGCAGCATCGACGTCGAGCCGAACTGGCTGGAGACGACGAGTTCGATCGCCTGCAGCAGGTCGTCGAGGTCGTTGCCGATGTCGCTGTCGATGTCCTTCTTCTCGCCGGCCTTTGCCGCGGTGACACCCTCGGTGTACTCGGGTTCGGCCTGTTCCTTGGTGAAGTCGACGACGGCCGCGATCTCCTCGTCGGAGATGTAGGCCCCCTGCATGCGGATGGGCTTGTTGGCGCCCATCGGCAGGAACAGTCCGTCACCCATGCCGATGAGTTTCTCGGCACCGGGCTGGTCGAGGATGACTCGCGAGTCGGTCAGCGACGACGTGGCGAATGCCAGGCGCGACGGCACGTTGGTCTTGATCAGACCGGTGACGACGTCGACCGACGGACGCTGCGTCGCGAGCACCAGGTGGATGCCGGCGGCGCGGGCCTTCTGGGTGATGCGCACGATCGCCTCTTCGACGTCGCGCGGTGCGGTCATCATCAGGTCGGCGAGCTCGTCGACGATGGCGAGGATGTACGGGTACGGCTTGTACACCCGCTCGCTGCCCAGCGGGGTGGTGATCTCGCCGGACCGCACCTTCGCGTTGAAGTCGTCGATGTGACGAACCCGCGAGGCCTTCATGTCCTGGTAGCGCTGCTCCATCTCCTCCACCAGCCACGCGAGGGCGGCGGCAGCCTTCTTCGGCTGCGTGATGATGGGGGTGATCAGGTGCGGGATGCCCTCGTACGGGGTGAGTTCCACCATCTTCGGGTCGATGAGGATCATCCGGACCTGCTCGGGGGTGGCGCGGCTGAGCAGCGACACCAGCATCGAGTTGACGAAGCTCGACTTGCCCGAACCGGTCGAACCGGCGACGAGCAGGTGCGGCATCTTCGCCAGGTTCGCGCTGACGAAATCGCCTTCGATGTCCTTGCCGAGACCGATGACGAGCGGATGCTTGTCCTTTCGGGTCGACGGCGCGCTGAGGACGTCGGCCAGGCGGACCATCTCCCGGTCGGCGTTGGGCACCTCGATACCGACCGCGGACTTGCCGGGGATCGGCGCGAGCAGGCGGACGTTGTCGGTCGCCGCGGCGTAGGCGATGTTGCGCTGCAACGCGGTGATCTTCTCGACCTTCACCCCCGGTCCGAGTTCGACCTCGTAGCGGGTGACCGTCGGTCCGCGGGTGTAGCCGGTGACCGCCGCGTCGATCTTGAACTGTTCGAGGACGCCGGTCATCCGGTCGATCATCTCGTCGTTGGCGCTGGTGCCCGCCTTCGGCGGATCGCCCTCGAGCAGCAGGTGCGGGGGCGGCAGGATGTAGTCGCCCTCGGCGGCCGGCTCCGACGGCGCGAACGCCTCGTCGTCGAGGTCGGGCTCCGGTTCGGGTTCGGGTGCCGGCTTGGGAGCCGGGCGGGCGGCCGGCGTCGTACGACGCGCAGTTGCCGGCCGGGCCGGGGGTTCGATGACCTCGGTCATCTGCTCGTCGGCGGCGTTGTCCCCGAACGGCTCGGTGAACGCGTCGGCGAAGTTCTCGGTGACCGCTTCCTCGATCGGCTCCTCGGCGACCTTGGCCGGCTTGCGGCGCGATCGGCTCACCGGCCGCGACGGGGTCTCGTCCGGCGGGTAGTTGTCGTACGGGTTCGACGAGTACGAGCGACGGGTCGCGCGTGAACCGAAGGCGTCGGCATCGTCGTCGGCGTCGCCCGCCGCGGGATCGCCGAAGTCGGGGTCCTCGTAGTTCTCGGCGTCCTCATCCCAGTCGAGGTCGCTCTCCCACGGCGCGTCGTCGGCGCCGGGCACACCCAGTCCGAGGTATCCGGCGGCGGCGTCGACGACCTCACGCACCGTGCGTCCGCTGAGGATCAGGACACCGAAAGCCATGCACAGCAACAGGATCGGCACCGACACCCAGGCGGTGACGCCCGTGGTGAGCGGCGTGCCGATGGCGAAACCGACGAAACCCGCCGCCGACGAACGGCCCGGCAGATCCAACGGTGAACCGGCGACGAGGTGCATGATGCCCAGCAACGGCAGCACGACCAGGGCACCACCTTCGAGGTAGCGACCACGACGTTCGGGTGCCGGGGGGCGTCGCATCAGCATGATCGCGACCACGACCAGCGCCACCGGCACGATGACCGCCGCGGAGCCGACGATCGCGCGGATCAGCGCCTCGATGAAGGCGCCGACGGGTCCGGCGGCACCGAACCAGACACTGGCCGCGAACAGCAGACCCAGCGCGAGCAGGCCTAGTGCCACGCCGTCCCGGCGATGACTGTGCCCCTGACCGCGCGAGGCCTGCCCACGCGGACCGGGCGCACCACCGGCGTCCACGTCGTCGTAGTCGTCGTCCGCGTCGATGGCGTCCAGGTCGAAATCATCGTCGTCGAACGAACGCGACTCGGTGCGGGGTCCACGGCCGACGCCGGAACCCACGCGGGCCGCGCTGCCGACACCGCGGGCGAACAGCGACCAGCCCGCGCCGATCCCCTTCCCCACCGCGGAAGCACCGGCGGCGGCCACCGAACGCCGGTGGAGATCGACCGACTCGGCCGACGCGGAGGTGTTCCGGCGACGCGGCGTCGCGGTGGCGGACTGCCGGGTGCGGGATCCGGTGCCCGTGGAACGGTTCGACGCGCGGGACGACCCGGACTTGCCCGCACCGGAGCGTGCGGAACCGGTACGGGTCGACGACTTGCTCGCCCCGCCCCTGCTCGCGGTGCTCTTGCCGGACCGGCTCGCGCCCGAGCGTGCAGCCGACCCGGTCGACCGTCCGGTGCTCTTGCCACCCGACCGTGTGCCGGATGTCCTCGCCCCAGACGCGGACGTGCGCGTACCCGTGCTTGCCTTCGAAGCCATACCGACAGACTAGTCGGCAGCGTTCACTTCAGTCACACGGGCAACACTGATAACGGCGATGTGTCGAAGTTGTTACCCGTCCGCATCGCCGACACACCTACAGGCCGTGAGAACTGTCACGAACCGCGGCGATCGCATCCGGATCGCCGTCGAAGGTGACCGCCACGGGGCGGCGTCCGAACGCGAACAGGACGAGTTCGCCGATCGATCCCGTCACGACGACGTCCTTCCCGGAGCCGACGCTGACGAGGTCCTCACCGGCGGTCGTGCGCAGGGTGACGCGCGCGGGAATCTTCTTCAGCGTCATCCTCGCCATCGACGTGACCGGAGTGCGCAGCTCGGCCTCGAGTTCGGGCGACAGCATCCGCGGCGTCCAGCGCCCCTCCGGGTCCGCTCCCCCGCGCAGCACGTCCTCGTGGTGGACGAACATCTCGGCGAGGTTGGCGAACCGGTCGACGAGTTTGAACGGCGAGTAGACCGGCGGTCCGGACGCGAGGTCGTCGAGCAGCTCGTCGAAGTCCCGCCGGGCGGCCTTGGTCCGCACCTTCTCGGTGTACCCGGCGAAGGCCGGGATCAGGATGCCCGGCCCGGTGTCGGGGCGTCGTTCGCGGACGACGAGATGAGCCAACAGATCGCGGGTGGTCCAGCCCTCACAGAGGGTGGGCGCATCCGGGCCCACCTTCTTCATGGTCTCGACGAGAGCCGCTCGTTCCTCCTGTGCACCGGTCACCCAGCCCACAGTAGCGAGAAACTAGTCGGCGCCGACCGCGAGCACCGTCGGCACGATCATCGGGCGACGGCGGTAGGTGTCGGAGACCCAGCGGCCCACCGCGCGCCGGATTCCCTGTGCGATTCGGTGCGCATCGCTGACGCCCTCGGCGGCCAGCGAGTCGAGGACCTGGTCAACGAGGTCGGCGGCCGACTTGAGCGCATCCGGGTCGTCGGAGAAGCCACGGCCGGAGACCTCCGGCGAGCTGACCGCGCGACCCGTCGTCGCGTCGATGGCGACGGTGATCGCGATGAACCCGCCCTCGCCGAGCACGAGACGCTCGGACAGGGTCGACTCACCCACGTCGCCGACCGACAGTCCGTCGACGTAGACGTGTCCGACCGGGACGCGTCCGACGATCTCGGCGCGACCGTCGACGAGGTCGACCACGACGCCGTCCTCGGCGAGCACCACGCGGTCCTCGGGCACACCGGTCGCGACCGCCAGCGCCGCATTCGCGCGTAGATGGCGCCATTCGCCGTGCACCGGCATCGCATTCGACGGCCGCACCGCGTTGTACAGGTAGAGCAGCTCGCCGGCCGAGGCGTGGCCGGATACGTGGACCTTCGCGCTCTGCTGAGTGATCACCGTGGCGCCACGCTTGGCCAGGCCGTTGACCACCGCGAAGACCGAGTTCTCGTTACCCGGGATCAGCGAGGACGCGAGCACGACGAGGTCGTCGGCACGGATGTTGATCTGGCGGTGCTCGCCACGTGCCATCCGCGACAGCGCCGACAGCGGCTCACCCTGCGAACCGGTGGAGATCAGCACCACGCGGTGGTCGGGAAGCGTTGCGGCGGTGTCGATGTCGACGACCACCCCGTCGGGCATCGACAGGTAGCCGAGGTCCTGCGCGATCTGCATGTTCCGCACCATCGACCGGCCGACGAAGCAGACGCGCCGGTTGTGGGTATGCGCGACGTCGATGATCTGCTGGATGCGATGTACGTGACTGGCGAAGGACGCGACGATGACGCGCTGCTTGGCCTTGCCGATCACCTGGTCGAGGACCCCGCCGATCTCGCGTTCGGGGGTGACGAAGCCGGGGACCTCGGCGTTGGTCGAGTCGACGAGGAACAGGTCCACGCCCTCGTCGCCGAGGCGACTGAAGCCGGCGAGGTCGGTCAGGCGACCGTCGAGCGGCAGCTGGTCGAGCTTGATGTCGCCGGTGTGCAGCACGACGCCCGCAGGCGTGCGGATCGCCACGGCGATGGCGTCGGGGATCGAGTGGTTGACCGCGAAGTACTCGCAGTCGAACGGACCGTGGGTGGTCCGCTCCCCCTCGGTGACCTCGACGAGCTTCGGCCGCAGGCGGTGCTCCCGGCACTTGGCGTCGACGAGGGCGAGCGTGAACTTCGAACCGACGACGGGGATGTCGCTGCGCAGCCGCAACAGGAACGGGATCGCGCCGATGTGGTCCTCGTGGCCATGGGTGAGGATCACCGCGTCGACGTCGTCCATGCGGTCTTCGATGTAGCGGAAGTCCGGGAGGATGAGGTCGACACCGGGCTGCTGATCCTCGGGGAACAGCACGCCGCAGTCGACGATCAGGAGGCGGTCGTCGTATTCGAAGACGGTCATGTTGCGGCCGATCTCGCCGATACCGCCGAGCGCGACGATCCGTAGCCCGCCCTTGGGCAGGCGGCGCGGGGTGCCGAGCCGATCGACGGGCGCCGGGGCCGCCTGCTCGTTCCGACGGCCGCCGCGGGAGTCGCCGCCGCGTTCGTGGCGGCCGCGTCGACCACCGGACGACGATCCGGACTTCGGCTTGCCGGCGTGCTTGGGTGCGGTCTCCGCCTTCCCGGGGGCCTTGCGGACCGGAACCGCGTCGGGCGCGGTGGTGGCCGGAACCGTGTCGACCGGTACCGCTTCCACCGGGACGGACTCGGCCGTTGCCGGAGACACCGGCGGCGTACTGGGCGGTCCGGCCTTACGGGAGGCGGCGCGGCGTCGGGTGCGCGGCATCCGCGCTTCGGAACCGTTGGTGTCGCTGCCGGTGTTGTCGGTCATCAGGCGAGAACACCTGCCGCACGTAGATCCACGATCAGCTCCTCGATCTGAGGCCCGGATGCGGGCACCTGTGGCAGGCGCGGGTCGCCCACCTCGAGTCCGAGAATGCGCAGCGCCGCCTTCACCATCGTGACACCTCCGAGGCGTCCCATGGCGTTGACGAGCGGGAGCATCGACGTGTTGAGGGTCCGCGCCGTGGCGAGATCCCCCTTCTCCACCGCGATCTGCATCTCGCGCAGGCGATCCGGCACCAGGTGCCCGATCACACTGACGAAGCCGGTCGCACCGATCGACAGCCACGGCAGGTTGAGTGCGTCCTCGCCCGAGAGGTATTCGAGCTTGGTGGTGGCGATGAGGCCGGCGGCCGAGTGCAGGTCGCCCTTGGCGTCCTTGACGCCGCGGATGTTCGGGTGCTCGGCGAGCGCCAGCATCGTCTCGTTGGCGATGGGCACGACCGAGCGCGGCGGGATGTCGTAGAGCAGCACGGGAAGTGCCGTGGCGTCGGCGACGGTCCGGAAATGCGCGAGCAGGCCGGCCTGCGGCGGCTTGGAGTAGTACGGGGTCACCACGAGCAGACCGTGGGCGCCGATCTTCTCCGATTCGATCGCGAACCGCACGCTCTCGGCGGTGTCGTAGCTACCGGCACCCTGGGTGATCCGGGCGCGGTCGCCGACGGCGTCCAGCACGACGCGCAGCAGGTCGAGCTTCTCGGGCACGGTGGTGGTCGGCGACTCGCCGGTGGTGCCGGACACGACCAGCCCGTCACAACCCTTGGACACGAGGTGGTCGGCCAGGACGGCGGCCTTGTCCAGATCGAGACTTCCGTCGGGACGGAAGGGGGTCACCATCGCCACCACGTTCGTCCCGAAGGGATGCTCGTGCAGCGGTTCCTGGACTGCGTTCATGGTGCTAAAGGCTACCGCCTCCGTATCCGTGACGGGTCTCACCCTTCCAGCACGAACGGTGAGGTCGCGACCTCGGTCCCGTCGGCGAGCGTGCCGATCTCGAAATCGCCGAAAACAGTGGGCGCCACCTGCATCAATTGCCGCAGGCATTCGACGGCGAGCTGCCGGATCTCGACGTCGGCGTGCTCGGTGGCGCGCATACCGACGAAGTGCCGCCATGCCCGGTAGTTGCCCGTCACGACGATCTTGGTCTCGGTGGCGTTAGGGAGCACGGATCGCGCGGCCTGACGTGCCTGCTTGCGGCGCAGGATCGCGTTCGGCACGTCGGCGAACTTCGCCTCCAGCGCGTCGAGGAGCTCGGTGTAGGCCTCGCGGCTCGCGTCGGTGGCGGCGGTGAAGAGTTCCTCGAGGTGCTCGTCGCCGACGATCGCGGGCGGCGCGACGACGTTGGAGTCGTGTTCGGGCACGAAGCGCTGCGAGAGCTGCGAGTAGGAGAAGTGCCGGTGGCGGATCAGCTCATGGGTGCACGAGCGCGAGATCCCGGAGATGTAGAAGGTCACCGAGGCGTGTTCGAGCAACGACAGGTGCCCGACCTCGAGGATGTGCCGGAGGTAGCCGGCGTTGGTGGCGGTGCGGGGGTTGGGCTTGTCCCAGCTCTGATAGCAGGCGCGGCCGGCGAACTCGACGAGCGCCTCACCGCCCTCGGCGTCCGTGCTCCACGGCACGTCCTCGGGCGGGGTGAACTGGGTCATGGCGACCATCTGCACCTTCAGCGGCACCAACTCGGACACGCAGTCCCCTCCATTCGACGTTTGTGTGACCCGATTGTCCCCCACCGCTCCACCGGGCTCGGATTCGGCCTGAAGTCGCGGTCCACGGTGGGTAAGGTCCCTATGTGTCCACTCGGCATGAGTCCACCCGACGGACTTTCCTGCGAACCGGTGCGGTCGTCACCGGCGCCGCCCTCACGGTGCCCGCCCTCGCCGAATCCGGCCCGGCGCAGGCTGCCCCACGGAACGTCTTCGTCCACGGCGTCGCCTCCGGCGATCCGCTGCCCGACGCGGTCATCCTGTGGACCCGAATCACCCAGTCCCCCGCGTCGACGCCGGGTTCCGGTGTGGGACAACCGTGTTCGGTCCGCTGGGAGATCGCTCAGGACGCGGGTTTCGGTGCGATCGTCGGTTCCGGGGTCGAGCAGACGTCGGCCGAGCAGGACTTCACCGTCAAGGTCGACGCCACCGGGCTGAGTCCGCGGACGACCTACCACTACCGATTCACCGTGACATCGGGACCGGCCGCCGGGGCAGTCTCGCCGGTCGGCACCACCCGCACCGCTCCCGCCACGAGCGCCGATGTCGCACGGATCCGCTTCGGCGTCGTGTCCTGCGCCAACTGGGAGGCGGGTTACTTCTCGGCCTACCGGCACCTCGCCGCCCAGCCCGGACTCGACGCGGTGCTCCATCTCGGCGACTACTTCTACGACTACCAAACCGGCCGCTACACAGGGAAAACCGGAACAGTCCGGGTCCACGACCCACGCCACGAGGTCGTCGCGCTGCGCGACTACCGGACGCGTCACGCCCAGTACAAGACCGACCCGGACCTCGCCGCACTGCACCGGAAGGTGCCGTTCATCCCCGTCTGGGACGACCACGAGACCGCCAACGACGCCTGGAGCGGCGGCGCGGAGAACCATCAGCCGAACGAGGGGCCGTGGCCGGTCCGGCGCGCCGCCGCGCTACGCGCCTACTCCGAGTGGATGCCCATCCGCCCCGGCGTCGACCCGCAGGGCCGACACCTGTTCCGCCGGCTGCGGTTCGGGAAACTGCTCGAACTGTCGATGCTGGATCTGCGCTCCTACCGCGACCTGCAGGTGAGCGCGCGGTCGGCGAGCATCGACGACCCGGCTCGCACGATCATGGGCAAGGCGCAGATGTCGTGGCTCACCAACGGGCTCATGTCGTCGGAGACTCGCTGGAAGATCGTCGGCAACCCGGTGATGATCACGCCGGTGCTGATCCCGCCGCTCGATCCGGCGACGACCGGCGCGGTCACCTCGATGCTCGGGATCCCGAAGGAGGGAATCCCCTACAACGCCGATCAGTGGGACGGGTACGCCGCCGACCGCCGGCGTCTGCTCGACTCCATCCGGACCAACCGCGTCGACAACGTCGTGTTCGTGACCGGCGACATCCATTCGTCGTGGGCCTGCGATGTCCCGGTCGACGTGGCGAACTACCCCGGAGCCGGGACCGTCGCCACCGAACTCGTCGGCACCTCGGTCACGGCGACCAACGTCGACGACATGTTCAACGTGCCGCCGGACACCGCCGGCGTCGCGGCATCGGCGGCGTTCCGCACGGCGAACCACCACGTGCGTTTCTGCGAGCTGGACGCGCACGGGTACTCGGTCCTCACCGTCACCCCAGCCGCGACCCAGATGGACTGGTACTTCGTGCACAACAAGATCGACCCGAGGTCGGGCCAGTTCTACGCCAAGTCCTACCGGGTGCGCAACGGTACGCAGCGGGTCGAGCCGGTCGGACGACCCGCCGTCTAGCTCTGCTCCAGGATCGCCGACAGCTTGGCGTGGGTGTCGGGCCAGCCGTGCACGGCGATCGAGGTGATGCCGAGCGCCTTGACCGGGTAGTCGTTGCCGCCCTCGTCGAGGCGGTCGCCGAAGAACAGGATGTCCGAGGTGCTCAGGCCGAGGATGTCCATCAGCTTGAGCGCGCCGTACGCCTTGTCGATGCCCTTCTTGGTGACGTCGACCGACGTCGAACCGCCGCTGCGAACCTCGAGGTCGGGCAGCCGCTCGGCGGCGTAGGCGCGCAGCGACTCCTTCTTCGCGCCGTCCGGGTCCCAGGCGGCCTTCGCGTCGACCGGGGCCTTCTGTCCCAGTGCGCTGAAGGTGATCTGGCTGCCGCGGTCCTCGAGGATTTCGCCCCAGGTCTCGCTCTCCCAGATCCCGAGTTCCTTGGCGCCGGTCTCGAGGACGTCGAGGGTGCGCTTCTTCTCGTCGTCGGTGAGGTACTCGGCGTAGACGGTCTCCCACTCGTTGCCCGACCAGCGGACGTACTGGGTGCCACAGGTGGGCATCAGATGGAGGTTGCCGACCGAGTCGAAGGTGCCGAGACGCGCGAGGACCTGCTTGGAGAACTGGGTGAAGTTGCCGCCGGAGATGATGCACCCGAGGCTGACGTCGAGCATCCGGCGGAGCAGGTCCACCATCTGGTCGTCGAGCGGGCTCTTAGAGGGTGCGAGTGTGTCGTCGAGGTCGAACATCACCAGGCGGTAGTCGTTGCCGTCATACGACACGGTCATCGTCGGTTCTCTCCTTCAGGTCGTCCCCGGGTGTGTGTTCCGCTGGTTCGCGGCCTCCCGATGCTCAGCATCCCATCACGGCCCGGAGGTCGCGCGCGAGGTCACCCTTCGTACCCACCGACACGTCGTCGAGGTCGAGCCACCCCGCGAAAGTGCGCAGGTCGTCGGCCAGTCGCTCGGCGACGACGCCGCGATCGTGTCCGGACTCACAGAAGGCGCCCAGTACCAACAGGGTTCGGGACCTGCGGTCGGCCTTGAGGTCGACGCGTGCGGCGATGTCGGTGCCCAGCAGGTAGGGCAGCACGTAGTAACCGTGGACGCGCTTGTGCTCGGGGACGTAGATCTCGATGCGGTAGTGGAAGTCGAAGAGGCGCTCTGCTCGTGGCCGGAAGAAGACGAGCGGGTCGAACGGCGAGAGGATCGCCGAGGTGTCGATGCGTCGCGGCATCGGCGCGCCGTCGGCGAGATACGCGGGGTCTCGCCATCCCTCGACCGAGACCTCGTGCAGCACACCGGCATCCACGAGGTCGGCGACGGCCGGCCGGGCGTCGGCGGGTTTGAGGCGGTAGTAGTCGGCGAGGTCGGCGACGGTCGCGACGCCGAGGGACCGAGCCGCCCGGGCGATGAGATCCCGGTGCGCCTGCGCACGGTCCGGATGCTGCGCGGCGATGTCGGCGCCGACGACCCGTTCGGTGAGGTCGTAGTGGCGCATGAAGTTGCCGTTGCGGACCGCCGACAGGTCGCCGGCGGCGAACATCGCCTCGCACAGGTGCTTGATCTCGCCGCGCTGCCACCAGCTCCCGGCGGTGCCCGGTTCGCGTTCGATGCCGAGCTTCTCCTCGATGGTCCGCGGCATCGCGGCACCGATCTCCTCGATCACTCTGCGGACGTCCTCGGCGAGACTCCGGTTGCGGCGCATGACCTCCCGGGTGTGCCGGTACCGTCCGTCGGCGAACTCATCCATTCGCCAACGGAACAGCGGCCAGTCGTCGACCGGGATGAGAGCGGCCTCGTGCGCCCAGTACTCGACGAGCAGACGCTTCCCCCGGACCGGCTGCCAGGCCGCGCGATGCAGGAGGTCGGGATCGTAGGGTCCGAGCCGGCTGTAGAGCGGCATGAAATGGGCCCGCGCGACGATGTTGACCGAGTCCATCTGGAGCAGACCTGTCCGGCCGACGACCCGTTTGAGGTGGGCCATGGTCGGGGTGCCCGACGGTGCACGGTCGGCGAATCCCTGTGCGGCGAGCGCGGTTCGACGCGCCTGGGCCGGGGAGAGACGCTCCGGTGCCATCAGCGCGTGTAGTCGACGAATCGGTAGGCGGTACCAGTGGTGGAGGTCTGCCACTCCCCCTTGTCGGCGACGGTCCACTCGGGACCGATCTCCGGCGCGAACGCGTCGGCTCCGGGTACGTCGACGTCGATCTCGGTCACGCAGAGTTCCGTCGCGTACTGCATTGCGAGCTGGTAGATCTCACCGCCGCCGATGACACCCACCGTGTCGCCGTCGGCCAGGCTCAACGCCTCGTCGATCGTCCGGGCGGTCAGCGCACCGTCGGCGGACCACTCCGGGTTGCGGGTGACCACGATGTTGGTGCGGCCCGGCAGCGGCCGGAACTTCGGCGGCAGGGAGTCCCACGTCTTGCGGCCCATGACGACCGCGTTGCCGAGGGTCTTCTCCTTGAACCGCGCCATGTCCTCGGGGACGCGCCACGGGATGGTGTTGTCGCGACCGATCGCGGCGCCCTTGCCGGCGACCTCGCGACCCTGCGCCCAGACGAGCCGGACCCGGCGGGTCACACCGCCACCGGCGCCTTGATCGCGGGGTGCGACTGGTATCCGACGATCTCGATGTCGTCGAACTCGTAGTCGAAAATCGAATCCCGCTTGCGCAGTTCGAGTTTCGGGTACGGGTAGGGCTCACGCGAGAGCTGCAGGGTCACCTGGTCGACGTGGTTGTCGTAGATGTGGCAGTCGCCACCGGTCCACACGAACTCGCCGACCTCGAGGCCCGCCTGCTGCGCCATCATGTGCGTCAGCAGCGCATACGACGCGATGTTGAACGGCACGCCGAGGAACAGGTCGGCCGAGCGCTGGTACAGCTGACAGGAGAGCTTGCCGTCGGCGACGTAGAACTGGAAGAACGCGTGGCACGGCGGCAGCGCCATCTGCGGGATCTCCCCCACGTTCCACGCCGACACGATGTTGCGTCGCGAGTCGGGGTTGGTCCTGAGTGTCTCGAGGGCTGCGGAGATCTGGTCGATCTGCTCCCCCGACGGCGTCGGCCAACTGCGCCACTGGACGCCGTAGATGGGTCCGAGGTCACCGTTCTCGTCGGCCCACTCGTCCCAGATGGTCACGCCGTGCTCCTGGAGCCAGCGGACGTTGGAGTCGCCGCGCAGGAACCAGAGGAGCTCGTAGATGATCGACTTGAGGTGCACCTTCTTGGTGGTGATCAGCGGGAAGCCCTCGGCGAGGTCGTACCGCAGCTGATGACCGAAGACGCTCTTGGTTCCCGTCCCGGTGCGATCCGCCTTCGGGGTGCCCGTCTCGAGCACGAGGCGCAGCAGGTCCTCGTACGGAGTGGGGATCGTCCCGGTCGATGAGATGTCGCGGATGGCCGTGCTCACGGGTGTCAGTCTAGGCAAAGCCCCCGGAGCATCGCCGGGCGCACGACACGTCGCCATCTCCCACTGTGACTGCAGTGACGCGTGTGACTTCGGGGGTATCCTCTTCCCGTGGCCACTCGCAGCACCACCCGTGCCAACCGCTATGCCAAGCGGCGTCGTAAGCGCGTCGCCTCCCGCGACAACGACCTCACCGACACGCAGTGGCTCGCGCTGCAGGAGGCCTGGGGTGGGTGCGCCTACTGCGGCGCGGACGGTGTCGCCCTTCAGCGCGATTGCATGCTCGCCATCTCCCGCGGGGGCCGCTACACAGTGACCAACGTCGTCCCGTGCTGCGGTTCGTGCAATGCGAGCAAGTGCAATTCCGAGGTCACGTCGTGGATGCGCCGCAAGAAGCTCGACGAGAAGGCGTTCCTGGTGCGCCAGTACGAGGTCAGCAAGCTCCTCGCCGACGTCGAGTAGCTCTCGACCACCGGCCCCATTGGCAGGACGCCGCGCCTGATCAGCAGTAATCTCTGTGCGCAAGAAACATGGTCGCGGCAAGGAGAAGAGCCGATGAGTTTCGAGATCTCCTCGGGTACACGCGGCGCCTGGGCACCCAAGGGCCCGTTCGTCCGCCTCGTGAACAGAGTCCTCGCTCCGATGATCCGCCGGAAGGGTCAGTTCGGCGGGATGAACGCTCTCGTGTTGACGACCGTCGGCCGAAAGAGCGACCAGGAACGGCAGAGCCCGCTCGCCTGGTTCCCCGGCCCCGACGGCAGCTGGCTGATCGTGGCGTCGGCCAACGGCGCCGCCAGCAACCCCGGCTGGTATCACAACCTGCGCGCCAACCCCGACCAAGCCCGGATCGACGTCGACGGCAAGACCATCGAGGTCCGCGCCCAGCAGCTCCAGGGCGAGGAACGCGCGCAGGCCTGGGCGGAGATCAGCAAGAACGAACGCTTCGCCGCCTACCAGGAGAAGACCGACCGGCAGCTGCCGGTCATCAAGCTGACCGCCAAATAGCCACAAAGCCACCACTTTTCGGCAAACCCAGCACCCCGGCGGGTGGTGATTCTGCCGAAAAACGGTGGGTTTACGGATCAGCCCATCAGCTGCGCGGCAACCGTTGCACCCAACTCCCAGCACGCTTCGCGGTCGTCTTTGCTCGGGGCGCCGGAGACGGTCACGTACTCAGCCGATTTCACCCAGCCGAGTCCGGTGGTGATGGTGTCGACGGCCTTGGCCGCGCCCTCGGTCCCCTGATTCCCGTGGAGATAGAGCCCGAACGGGCGGCCCTGCGTCGAGTCGAGGATCTGGTAGTAGCTGACGTCGAAGGCGTGTTTCAGTGCGCCGCTGATGTATCCGAGGTTGGCCGGGGTTCCCAGTATGTAGCCGTCGGCTTCCAGGAAGTCGCTCGCGGTCACCGCCAGCGCGGCTCGACGCACCACCTCGACGCCCTCGATCTCCGGGTCGGTGGCACCGGATAGGACCGCCTCGAACATCTCCTGACACGCCGGCGACGGCGTGTGGTGGACGATCAAAAGTCGCTTGTCCGCCATCACGACCTCCCCGCGAACGCCAGTAACCGATCGGCCGCGCTGTCCGACGCCGGTTCGATCGGCGCCTCGAACATCCCGGCGGCGCGCAGCTCCTCGATGACGGGAGCGGCATCGGTGAGCACGAAGTCGACGAGCCCCTCTGACGGCGACCATTCGGCGTCGAGGCCCACGCACAGATCGTGGGAGTGCAAGGCCAGCTCCATGATTCGCATCACCAGAAGCTGATGGCCGGGGCGTCGGCCGGCACGATGATCGACCTCGACGTCGAGGTCGGCAGAATCGACCGCGGCCCGAAAGGCGTTGTCGCTACGCCAGAACTCGGCGACCGGGTCACCGGCACCCACGTAGTCGACGTCCCGCGTCGTCAGGGTGTCGGCGGCGCTCGCACCCTCGAGGAGCATGGCGTAGCGGTAACCGCCGCCGACGAGGTGGTTGATCAGGTCGCGGTTGGCCCATCCCGCGCACCCGCTTGCCTCACCAAGCTTTTCGGGGCCCACGTTGGCCAGGTGGTCGGCCCAGAGACGAGCGGCCTCGTCGAGCAAGCTCGTCGGATCGCTCATCTGGCCCGGCCCCTACTGCTCGCGTCCGTGGAACTGTGCGACCGCGCGCTTCATCATCGCGCGGGCGCGGGGACGATCGCCGGCGTAGTCGTACGCGCGGGCGATGCGGTAGGTGTTGCGCCAGTTCTCGGGGTCCGCCTCCCATTCGGCTTTGACCTGGGCGAACAGCTCGTCGGCGGCGTCGCGCTCCATCCGGCCCGAGGCACGGTGCGGGAGATTGGAGATGTCGAGCTCGCGACCCTCCTCGGCCATGATCGCGGCGAGCTTCTGGTGTTCCAGACCCGCGCGCAGCGTCGCGTAGATGAGCCACGCACCGATAAGCGGCAGGGCGATGACGCCGATCCCCAGGCCGATTCCCGCGGCGGACCCCGTGGCGATCAGCTGGAAACCGCGCCAGCCGAGCAGCACAAAGTAGACGATCAGCGCGACGACGAGGAACCCGATCATCCAGACGATCGGCCGTGCGTCCTTCTTCTTCGGCCCCAGCCGCGGCGCACCGCCCTCGGTGTCGCCGGTGTGGGTGCCCTCGTCGTGCGTGCCCGCGTCGTCTGAGTGATCGTCAACCATGGGATCAGAGGTCCATCAGTTCTTCGAGTCCGATTGTCAGACCGGGGCGGTCCCCGATGCTGCGCACGCCCAGGAGTACACCCGGCGCGAACGACGACCGGTCGAGCGAGTCGTGGCGGATGGTCAGCGTCTCCCCCTCGGTCCCGAGCAACACCTCCTGGTGGGCGACGAGGCCCGCGAGACGCACCGAGTGGACGTGCACGCCGTCGACCACAGCTCCTCGCGCGCCGTCGAGTTCGGAGGTGGTGGCGTCGGGACTCGCCCCGACCCCGGCCTCGGCGCGCGCACGGCCGATCAGCTCTGCGGTCCGGTACGCGGTGCCCGACGGGGCGTCGGCCTTCTGCGGGTGGTGCAGTTCGACGACCTCGACCGAGTCGTAGTATTTGGCGGCCTGCGCGGCGAAACGCATCGACAGGACGGCGCCGATCGCGAAGTTCGGGGCGATGAGCACGCCGACCTTCGGGTTCTCGGCGAGCCAGCCGCGGACGGTCTCGAGGCGTTCCTCGGTGAATCCGGTGGTACCGACGACGGCGTGAATCCCGTTGGCGATAAGGTACTTCAGGTTGTCCATCACGACGTCGGGGTGGGTGAAGTCGACGACGACCTGGGTGTCGGTGTCGGAGAAGAACTCCAGCGAGTCACCCTTGTCGACGCCCACGGTGTAGGTGAGGTCGTCGGCGTTCTCGACCGCCGTGACGATCGCCTGTCCGACCTTGCCCTGACTGCCCAGGACGCCCACCTTGATACCGCTCATGTCCACCCTCTTCGATCTCGACGTGTCAACGGGTCTCAGTCTAGTGGCGAGGCCCTTCTCAATAGATCGGCGCATCGCCGCGGCGATGCTCGAAGACCAGCGACGTGGTGGTGCCCGCGACCTCGCGACGGCTGTTGAGTCGCTCGACGAACTGGCGGAGCGCCTCGGTGTCGGCGGTCGCCACATGCAGCATGTAATCGTCGGCGCCGGCCAAGAAGAACACGTCGATCACCTCGTCGTAGGCGGCGATCTCGCCGACGAACTGCCGGATCCGCCCGCGCGCGTCGGATTGGAGGCTGACGGCGACCATGGCGCGCAGCGGGCGCCCGACGGCGGCCGGGTCGACGTCGGCGAAGAATCCACGGATGACACCGAGTTCGACGAGCCTTCGCATACGGCCGTGACACGTCGACGCGGCGATCCCGACGCGTTGTGCCAGCTCACTGTTGGGCATACGTGCATCGGACTGCAGGAGCTTCAGCAATTCGCGGTCCGTCGCGTCGAGCTCGCCGGGCTGAACATCCTTCGGTGCGGCAGGCATCACACCCTCCTGACCGGAAACATCTTCGCCATGATCAGCCTCTCAAGAATCTTCTTCACGAATATTGTGACACTTCTGAAGTTCCTTCACGCTTGAGACAGCTTATCTGCACAAACTTCGAAACGAGAGGGAGCATCATGCGCGTCGGGATCCCCACCGAGACCAAGAACCACGAGTACCGCGTCGCCATCACCCCGGCGGGCGTCGCCGAGCTGCACCACCGCGGCCACGACGTGATCATCCAGGCGGGTGCCGGTGAGGGGTCGGCCATCGCCGACAACGACTACAAGGCCGCCGGCGCGCAGATCCTCGGCACCGCTGCCGAGGTCTGGGACCAGGCCGAGCTGCTGCTCAAGGTCAAGGAGCCGATCGCCTCCGAGTTCGACCTCATGCGCGAGGGCCAGACGATCTTCACCTACCTCCACCTGGCCGCCGGCAAGGAGTGCACCGATGCGCTGCTGGCCTCGGGCACCACGTCCATCGCCTATGAGATGGTCCGCTCCGCCGACGGCGCACTCCCCCTGCTGGCCCCGATGAGTGAGGTCGCCGGCCGGCTCGCCCCTCAGGTCGGCGCCTATCACCTGATGAAGTCCGAAGGCGGCCGCGGCGTGCTCATGGGCGGCGTCCCCGGCACCGAGCCCGCCGAGGTCGTGGTCATCGGCGGCGGCGTCAGCGGCGTCAACGCGGCGACGGTCGCCGTCGGCATGGGTGCCCAGGTCACCGTCTTCGACCTCGACATCGCCAAGCTCCGGGCGATCGACGCCCGGTTCGCCGGCCGGGTCCACACCCGCTACAGCACCAAGCTCGCGCTCGACGAGGCGGTCAAGAAGGCCGACCTGGTCATCGGCGCGGTCCTCGTCCCCGGCGCGAAGGCACCGGTCCTGGTGCCGAACAGCCTTGTCGCACAGATGAAGCCGGGTGCGGTTCTCGTCGACATCGCGATCGACCAGGGTGGTTGCTTCGAGGACTCACACCCCACGACCCACGCCGACCCGACCTTCACCGTGCACGACACCACCTTCTACTGCGTGGCCAACATGCCCGGCACGGTCGCCCGCACGTCCACGCAGGCGCTCACCGGCGCGACCCTCCCCTACGTGTTGCGTCTGGCCGATCAGGGCTGGGAGGAGGCATGCTCCACCGATCCGGCACTGGCGTCGGGTCTGAGCACCCACCGCGGGGAGCTGTTCACCGCCGAGGTCGGCGAGGCGCTCGGTCTCCCCGTCGCGGCGATGCCGTTCGCGCACAACTGATCAGCGAGACCACCCGTGTTCAGAAGGTGATGCGGGTGGTCCCTCGCCGCTTCCCGCGATAGCCGTAGCGGCGTTCGATGATCTCGCCGTGACCGTCGTGGCGGATGCGCAGCAGGGTCGAGGCCCGCGTGCCGTATCCCGGGATGTTGATGAACTTCGACGACAGGGCCGCCTCGAACTCTGCTCCGACGCCGGTGTCGGGCAGCCGCACCGGGTCGGGGCGGTCCTGGTCGGCCAACATCGCGAAGTAGTCCTCGTCGGAGGCACCGGCCGAGACCAGGTCACGCAGTGCGGCGGTGCCGTCGACGACCTTCGGCCAATCGTTGTCGAGCGTCCCGTTGGACACGCCGTGCACCCCTTCGGCCACCCGCTCGGCGTGTGGTTGCGGCCGGTTCGTCACCCACCACAGGTCTGCGGCGTCGGCGACGAGCAGGTTCACCGGGTCGTAGTCGGCGGCCTGTTCGACGACGCGGTCGGCGAAGACCTTGGGGTCCTCGTCGCCGGCGAGGAAGTCGACCGGCAACTGCCCGCGCGAGCGGACCCCGGCGCGTTCGGGCGGCCCGACCCGCACGTTCGTCACCATCGCGACCCGGCCGGGCTCATCAGCGGAGACACCCATCCAGGTGCCGCCGGCCAGCGCGTCGCGTCCGGCGATCACCGGCAGGTCATCCCACCGGGACAGCGCATACGTGCGTCGTCGGTGATACTCGTCGCGATTGGCCGCGACGATCAGCCGGTACTCGGGATGCGCGTTCCACGCGAAGAGGATCAGGCACATGGCATCTCAGTTCACCTGGTAGTGGCTCATACCCGCCATTCTGCGCTGGACGCCGGCGATCTCCCGCACCGCCTGCGCCACCAGACTCCGGTCCAGCGGCGACAGCCGTCCCATCTCCAGCACGTCGGTCGGTGTCTCGCCGCGATCGAACTGCGCGACCTGGTACCGCAACCGCACCCGTTGCAGGACGTCGAACACCTCCGTCAGCGTCGTCGCATCGTCGTCGGTGAGCAGTGCGCTACCCGAGGCCGCCTGTAATCGGGCGCGTGTGTTCACCTCGGTGGATTCGACGCTCAGCGCCACCCACCGGGCGATGTTGATCAGCGGCGTGAGCGCATTGGCCTTGACGTCGAACGCCCCCGGGCGCCGGGTCAGGACGTCGCGCATCGAGCGGAGTCGTGCCTTGGTCGACAACGACTCCTCGAGCAGCAAGCGCATGGTGCGCGGGTCGGCGCGCAGGGCTCCGATCATCTCGACTCCCGGTGTGGGCACCGGCGATTCGCGACGCGACCCGAACAGGGGCCGACCGTCGAGGATCAGCGAGGTGAAGATCATCCCCCTGTTCTCCAGTGGTGCGTCGATCCATGCGCGCGCGGCCGTCTGCCACTGGGTGCGGGTCCGCGAGAACAGCGGCTTCGACGCGACGGCGCCGTTGGTGTCGACGGTCAGGCCGGCACCGCGCAGCAGGTCGTCGAGCTCGGCGAAGGCGGCGCGGTAGGCGTCGAGCTCGGTCGTCTCCAGCGAGTCGTCGAAGACGACCGCGGAGTCGACATCCGAACTCAACACCGGCTCCCGACGCGCATTGCTGCCGAGCGACAGCCAGGTGTACGCGGCGGGGTCGACGTCGGGCCGGGAGTCGACGACCAGTCGTAGACCCCGCAACACCACGGCGTCGACGATGAGGGAGGCGACCTGGGTGACCTCGTGTGCCGGCCGGTCCCGCCGCACCAGATCGGCGACCAGCTGCGGGATGCGTCGCGCGTGTCCCTGCAGTTCCTCGACCGTCTGCGACCGTGAGATCTGTTCGCGCAGAGGCATGCTCGAACCGGCCGGGTCGGCGACGAAATCGCTCGCGCCGACGACGCCGAGGACTCTGCCATCGGAGTCGCGCACCGGGATCACCGTGAGGTCGCGGTCCACGAGTTCGGTGAGGGCGTCGATCGCCGACGTGCGTGAGTCGACGACGAACGCCGGCCCGTCGACGATGTCCCCCACCGGGGTGTCGAGGCCCCGCCCGGCGGCGACGACGCGCGCCCGGATGTCGGCGTCGGTGAGCAGCCCCAGACCGTGATCGGGCAGTGGGATCACGACGTAGTCCTGGTCGCGCTCGGTCATCAGCGTCGCGGCCTCGCGCACGGTCATGTCGGCCCGTCCGGTCACCGGCTCGGTCCGCAGCAGGTCGGCCACGGTACGCGATGCGGGTGTGCGCGCGGCGTCGCGGCGGTGCGCGACCGTCAGCTGGTCAGGCGGACCGTTCATCTCTGCAGATCATAGGCGGCTGCGGACAGACATCGGGGCCCGCCGTCCGGATGGACGGCGGGCCCGATGGGGTACCTCAGATCAGAACGGCTCAGGCGTCGGCGGCGGCCGCTTCGGCGGCTGCGGCCTCAGCCTTGTCGGCCTCTTCGTCGACGGGGACGAGGCTGATCTTGCCGCGCTCGTCGATGTCGGCGATCTCCACGCGGAGCTTGGAGCCCACGTTCACGACGTCCTCGACCTTGTTGACGCGCTTGCCCTTACCGAGCTTCGAGATGTGCACCAGGCCGTCGCGACCCGGCAGCAGCGACACGAACGCACCGAACGCGGTGGTCTTGACGACGGTGCCGAGGAAGCGCTCGCCGACCTTGGGCAGCTGCGGGTTGGCGATCGCGTTGATGCGGTCGATCGCAGCCTGTGCCTTCACGCCATCGGAAGCGCCGACGAACACGGTGCCGTCGTCCTCGATGGAGATGTTGGCGCCGGTCTCCTCGGTGATGCCGTTGATCGTCTTGCCCTTGGGGCCGATCAGCTCGCCGATCTTGTCCATCGGGATCTTGATGGTGGTGATCCGCGGTGCGAACGGGCTCATCTCGTCGGGCTCGTCGATGGCCTCGGCCATGACGTCGAGGATGGTCAGTCGGGCGTCCTTGGCCTGGCTGAGCGCACCCGCGAGCACCTGCGAGGGGATGCCGTCGAGCTTGGTGTCGAGCTGCAGGGCGGTCACGAAGTCCTTCGTGCCCGCGACCTTGAAGTCCATGTCGCCGAAGGCATCCTCGGCACCGAGGATGTCGGTCAGTGCGACATAGCGGGTCTCGCCGTCGACGGTGTCGGAGACCAGGCCCATGGCGATGCCGGCGACCGGGGCGCGCAGCGGCACACCGGCGTTGAGCAGCGACATGGTCGAGGCGCAGACCGAACCCATCGAGGTGGAACCGTTGGAGCCCAACGCCTCCGAGACCTGACGGATCGCGTACGGGAAGTCCTCGACGCTCGGCAGGACCGGCATCAGGGCCCGCTCGGCGAGCGCGCCGTGGCCGATCTCGCGACGCTTGGGCGAACCGACGCGACCGGTCTCACCGGTCGAGTACGGCGGGAAGTTGTAGTGGTGCATGTACCGCTTGGACGTCTCGGGCCCGAGCGAGTCGACCTGCTGCGCCATCTTCACCATGTCGAGGGTGGTGACGCCCATGATCTGGGTCTCGCCACGCTCGAACAGCGCACTGCCGTGGGCGCGCGGGATCACCGCGACCTCGGCGGAGAGTGCACGGATGTCGGTGATGCCGCGACCGTCGATGCGGAAGTGGTCGGTCAGGATGCGCTGGCGCACCAGCTTCTTGGTCAGCGAACGGTATGCGCCGCCGATCTCCTTCTCACGACCCTCGAACTGCTCCCCGAGCTGGGCGAGGATGTCGGCCTTGAGCTCGTCGGTCTTGTCGTCGCGCTCCTGCTTGCCGGCGATCGTCAGGATCTCCGAGAGACGCTCGGTGGCTGCGGCGGCGACGGCCTCGTAGACGTCGTCCTGGTACGCCGGGTACAGCGGGAACTCCCCGGTGTCCTTGGCAGCGGCGGCGGCCAGCGACTTCTGTGCCTCGCACAGGCGGGCGATGAACGGCTTGGCGGCCTCGAGACCCTCGGCGACGATGGCCTCGGTCGGTGCCTGGGCGCCACCGGCGATCAGGTCGATGACGTTGTCGGTCGCCTCGGCCTCGACCATCATGATCGCGACGTCGGCGGAATCGCCCTCACCGCTCACGATGCGGCCCGCGACGACCATGTCGAACACGGCGCCCTCGAGCTGCTCGACGGTCGGGAACGCGACCCACTGGCCGGCCTTGTTCTCCTCGGTCGGGATGAGTGCGACACGCACGCCACCCACCGGGCCGGAGAACGGCAGACCTGCGAGCTGGGTCGACGCCGACGCGGCGTTGATGGCCACCACGTCGTAGAGGTCGTTCGGGTCGAGCGACAGCACGGTGACGACGACCTGGATCTCGTTGCGGAGACCGTCGACGAAGGACGGGCGCAGCGGGCGGTCGATCAGGCGGCAGGTCAGGATCGCGTCGGTCGACGGACGACCCTCGCGACGGAAGAACGATCCGGGGATGCGGCCGGCGGCGTACATCCGCTCCTCGACGTCCACGGTCAGCGGGAAGAAGTCGAAGTGCTCCTTCGGGTGCTTCGACGCGGTGGTGGTCGAGAGCAGCATGTTCTCGTCGTCGAGGTAGGCGGTCACCGAGCCGGCGGCCTGCAGGGCGAGGCGTCCGGTCTCGAACCGGATCGTGCGGGTGCCGAAGCTCCCGTTGTCGATGATCGCGGTGGCCTCGGTGATGGCGTCGTCGTACTCGTCGGTGAAGTCTTCGGTGGTGTTCACATCTGTCATGTGGGGTGGAATCCCTTCGTAGCGGCTGCCGTTAGCGGCCGTCGTGATGCGCGGCCACGCAGAGATGGCCGCTTGTGCGGTTGAGGGTGGTCATCGCGAGGTGCGCAGCGTGCACCGAATGCCGGTGCAGTCGTGCTGTGGAGCTCGTCGCACGCGCGGATCGGACCGACCCAGAACGCGCCGAGAAAACACGGCAGCGGGTGAATGGCGCGACGTTTCGCGCCCGTTGAGTGCTCAGACGGCCTTCGATCGAAGCGGCCGGAACCATTGTTCCGGCGGCCACTACCGAGGACCGATCTGGCTCGTCGTCACGCACTGCCATCAGTTCACGGCAACGATCCGTCTGTCAGCCTATCACCGCGCCGTGTCAATACCTCAATATGACAAACCGGCCACCTCCCGTTCGGGAGGTGGCCGGTGAGAGTCTGTTGTCGCGGTCCGCGATCAGCGACGCAGGCCGAGGCGCTCGATGAGCGAACGGTAGCGGTTGATGTCGACCTTGGCGACGTACTTCAGCAGGCGACGACGACGGCCGACGAGCAGCAGCAGGCCGCGGCGGCTGTGGTGGTCGTGCTTGTGCTGCTTGAGATGCTCGGTGAGGTCGACGATGCGCTTGGTCAGCAGGGCGACCTGGGCCTCGGGCGAACCGGTGTCGGTCTCGTGCAGACCGTATTCGCTGAGGATTTCCTTCTTCTGCTCGACAGTCAAAGCCATGGAGATACTCCTATTTCTCAGTGCCGCGTCTCAGATACTCCCGGTGCGCCACCGCGGACTGCAGCAACACCGACTGATCAGGCTACCTGCCGCAGTGCGCCCGACCCAAATCCGAGCGTGGCCCGCCCGAGTCCGTGGATGCTCGTGGCCGCGTCCCGGCCGAGCCACCACCACACCAGGGCGACGGCGACGACGCCGACGACCGCACCGACGACGATCGCAATGGGGAGCAGACGCCGGGCGGGTTGCCGTTCGGCGCCGCGACCGGTCAGCGAGACGCCGAGCAGCCCGAGAACCACCGAGGTCAGCGCCGCGGCGAGCATCAGGAACAGCCCGGCGGTCGGCTCGCCCACGTCGGCGGCCGCCGACGTCGCACCGATCTTGCCCAGTGGCAGGGTCAGCCCGAGGGGCCGAACGGGAACCGCACCGGCCATGACGACCACGCCGACTCCGGCCCCGGCGACCGTGGCGAAACCCGGGTGAGGCGCACCCACCCGCCGCACGAGGCCGTACAGAGCGGCGAGACCACCGACGATGATCAGCAGACCGAGGGTGACGGTGAACCACCCGAGCGTCAGCTGGGTTCCGAGCGTCTCCGCGTACCGGCCGTTGTGTACGCCGAACCCGTTCGGGTTGAGCGGCGCGAGTCCCACCGAGGCGAGGTCCACCCACTGCATGAACGTCGCGGCCACGACCACCAGGCCGAGCACCACTGACGCGAGGGCCGCGGCGATCGCGGAGGTCTGCGCGGGACGCTTGCCGGGCGTGCTCACGACGTCTCGGCCGCCGCCAGGATCTCCCTGGTCTTGGCGACGTCGTTCCCCATCTCCTCGATGAGGGCGTCGATCCCGTCGAACTGGACCATGCCGCGGATGCGGTGGACGAAGTCGACGGCGACGTGCTGGCCGTAGAGATCGGCGTTCTTGTCCAGGACAAAGGCCTCGACGGTGCGGGTGCGTCCGGAGAAGGTCGGGTTGGTGCCCACCGACACCGCTGCCTGGTAGCGCTCCCCCGGCAGGACCTCTCCGACGGCCGGACCGACGCCGAGGATCGTGAACCAGGCCGCGTACACGCCGTCGGCCGGGATCGCGGCGTACATCGGGGGCGCGACGTTGGCGGTCGGATAGCCGAGGTCGCGTCCGCGGCCGTCACCGCGGACGACGACGCCCTCCACCCGATGCGGGCGACCGAGAGCCTCGGCGGCGCGGTCCATGTCGCCGGCGGCGACGCAGGACCGGATGTAGGTCGACGAGTAGGTCACCGCGTGTTCGCCGAACAGCGAGATGGCCTGTACCTCGAAGCCGAACTTGGCACCCAACTCGGTCAGCTTCGCGACGTCGCCGGCGGCCTTGCGCCCGAAGGTGAAGTTGTCCCCCACCACCACCTCGGCGGCATGCAGTGTCTCCACGAGGATGTCGTGGGCGAAATCCTTGGGCGAGCGGGCCGCGAGCTCCGGGGTGAACGGCATCACGCAGAAGACGTCGATCCCGAGTTCCTCGGCCAGTTCCGCCCGCCGCGTCAGCGTGGTCAGTTGCGGCGGATGGGAACCCGGCCGCACGACCTCCGACGGGTGTGGGTCGAAGGTCATCAGCACGGCGGGCACCCCGTGCTCCTTCGCCGCCTTCGTCGCGGCATGGATCAGTTCGGCATGCCCACGGTGCACACCGTCGAAGACACCGATGGTGACCACGCACCGTCCCCAGTCCGCGGGGATGTCATCAAGACCTCGCCATCGCAACACGCGACCAGCCTACGGGGAGCACCTGTTCCAAACCACCACCGCCACACGCCTACGAGCGGACACGGGGCCGACGACGAGGTGTCGGCGAGGCGACAAGGGGACGCTAAGCTCGATCCATGCCATGGCGATCAGACCGTCCGGTGACCGAGCTGTCACAGGTCACCCAGGACTATCTGAAGGTCATCTGGACCAGCCAGGAGTGGGAGGACGTCAAGGTCACCACCAAGCTGCTGGCCCAGTCCCTCGGAGTGTCCCCGTCCACCGCGTCGGAGGCCATCCGCAAGCTCGCCGACCAGGGTCTGGTCTCCCACGAGCCCTACGGCGCGGTGACTCTCACCGATCACGGCCGCGAGGCCGCGGTCCTCATGGTGCGGCGCCACCGTCTCATCGAGACCTTCCTCGTCCGTGAACTCGGCTACCGCTGGGACGAGGTGCACGACGAGGCCGAGATCCTCGAGCACGCCGTCTCCGACCGCCTGATGGCCCGGCTCGACGCCAAACTCGGCTTCCCCGACCGGGATCCGCACGGCGACCCGATCCCCGCACTCGACGGTTCGATCCCCACCCCCGCCGCGGCGCTGCTCGCCGACCTCGAGGTGGGCGCGTCGGGATGCATCGCCCGGATCTCCGACACCGACCCGGAGATGCTGCGCTACTTCGACGAGGTGGGCGTGGCCCTCGACTGCGTCGTGACCGTCGCCGAGAAGCGGCCGTTCGCCGGCACCATCTCGGTGTCCCTCGACGACGCGGCGCCGATCGACCTGGGCGACATCGCCGCCCGCGCGATCTTCGTCGTCCCGCGCTAGCGCAGCGTCGCCGGGCGAACCACCATCACCGAACTCGCGCGCTTGCCCTTCTCCTGGATCAGCGCGATGGCCTGCTCGTGCGGGTCGACGACCACGTAGACGCCCTTCATGCCGATCGGCTCGAGCCACCTTCCCTGGCTGATGGATTCGGCCTCGTCGTCGGTGATGTCACGTCGCGGGAAGGACAGCTTCACGGCCTCGTCGATGTCGAGACTGACGCGGCCGTCCTCGCGAACCTCGTCGAGCGTGCGGGCGTGCTCGAGGGTGAACGGCCCGACCGCGGTGCGTCGGAGCGCGGTGAGGTGGCCGCCGACGCCTAGTGCGGCGCCGAGGTCCCGGGCCAGGGACCGGATGTAGGTGCCCGACGAACAGTCCACCGCGACATCGAGATCCACGACGCCGGGGGTTCCGTTGTCGGTGTCACCGTCGCGTCGGGTGGCGAGCACGTCGAATCGCGACACGGTGACCGGGCGGGCCTCGAGGTCGAAGTCGGCGCCGGTGCGGACCAGGGCGTGTGCCCGACGGCCGTCGACCTTGATCGCCGACACCTTCGCCGGGACCTGCTGGATGTCGCCGGTGAGATCGGCCACGCCCGACGCGATCTCGTCGTCGGTGACACCGGTGGCGTCGGCGGTGGTGAGGATCTCTCCCTCACGGTCGTCGGTGGTGGTGGAGGCGCCGAGACGGATGGTGGCCGTGTAGGACTTAATGGTCAGCGACAGCAGGCCGAGAAGCTTTGTCGCCCTCTCGATCCCGACGACGAGGACGCCGGTGGCCATCGGGTCCAGGGTGCCGGCGTGGCCGACCCGGCGGGTGTCGAAGATCTTGCGGCACCGCGACACGATGTCGTGGCTGGTGATCCCCGCCTGTTTGTCGACGATGAGCAGGCCGGCCTTTTCGATGGTTGCGTCGGCCATGTCAGACCATCGCGATCGTGGTGGTGATGATGCCCCGTTCGACGAGCCAGCGGCCCTGGAACTCGAGCACCGGCGGACCGCCGTCGGTGGCGGCCGGGTCGATCAGGATGCGCGAGATGAACGTCCCGGACGTCTCCGCGGTCTGTTCGAAGGTGATGAGGGCGTCCTCGAAACCCAGCCACCGCTTGGTGATCGGGAACCATGCCTTGTAGGTGGCCTCCTTGGCGCAGAACAGCAGGCGATCCCAGTGCAGTCCGGCCGGGCGGGTCGCGAGGACCTCGCGCTCGGCGGGCAGGCTGGTGTGCTCGAGTACGCCGTCGGGTAGCGCGTCGTGTGGTTCGGCGTCCATGCCGAGGGACCGCACCCCCATCGCATGCGCGACGATCGCGGCGCGGTAGCCGTCGCAGTGGGTCAGACTGCCCACGATGCCCGCGGGCCAGATGGGGGCACCCTTGTCGCCCTTGAGGATCGGCACCGGGTCGTAACCCAGCTGCCCCAGCGCCTGCCGGGCACAGTGGCGGACAGTGGTGAATTCACGACGACGCTTCTCCACGGCCTTGCCGATGAGCGCCTGCTCGGCGGGCATCGCGATCAGGCCGGGCGGATCGTCGAACGCCTCCGCCGAGGCGACCCCGGATGGGAGGAGTTGTTCGATCACTGCTCGTCCTTTCGTGCTTGCCGTTCCGCCTGCCGCGTCCGGCGCTCTGCTTGCCTCTGCTCCACCCGTGCCCGGAATTCCGCGGCGCGTTCGGCGTAGTCGGGCGGCAGGTCGAAACGCACCCCGTGCTCGGGGAGGTCGGTCTCGCCGAGGCCGTCGCCGGGCACGATGTTGCGCATCAACGGGTTCGGCAGGCCGCGTCGCTTCCACTCGCGCGGATAGCCGACCGACACCTCCTCGAAGCGGATGCCGTCGTACCAGGTGGTGCGCGGGATGTGCAGGTGTCCGTAGACGCAGCATGCGGCGTTGAACTCGGTATGCCAGTCGGCGGTCAGCTCGCTGCCGCACCACAGTGCGAACTCCGGGTAGATGAGCGCATCGCACGGTTCTCGACGCAGCGGCCAATGGTTGATGAGGACCGTCTTCTCCGACGGGTCGAGGGCCTCCAGCCGGCGGCGGGTGATCTCGATGCGCGCCCGGCCCCAGGCATCCCGGGTCGGGAACGGCTCGGGTGAGAGCAGGAACTCGTCGGTCGCCACCACGTTGCGTTCCCGGGCCAGTGCCAGCGCGGTGAGCTTGTTGGCCGTGCCCTCCGGCCGGAAGGTGTAGTCGTACAGCAGGAACATCGGGACCACGCGCACCGGATCGCTGCCGTCACCCGGATCGAACAGCGGGTAGATGTCCTCCGGGGTCACCACGCCGATGTCGCGGCACGCCTGCACGAGATAGTCGTAGCGGGCCACCCCGAACACCTGCAGCGGGTCCTTGGCCGTGGTGTACAGCTCGTGATTGCCCGGAACCCAGATGACGGTGTGGAAGCGGGTCCGCAGCCGGCGCAGGGTGTCGACGATGTCGTCCGTGCGTTCGGCGACGTCACCGGCCACGATGAGCCAGTCGTCCGGCGACGTCGGCCGGATCTCGTCGATGATGTGCTCGTTGCCCCGATGGGCGACGTGCAGATCGCTGATCGCCCACAAAGTTGCCACGAGGATCCATCGTGCCAGAGGTCGTGAATCCACCGTGCCCGGGGCGGGTCGACGTGGGACGATCGAGCGGTGTACGGCGCACCCGTCGGCCCGGGCGGATCACGTCTGCCGGGCAATCGCGGACCCTGGTGGGTCCAGGTCGTCGTGAGCTCCCTGATCCTGCTCGCCTACCTCGTCGCGCAGGTGGCGGCGTACGCCGTCGGCGACACCACCGAGCGATGGACACAGTACGGATTGAGCGGCGCCGTCCTGGTCGTCTTCGTGGTGATCACCGCGACATGGGCTCGGTCCGGCTGGCGGGTGATCGTGGCGGTACTGCTCGGTCTGCTGTTCGTCGGGCTGGAGCGACTCGCCCTGCTCCCCTTCTACCTCGACCTCTCGGTCACCCAGGAGTGGTCGGCGGACGTGTTCCGGCTCGCCTCGATGGCCGCCACCGCGATGCTGCTCACGGGCCTGGTCGTCGTGTGGTCGGTCGCCCGGCGTCGGACGGCCATGACGTGGGTGGGTCTGCTCCCGGCCGCCGGGCTCATCGCGTTGGGGACCTGGGCGACCTACTATCACCAGCCCGACTTCGGGGTCGACCTCACGGCCACCGAGGTCACCTTGCCCCTGCACTACTGGATCGGCGTCGTGGCGTTCGAGTCCGTGTTCGGCGTCGCAGCGGTCCTCGTCCTGTGGGCGTGCGACGCGATCGGTCTCGCCACCCGCCGATCCGTCACGACGAGCACCCCGAACGTGCAGAGCTTCCGGACCACCCAGCTGTACCGGACGCAGGCGGGTCATCCGGACCTGCGGGAGACCGAGCGATATCGGCCTCCGCCTCCCCCGCTCGCCCAGCCGCCGCGGCGTCTCGACGACCCGTCGTTCCGGACCACCCAGATCCGCCGGCCCCACGACAGCGGCACCCGGGACGACTGACGAGCGTCAGGCGGGTACGGCGCCTGCTTGCCGCCAGCGGCCGGAGCGGATACGCCACACGACGGTCGCGAGCCGGACGACCATGAAGACCACCAGGCCCGACCAGACCCCGGCCAGTCCCCAGTCGAAGATCAGCGACAGCCAGATCAGCGGCAGGAATCCGACGAGCGCGCCGGTCAGGGTCGCGGTGCGGAGGAAGGCGGCGTCGCCGCTGCCGAGGAGGACGCCGTCGAGGGCGAAGACCACTCCGGCGATCGGCAGCATCCCGACGAAGAACCACCACGGCACGCCGATCGCGTCGAGGACGGCGTCGTCGGAGGTGAAGATGCGCGGGATGAGAGTCGCGCCGGCGGCGAAGACCGCGGCCATCGCGGTCGCGGCGACCACCGACACCCCGGTGACGCGGCGGGCCACGGTGTCGGCGACCTTGAGGCGACCACCGCCGAGCGCGGCACCGACGAGCGCCTGCGCGGCGATCGCGACCGAGTCGAGGAACAGCGCCATGAACTCCCAGAGCTGCAACACGAGCTGATGCGCCGCGACCTGCGCGACGCCGAACCGGGCAGCCACCGCGGCGGCCGAGACGAAACAGACCTGGAACGACAGGCTGCGGACGATGAGGTCGCGTGCCATCGCCAGCTGGGCGACGATGATCGTCCGGTCGGGTCGGAAACCCTTCGACTCGGTTGACGACCCGACCTCGCGGATCACCCGCACCGCGAAAAGCACACCCGTGACGCCCTGGCCGATCACGTTGGCGACGGCGCTGCCCGGCAGGCCGAGGCGCGGGAACGGCCCGACACCGTGAACCAGACCGACGACGAGAACCGCCGCGAGCGACAACCCGATGACCACGTAGACGACCGGCCGGCGCGTGTCCTGTACACCGCGCATCCAGCCGTTGCCGGCCATCGACAACAGGATCAGCGGTACCCCGAACATCGCGATGCGCATCCAGTGCGCCGCGTCGGCGGCCACCGCGGCCGACTCCGGCGACGACGCCCCGACGAGAAGCCGCATCACCATCGGGGCCAGCGGATAGGCGACCGCGACGATCACCACGCCGACCGCGACCGCGATCCAGCTGGCCTGCACGCCCTCGCGCACCGCACCGGCCCGGTCACCCGCACCGAACCTGCGCGCCGAGCGGGCCGTCGTGCCGTACGACAGGAAGGTGAGCTGGGTGCTGACGATCGAGAGGACCAGCGTGCCGACGCCGAGCGCGGCGAGCTGCTCGCCGCCCAGGCGACCGACGACCGCGAGGTCGAGGAGAAGGTAGAGAGGTGGTGCGATGAGGACCGCGAGCGCCGAGACGGTCAGCGTCGCGATCCGTGCGACACCTGCCTCGTCAGATGCCGCGGCCTCCTCCTCGCGGGTGCCGCTCAGAGTGACTCCAACAACCTCGCGACGACCTCGTCGGCGGTCCCGGCGTCGCTGTAACCGGAGGCCTGACGATGCCCTCCGCCACCGTGGGCGCGGGCGATCGGGACGAGGTCGACGATCTCCTTGGACCGCAGCGACACCGTCCACACTCCGGGTGCATTCTCCTTGAACACCGCGGCCACCTCTGCGTCGCGGGCCGTTCGGATGGTGTCGACGACGCTCTCCGACTCCTCCCAGCTCATACCGGCGAGGGCCTTCTGGTCGACGATCGCGTAGACGAGTCCCTCACCATTGCACGCCGACGGGACGATCTTCGCCGACGCGAGGACGCCGGACATCATCGAGAACCACTCGAACGGGTGGGAGTCGAAGAGGATGCGACTCCACCGGCGCGCGTCGACGCCGGTCTCCAGCAGCCGCGCCGCGATCCGGAAGGACTGCGGCCGGGCCCAGCGGAACGAACCGGTGTCGGTGGTCAGTCCGGCGTAGATGCAGGTGGCGATGTCGGCGTCGAGTTCGACCCCGAGCTCGTCGAGTACATCGAGCACGAGGACCGACGTGCAGTCGGCGGCGGGATCGATCAGGTCGAGGTCACCGAAACCGGGATTCGAGGCGTGATGGTCGATGGTGATCGACGTGTCCGCCGCGCTGAAGACCTCACCCAACGCCTCGAGGCGTTCGAGGTTCGCCGCATCGACCGACACCACCAGCGGGTGCCCGACCACCTGGTTCGGGGAGCACAGGAGTTTGCTGCCGGGCAGGCCGCCGAGGGAGGCCGGCAGCTGCTCGGAACCGGGATAGGACACCTCGACGTCGACGCCGCGACGGTCGAGGGCCAGTCCCAGCGCCAGACCGCTGCCGATGGTGTCCGCATCCGGCCGGATGTGACAGCAGATGGTCACCGCCGAAGCGGACGCCAGCTCTGCGGCGATCGCCGCACACGCCGGAGCGTTCACTCGTCGTCGCCGGCGTCGTCTGCCGAGCGATAGGGGTCGGCGTCACCGGCCGGTGATGCCTCGGCTGCGCGTCGTGCGACGAGTTCGTCGTTGGCGCGGGCGCGCGCAACGAGTTCCTCCATCTGACGGGCCGCGTCGGGCACCGTGTCGAGCATGAAACGCAGGGTCGGGGTGAAGCGGACGCCGGTACCGGCGCCGACCTTGGACCGGAGCACGCCGGTCGCCTTGGCCAGTCCTGCTGCCGCCGCCTCGTAATCGGGTTCGGCGTCGATGGATTCGCCCATCACCGTGTAGTAGACGGTCGCGTCGTGCAGATCGTTGGTCACGCGGGTGTCGGTGACCGTCACGTAGGCCAGGCGCGGATCCTTGATCTCGGTGGCGATCGCCGACGCGACGATCGTCGAGATCCGCTTGGCCAGACGTTGTGCCCGTGCTGGATCAGCCATCGGGAGTCCTTCCATGAGCGGTGCCGTGCGCGCCGGCCCGGTGTCGGGCCGACGCGCACGGACGTGGGTCGAGAGAGCTCAGAAGCGCACGCGCATCAGTCGCGCGGCTTCTCCTGCAGCTCGTAGGTCTCGATCACGTCGTCCACCTTGATGTCCGAGTAGGTCAGCGTGAGACCACATTCGTAGCCTTCGCGAACCTCGGTGGCATCGTCCTTCTCGCGCTTGAGCGACGACACGGTGAGGTTCTCGGCGACCACGACGTTGTCACGCAGCAGGCGCGCCTTGGCGTTGCGACGCATGATGCCCGACTGGACGAGGCAACCGGCGATGTTGCCGACCTTCGACGACTTGAAGATGGCGCGGATCTCGGCGCGGCCGAGCTCCACCTCTTCGTAGATCGGCTTGAGCATGCCCTTGAGCGCGCTCTCGATCTCGTCGATGGCCTGGTAGATCACCGAGTAGTACCGGATGTCGACGCCCTCGCGGTTGGCCAGCTCGGTGGCCTTGCCCTCCGCACGGACGTTGAAGCCGATGATGATCGCATCCGAGGCCGCCGCCAGGTTGACGTTCGTCTCGGTGACGCCACCGACACCGCGGTCGATGATGCGCAGCGAGACCTCGTCGCCCATCTCGATGCCCAGCAGGGCCTCTTCGAGGGCCTCGACCGTACCCGAGTTGTCACCCTTGAGGATGAGGTTGAGCTGGCTGGTCTCCTTGAGAGCCGAATCCAGGTCTTCCAGGCTGATCCGCTTGCGGCTGCGTGCGGCCAGCGCGTTGCGCTTGCGCGCATTGCGGCGGTCGGCGATCTGCCGGGCGATGCGGTCCTCCTCGACCACGAGCAGGTTGTCGCCTGCACCGGGGACCGAGGTGAAACCGATGACCTGGACCGGACGCGACGGCAGCGCCTCGGGGACGTCCTCGCCGTGCTCGTCGACCATGCGACGGACACGACCGTAGGCGTCACCGGCGACGATCGAGTCGCCGACGCGGAGCGTGCCGCGCTGGACCAGCACGGTCGCCACCGGGCCACGGCCGCGGTCGAGGTGCGCCTCGATGGCGACACCCTGGGCGTCCATGTCCGGGTTGGCACGCAGGTCGAGCGATGCGTCCGCGGTGAGCAGCACGGCCTCGAGCAGTGCGTCGATGTTCTCGCCCTGCTTGGCCGAGATGTCGACGAACATGGCGTCGCCGCCGTACTCCTCGGGCACCAGACCGTATTCGGTCAGCTGTCCGCGGATCTTCTGCGGATCGGCGCCTTCCTTGTCGATCTTGTTCACCGCGACCACGATCGGCACGTCGGCCGCCTGGGCGTGGTTGACCGCTTCCACCGTCTGCGGCATGACACCGTCGTCGGCCGCGACCACGAGGATCGCGATGTCGGTCGCCTTGGCGCCGCGGGCACGCATGGCGGTGAACGCCTCGTGACCCGGGGTGTCGATGAAGGTGATCAGGCGATCCTCACCGTTGAGGTGGGTGTTCACCTGGTAGGCACCGATGTGCTGCGTGATGCCGCCGGCCTCGCCCTCGCGGACGTTGGCCTTACGGATCGTGTCGAGCAGTCGGGTCTTACCGTGATCGACGTGGCCCATGACGGTGACCACCGGCGGACGCTGTTCGAGGTCTTCCTCGCCGCCCTCGTCCTCGCCGTAGGTGAGGTCGAAGCTGTCGAGCAGCTCGCGGTCCTCGTCCTCCGGGCTGACGACCTGGACGCGGTAGTTCATCTCCGAGCCGAGCAGCTCGAGCGTCTCGTCGTTGACCGACTCGGTCGCCGTCACCATCTCGCCGAGGTTGAACAACGCCTGGACCAGCGATGCCGGGTTGGCGTCGATCTTGTCGGCGAAGTCGGACAGCGAGGCACCACGGGCGAGACGGATGATCTCGCCGTTGCCGCGGGGCAGACGAACGCCGCCGACGGACGGAGCTTGCATGCTCTCGTACTCGGCGCGTTTTGCCCGCTTCGACTTGCGACCCTTACGGGGAGCGCCGCCGGGACGACCGAACGCACCGGCTGCACCGCCGCGGCCACGACCGCCGCCGCCACCGGGACGACCGCGGAAGCCACCACCGGCGGGTGCGCCGGGAGCGCCGCCGCCACCGGGTCCGCCACGGTAACCGCCGCCGCCGCCGCCACGGCCACCGCCGGCACCGCCACGACCACCCGGACGGGCGTCAGGACGAGCCGCACGCGAGGGCATCGCGCCGGGGCTGGGACGGGGAGGCATGTTGCCCGGGTTGGGACGCGGACCGCCCTGACCGGGAGCGGGACGACCGCCACCGGGACGGGGTCCACCCTGGCCGGCAGGTCCGGGACGGCCGCCACCGGGACGCGGGCCGCCCTGGCCGGGGCCGGGACGAGCCGCCGGGCGCGGCGCGGGAGCCGACGAGTACGGGTTGTTGCCGACACGCGGTGCACGCGGGCCGGGCTTCGGCCCGGGACGGGGACCCGGGGCCTTGGTCGGCGGCGTGGGTGCTGCCGACGCGGCGGGTGCCTGAGGTGCGGCGGGCGCCTGAGGTGCCGGGGCCGCGGGCTTGGGTGCGCCGGGGGTCGGAGCAGCGCTCGGACGCTCGGCGGCCGCCGGTGCGGGGGTCTCGACCGGGGCGGGACCCGGCTTGGGGCCGCCCGGCTTGGGTGCGCTGGTCTGGGGTCCCGGGGCGGGACGCTCGGCCGGCGCTGCCGGGGCGGCACCGGGCTTCGGCGCGCCGGACGGCTTGGGTCCGGGCTTGGCCGACTGGCGAGGAGCGGGTGCCGACGACGATCCGCCGTCCTTGGCTCCCCCGTCCTTGCCGGGGAATGATTCACGCAGTCGACGGGCCACTGGGGCCTCTACCGTCGACGACGCCGATTTGACGAACTCGCCCTGTTCCTTCAGGCGCTCGAGCACCTGCTTGCTCGTCACACCGAGCTCTTTGGCCAGTTCGTGCACGCGGGCTTTGCCTGCCACTGCTCTCCTTTGCTGGAGGCCAAGCGGCTAACCCGCTACGGCCTCGATTTATGTCCGGTACATGCTCATCGTGGGGACTTCACGGTGTGCTCATGTCTTCTGCAACCTGTTCCGGCTCCGAGGAGCCATCTTTAGTGGGTGATCACGCCGAGCTGTTCGGCGAGATCGTCCGGGTCCGCGGTCAGACCGGGGGTCCGGAGTGCCGCGGCGAAGGCCCTGCGTCGCGTCGCGACGGAGATGCACTCCGCCCTCGCATGCAACCAAGCACCACGTCCCGGCATGGTCTTCGCGGGATCGGCCACGAGCACTGGGGTGTCGTCACGCTGCTGCGCGACGACACGAACCAACTCGGTGGCCTCTGCCCGTTGCCGGCAACCGATACACATCCGTACCGGCCTGTGATTGGTTGACGTGCGGGGGGCGGATCGCTGAACCATCGATCAGTCTAGCGCGACCGGGCGGGTTGCGAACAATCGGCTGCCACTCGTGTCACTCGGGTCCCCCCTCGACCGCGGGGGCCGCGTCGGAGCGGATGTCGATCCGCCAACCGGTCAGCCGGGCGGCCAGACGGGCGTTCTGCCCCTCCTTGCCGATGGCGAGGGAGAGCTGATAGTCCGGCACGACGACCCGGGCCGCCTTCGCGGCCGCGTCGACCACGGTGACCGATACAACCTTCGCCGGGGACAGAGCATTCCCGACGAACACACCGGGATCGGAATCGAAGTCGATGATGTCGATCTTCTCGCCGGCCAGTTCGCTCATGACGTTGCGCACACGCTGACCCATCGGGCCGATGCACGCGCCCTTGGCGTTGAGCCCGGCGACACCGGTGTGCACGGCGATCTTGGACCGGTGGCCGGCCTCGCGGGCGACCGCGACGATCTCCACCGAACCGTCCTCGATCTCGGGCACCTCGAGCGAGAACAGCTTGCGGACCAGGTTCGGGTGGGTACGCGACAGCGTGATCTGCGGTCCGCGGGGGCCGCGGCTGACGCCGACGACGTAGCACTTGATGCGGTCGCCGTGGGTGTAGACCTCGCCGGGTACCTGCTCGGCGGGCGGGATGACGCCCTCGGTGCTGTTGGCATCGCTGCCGATCTGCACCACGACCATGCCGCGGGCGTTGGCGCGGGAGTCCTGCTGCACCACGCCGCCGACGATCTCGCCCTCGTGTGCCACCAGGTCACCGAAGTTCTTCTCGTTCTCGGCGTCGCGGAGGCGCTGCAGGATGACCTGGCGTGCGGTGGTGGCCGCGATCCGGCCGAAGCCCTCGGGGGTGTCGTCCCACTCGTGGACGACGTCACCGTTCTGGTCGAGTTCCTGTGCCATCACGCGGACTGCACCGGACTTGCGGTTGATGTCGACACGCGCATGCGGCGCGAAGCCGTCGGTGTGACGGTAGGCGGTCAGCAGGGCGGTCTCGATGGCGGTGATGACCGTCTCGATCGAGATGCCCTTGTCGGCCTCGATCATGCGCAGTGCGCCGATGTCGATGTTCATGGGGTCTGGCTCCTATTCACTTGTCGCCGCTGTTCACTTGTCACTGCTGTTCAGTTCTTCGGTTGTTCAGTTGTTCGGTTGTTCAGTTGTTCAGTTGCGTGCGGTCGCGCGTCCGCCGGCGCTCGATCTCGTCGGCGTCGAGGCCGCAGAGTTCGAGTTCGGCGACGCTCGGCTGCGAGAAGTCGACCTGCACCACGGCTCTCGTCACGGCCTCGAGCGGGATGGTCTCCACCGCGATCCGTCCGCGGTGGTTCATCACGATCTCGACGCTGGTCTCGTCGAGCTTGCCGATGCGGCCGGTGAGGGTCCGCTCCTCGCTCCCCTCGACCGGGGCGAGGTCGACGGCGACGCGGCGTCCGGTGTTGCGACGCCAGTGCCGCGGGAGGGTCAGGGGACGATCGACGCCGGGCGAGGTCACCTCGAGGACATAGGGGTCCTCGTCGGCGAGTTCCGGTACCGCGTCGAGGACCTCGGAGATCCGGTTGGACAGATCGGCGAGAACGTCGAGGTCGCTGCCGCCGTCGCGATCGACGACGATCGTCAGTTCGTCCTGGCCGTCGCGTCGGTTGACGATGACGTCTTCGAGGTCGAAACCTTGCTCCACGACAAGCTTTTCGACGAGTTCACTCACCTGCGGCGGGCTGATCGGCATGCCACTCCCCTCGTCTTCAGTTGTCGGGCCGTGCAGGGTCTCGCACGAAGTTGCTCCGACACATCCTAGTGGATCCCGAGGCATGCCCCGACCACCTTCGTTTCGCGGCTGGCATCATGTGTCGCGTGACCACATTGGATCGGCGCACCGTGCTGCGCGGAGGACTCGTGGCAGGGGTCGCGGTGGCCGGCCTGGGTGCCGTCGGCGTGTCGGGCTGCAGCACCGGGCCGTCGGAGGAGGCCAGGACCGCCGAGCGGCTGGTACCGCTCGTGCGCAGTGCCCTCGGCGACGAGAAGAGTGCCCGATCACTCGCCGGCGCCGAGCCGCGATATGCCGCCGCCCTCGCCGTTGTCGCAGACCAACGCGCCGAGCACGCACGGGCGCTGCGTGAGGAGATCATCCGGCTGGACCAGGGCGTCGCGGCCACCATCGACGAACCGGCCCCCTCTGCGGCACCCGCACCGGGCGGACCGCCGACCCTGGTGGGCCTGCGCGCCGGACTCGAGCAGTCCTCCGGCGAGGCGCGCGATGTGGCGATCTCCCTGTCCGGATACCCGGCCGGTCTGGCCGGATCGGTCGCGGCCGCCGTGACCTCGATGCGAGAGGTGCAACTGGCATGACCAGCCCCGTCCCCTCCCCGGCGGCCGACACCGGCGATCCGCTCGTCGTCGCCGCCGACGCCGAGAACGCCGCGATCTTCACCTACGGGGTGATCACCGCATTCGTCGCGGCCGCGCGCCGACGCATGGTCGGCGACTACGCCGCCGAGCACCGCGCCCGCCGGGACGAGATCGACCGGGCCATCACCGCCGCCGGTGGCACACCGCCGCTGGCCGCGGCCGGTTACACGCTTCCGGTGGAGGTCACCGACCCCGAGACCGCCGCTCGGGCAGCCCTCGCGGCAGAGGTCGACTGCACCACCGCATACCGGGCGTTGCTCGAGCAGGCCGACGACGAGCCGGGTCGCCGGATCGGCGTCGACGGTCTGTCGGATTCTGCGGTCCGCGCCGCCACGTGGCGTGCACTGCTACAGGAAACCCCGGTCACGGTCGCGTTCCCGGGGTCTCCTGTCTCGGGTTGATCAAGAGCAGGGGCTGAGTCTCAGCCGCGCGCCGCGGCGACGACCGCGTCCACTGCGCCGTCGACGGCCACCTCGGTGGCCTCCCCGGTGAACCGGTCGCGGATCTCGATGGTGCCGTTGGCATAACCGCGTCCGACGACCACGACCGTCGGCATGCCGAGGAGCTCGGCGTCCTTGAACTTCACGCCGGGCGAGGCCTTGCGGTCGTCGAGGAGCACCTCGAGTCCGGCGGCGTCGAGGTCAGCGGCGAGCTGCTCGGCACCGGCGATCGCGGCCTCGTCCTTGTTGGCGATGACCAGGTGAACCGCGAACGGCGCCACGGTCTTCGGCCAGCGCAGCCCCTTGTCGTCGTGCGACTGTTCGGCGATGACCGCCACCAGACGTGACACACCGACTCCGTAGGAGCCCTGGGTCAACCGGACCGGCTTGCCGTTCTCACCGAGTACGTCGACCTCGAAGGCGTCGGTGTACTTCTGCCCGAGCTGGAAGATGTGTCCGATCTCGATCCCCTTGGCGCTCAACAGCTTTCCCGCACCGTCCGGCGACGGGTCGCCGTCGCGCACCTCGGCGGCCTCGATCGTGCCGTCCGGGGTGAAGTCACGGCCGGCGACCAGCCCGAACGTATGGCGGCCGGGTTCGTCGGCTCCGGTGATCCACGAGGTCCCGTCGACCACGCGGGGGTCGACGAGGTAGCGGACACCGTTGGCGTACAGGGCCTTCGGACCGATGTACCCCTTCACCAGGAACGGGTTGGCGGCGAAGTCCGCGTCGGTGAGCAGTTCGACCTCGGCCGGCGAGACGGAGGCCTCGAGACGCTTGAGGTCCACCTCGCGGTCGCCGGGCACACCGACGCCGACGATCTCGGGATCCTTGCCCGGCGCATGAAGTTTCACCATCACGTTCTTGAGGGTGTCGGCGGCGGTGTACTCGCCGTCGAGGTTCGCATTGGCCCACTCGACCAGGCTCGCGATGGTCTCGGTACCCGGGGTGTCGTGCACGACCGCCTCGGGCAGGCCGTCGATCGGCTTCGGGTCGGGCGCATGCGTGACGACCGCCTCGACGTTGGCCGCGTAATTCGACTCCAGGCATCGCACGAAGGTGTCCTCGCCGACCTCGGACTCGGCCAAGAACTCCTCGGAGGCGCTGCCACCCATCGCGCCGGAGGTGGCGGAGACGATGACGTACTTGATCTGCAGGCGCTCGAAGATCTTCTGGTAGGCCTCGCGGTGCAGGTTGTAGGCCTTCTTGAGGCCGTCGTCGTCGAGGTCGAAGGAGTAGGCGTCCTTCATCACGAACTCGCGGCCGCGGAGGATGCCCGCGCGCGGACGCTCCTCGTCGCGGTACTTGGTCTGGATCTGGTACAGGATGACCGGCATGTCCTTGTAGGACGAGTACTCGCCCTTGACCAGGGTGGCGAAGAGCTCCTCGTGCGTGGGTCCGAGGAGCATGTCGGCACCCTTGCGGTCCTTGAGGCGGAACAGGGCGTCGCCGTACTCGGTCCAGCGGTTGGTGGCCTCGTACGGTTCGCGCGGCAGCAGCGCCGGCAGCAGGATCTCCTGGCCGCCGATCGCGTTCATCTCCTCGCGCACCACCTTCTCGATGGCCTTGAGCACGCGCAGACCCAGCGGGAGCCAGGAGTAGACGCCGGGCGCGACGCGGCGGACGTAGCCCGCCCTCACCAGCAACTTGTGGCTGGGCACCTCGGCATCGGCCGGGTCGTCGCGCAGGGTCCGCAGGAACAGGGTCGACATGCGTGTGATCACGACAAACCAGCTTAGTTATGGTGTTCCGGTGCTCGTCATCCTCCCTCCCTCCGAGACCAAATCCGACGGTGGGCACGGGGCTCCCCTCGATCTCGACAGCTTGTCGTTTCCCGAGCTGAATCCTGTCCGCAAACGGATCGGCGAGGCCATCGTCGACCTCGCCTGCGACCTCGACGCCAGCCGCAAGGCACTCGGCCTGGGCGCCACCCAACTCTCCGAGGTGGACCGCAACGCCGACCTGTGGCTCTCCCCCACCCGGCCGGCCATCGAGCGCTACACCGGCGTCCTCTACGACGCCCTCGACCACGCCTCGCTCACCAAGGCGGGCAAGACCAAGGCCGCCGAACGCCTGGCCATCGGCTCGGCCCTGTTCGGTGTGGTGCGCGCCGCCGACGCGATTCCCGCCTACCGGCTGTCGGGTGGATCGAAGCTGCCCGGCATGCCGACGCTGGCGTCGATCTGGAAACCGGAGCTGTCGCCCGCACTCGACGCGGTGGAGGACTTCGTCGTGGACCTGCGCTCGGGGGTGTACCAGCAGCTCGGCCCGGTCAAGGGTGCGGTCACCGCGACGGTGATGACCGAACAGCCCGACGGCTCACGCAAGGTCGTGAGTCACTTCAACAAGCACTACAAGGGCCTGATGGCGCGCGAACTGGTGCGCACACGACGCAACGTGCGCGACATCGACGGTCTGGCCGCGGTCCTGTCCGACGCCGGTCAACGCGTCGAGATCGCCGCACCCGACCAGATCGTCGTCATCACCGACTGATCACTCGACGCCCGCGTCGGCTGCTTCCTGGGCGGCCTGCCCCTCGGCGACCTGTTCCGGGGTGAACCGCATGAACAGCACGACGACCGCGGCGATGACCGCGATGCCGGCGCAGGCCGCGAACGCGAGACCGTAGCCCTCCGCCTGCGCGGCCAGCTGTGCCGGGTTCATCGTCTCGACGGGTGCGGTGGTGCCGCCCTTGGACAGCGCCCGCGACGTCACCATCGCACCGACGACCACGAGGCCGACCGCACCGCCGAGGTTCTGCGCGACCTGCGCGAGCGCGGTCAGCGGACCGATCTCGTTGGGTCCGACTCCGGCCACCACGGACAGGGTCAGCGGGATGACGGCGAGGCCCACGCCGAAGCCGATCACGATGACCGGCAGGAAGATCCCCGGGAAGTAATCGGGGGCGTCGGTGGCGATCGACGAGGCGTAGAAGCAGCCGGCGAGGATGACCGCGCCGCCGACCAGGACCAGCCAGCGAGGCTGGATCATCAGCGCGAGCTTCGACGCGATCGCCGCGGCGATGCCGAGTCCGAAGGCGAAGGGCACGACGGCCAGACCGCTCTGGATCGGCGAGTACTTCAGAATTCCCTGCAGGTACAGCGAGATGAAGACCGCCATGCACATCATGATCATGCTGGCGAACAGGATCGCCCCGAGCGCCGCGACGCGGGAGGTGTTGTCGAACAGCGAGAACGGCAGGATCGGGTTGGCGGCGCGGCGCTCGACCACCACGAAGGCGATGAGCGCCAGTACGCCGAGCACGAACGAGCCGATGACGACGGGCGAACCCCAACCGTTGGGACCCTCGTTGACGCCGAGCACCAGCAGGGTGCAGCCGAGGGTGCCGAGCACCGCGCCGGGGACGTCGAGCGGCAGACGCTCACCCTGCGATTCGCGCAGCGCGATGATCGCCCCGATCACGACGACCAGGCCGATGGGCACGTTGATGAGGAACACGAGTCGCCACGACACCTCGGTCAGCACGCCGCCCAGGATCAGGCCGGCGACCGAGCCGACGCCGGTCATCGCCGCATAGATGGCGAAGGCCTGGCTTCGGGGTTTGCCCGGCGCGAACGTGGTCGCGACCAGGGCCATCGCGGTCGGGGCGGCGATCGCGGCCGACGCCCCCTGCAGCGCTCGGCCGACGATCAGGCTCCCCTCGTTCCACGCGAGACCGCACAGGAGTGAGGTCAGGGTGAAGGCCACGACGCCGACGATGAACATCCGCTTGCGGCCGAAGGTGTCGCCGAGGCGGCCACCGAGCAGCATCAGTCCGCCGAAGGCCAGGACGTAGCTGGAGATGACCCAGTTGGCGCTCGACTCGGAGAGGCTGAGGGCGTCGCGAATCCGTGGGAGGGCCAGCGCCGCGACGGTGCCGTCGAGCACCATGAGCAGCTGCATTCCGGACAGCACCAGGATCGGCAGTCCGAAGACCGGACGGAACTGGGAGGTGTCCACAGTTCCAGCGTGCACGGATCCGGGATTCGACATAAGGCACGACGGTACCGGCCGAGCGCGCCGATGTGCCAATCCCTGTTGGTTCGGTGTCCCGGATCGTGCGGCTCAGGCGCCTTCGGTGAACGCGGCCACCTGGCCGATGACGACGATGGCCGGCGGTCGCAACCCCTCGGCCTCGGCGACCTCGGCGGCATGCGCGAGATCGGTGCGCAGCAGTCGCTGTGTCGGCAGCGATCCGTTCTCGATCATGGCGACCGGGGTGTCGGCGGGCCGGCCGCCCTCGAGGAGTGCGTCGGCGAAGACGTCGACGCGTTCGACGGCCATCATCAGCACGAGGGTGCCCCGCAGCTTGCCCATCGCCGACCAGTCGATCAGCGAGTCGGGGTGCCCGGGCGGGACGTGACCGGAGGCGATGACCACCTCGTGGGTGACGCCGCGGTGGGTCACCGGGATGCCGGCCGACGCGGGTGCGGCGATCGAGCTGCTGATGCCCGGCACCACGGTGACCGGTACACCAGCGGCGACGCAGGCCTGCAGCTCCTCGAAGCCGCGACCGTAGACATAGGGGTCGCCGCCCTTGAGCCGGACGACGAACTTGCCCTCCCTGGCGCGCGCCACGAGGACGTCGTTGATGGCCTCCTGCTTCATCGCGCGGCCGTAGGGAACCTTGGCGGCGTCGATGATCTCGACCTGCGGGCCGAGTGACTCGAGCAGTTCGGCTGGCGCGAGACGGTCGGCGACGACGACGTCGGCCTCGGCGAGCAGTCGCTGACCCCGCACGGTGATGAGGTCGGGATCTCCGGGACCTCCGCCGACCAGCGCGACACCCGGGGCGTGCGGCTCGACGTCGTCGACGGTCAGCGAGCCCTCGGCCAAGGCGCGGCTGATCGCGGCGCGCAACGCGGCCGACAGCTTGTGGTCGCCACCGGCGAGGACGCCGAACTGGACGTCGCGGTGCCGGGCGGACGCCGGGGTGACCGCGGTTCCGTACTGTGCGTCGTCGGCGCGCACGCAGAAGGTGTGGCGGCGTTCGGCCTCGGCGACGACCGCCGCGTTGACCGCCGGGTCGTCGGTGCAGGCCATGACGTACCAGGCACCTTCGAGGTCGCCGTCGGCGTACGCGCGGCGGGTCACGGTGATGCCCTGGAACGACTCGACGGCCGGCGTCGGGTCGATGGCGATGACGTGCACGTCGGCTCCGGCCGCGATGAGGTTCGGCAGCCGACGCTGTGCGACGGAACCGCCGCCCACGACGACCACCCTGCGGCCCGCGAGGTCGAGGCCCACGAGGTAGTGACCAGACATGGGACGAAACACTACCGGGCGGCCGCCACGTCCCCGGCGCCCGCCGGTGTGATCTACAGCTGCCCCCGGCCCGATCTAGAGCGGCAGTTCCCCGGTACGGCGAATGTGGGCCCAGACGTCGGCGGCCGGCACACCGAGCCGGTGCGCGGCCGACTGCAACAGCGCCCCGAGCAGCTTGGAACTGCAGTAGGAGGCATCGAGCGCGTCGTCGGCGCTCATGCGGATCTCGTTCCACCACGCCGGGTTCCGGTCGGCGGCCGCCTCGGCCATCGAGATCGCCGTGGCGAAACCGCGATCGCAGTCCACCCGCGCCGGCTGTGTGATCGTCATGCGCGACCCCGGGCCCGCTCGCGCTGCAGGGCACGCTCGCGCGAGGCCTCGAACTTCTCGACCTTGACGTTCATGTCCTCGAGGAAGGCGGCGAGCTGTTCGCGGTAGTGCTCACCGAGCGGACCGAAGTCCTCGCGTTCGAAGATGCGCCACTTGCGCAGCACCGGCATGACCACCTCGGACATGTGCTGCGGCAGGTCGTAGATGCCGCCCTTGGCGATGAGCACCGCGTTGCGCCGGAAGTTCGGCATGGTGGCGCCGGGCATCTGGAAGTTGGAGACGATCGCGTAGATCGCGGCCATCGTCTGGTCGGGCACCAGGTCGAGGGCGCCGGCGACGATGTTGCGGTAGAAGAGCATGTGCAGGTTCTCGTCGGCCGCCACGCGCTGCAGCATGCGGTCGGCGATCGGGTCGCCGCAGGCCTTTCCGGTGTTGCGGTGCGAGACGCGGGTGGCGAGTTCCTGGAAGCTGACATAGGCGACGGCATAGAGCATGTCGAAGCTGTGGTCGCGCTGTCCGTCGTCCTCGGGCAGCGGGTTGAAGCCCGACGTCATGTGGGCCATGCGGATCTCTTCGAGCTCGACCGGGTCTACACCGCGGGTGACGACGAGGTAGTCGCGCATGACCACCGAGTGGCGGTTCTCCTCGGCGGTCCACCGGCCGACCCACCAGCCCCACGCGTCGTCGAGACTGAAGTTCTGGGCGATGACCCGGTGGTACGACGGCAGGTTGTCCTCGGTGAGCAGGTTGGTGATCATCGCGGCCTTGGCGGTCTCCGACAGCTGCGACTGTTCCGGGTCCCAGTCGATGCCGCCGAGCATCGCGAAGTTGCGGCCGGAGTCCCACGGCACGTAGTCGTGCGGATGCCAGTCCTTGGTCATCCGCATGTGACGCTCCACCTCGGTCTCGCACACGGGTAGCAGTTCGCGCAGCAGGTCCGATCCGGTCATCCCGCTGTTGGTCAGTTCCGGGGGTCCGATGAGGGTGGTCACGTGCTCTCCTGGTCCGAAGGTCGGGTGGGACAGGCGGATCGAGAATCCGTCGACAACCACTGTGCGCGCCGGGACGGGTGTTGCTCGTGGGGAGAAAGTCCCGCTTCGATGGGGGCAGACGTCGCGAATATGGCCGGGACCCGGTCGCGGCCGACACAACGCCCGGTTGTGAGTTCTCGCAGCTGAGAAGGTCCGGTACGTTCAGATCATGGCTGACGATTCGACCCCCACACCGGTTCGCGTCTACCTCGTCGACGACCACGAACTCGTCCGACGCGGACTCCGCGACCTCCTCGGCACCGCAGACGACATCGAGGTCGTCGGTGAGGCGGCATCGGTCGGTGAGGCCCTCGTCGGCATCCTCGCGACCAAGCCCGACGTGGCCGTGCTCGACGTCCGGTTGCCCGACGGCAACGGTGTCGAACTCTGCCGCGATGTCCGTGCCGCCGAACCGGACGTGAAGTGCCTGATGCTGACGAGTTACGCCGACGACGACGCCCTGCTCGCCGCGGTGCTCGCCGGAGCGTCGGGCTTCGTGCTCAAGCAGATCCTCGGCCACAACCTCGTGGCCGCGGTCCGCACCGTCGGACAGGGTGGTTCGCTGCTCGACGACCGGTCGACCGCCGCCCTGCTGGCGAAGCTGCGCGACGGCAGGCAGGAGGAGAAGGACCCGCTGGCCGAGCTGACCCATCAGGAACGCGAGGTGTTCAACCTCATCGGCGAGGGTCTGACGAACCGCCAGATCGCCGAGCGGATGTTCTTGGCGGAGAAGACGATCAAGAACTACGTGTCCCGCATCCTCGGCAAGCTGGACATGCAGCGCCGCACCCAGGTCGCGGTGATGGCGACCAAGCTGCGTGACGGCAGGAACTAGCCGGTCAGGGGTACCGACCAGGTCAGCGTCGTCCCGCCCTCCTCGCGGTTGCCGCGCGGGCGGGTCACGACACTGAACGTCCCGTCGCATTCCTCGGCGCGGCGGGTCAGGTTCTCCAGCCCGCGATAGGTGACGTCGGTGCCGATACCGACCCCGTCGTCGGTGATCTCGACCGTCAGCACGTCGTCGGCACGGACCGCGACGGCGATGTGTTCGGCCTGCGCGTGCCGCAGCGCGTTGCTCAGCCCTTCGCGCAGCACCGCGTCGATATGGGGTCCCAGCGTGTCCGGCACCACGGTGTCCACGGGGCCGTCGAACTGGACGCTCGGCGAGATCGACGCGTGCCCGGACAGTTCGGAGACGATGTCGAGGACGCGGCGCCGCAGGGTCGACCCGTCGGCACCGGCGGTGACCGTCTGCAGGTCGAAGATCGACGTCCGGATCTGCGCGATCGTGCGATCGAGGTCGGTCATGATCTGTTCGAGCCGCGCGGTGGCGGCGGCGGGATCGGTTGACCCGGCCAGAAGCGTCTGCACCGACATGCCCACGGCGAACAGTCGCTGGATCACGTGGTCGTGCAGGTCGCGCGCGATGCGGTGGCGGTCCTCGAGCACCTCGAGGTCGCGGGCGATCTGCTGCTGCTCGGCGTAGACGACGGCCAAAGAGGCGATCTCGGCGACGCCGGCCAGTCCGGCGATCTCCTCGGAATCCCAGTACGGGCGGTTGCGGTGGGTGATGATCATCCAGCCGAAGGCGCCCGAGGCCCGCTGCAGCGGCTGCACGGTCGTCCAGCGGGCACCCCGACGCACCAGCGACGGCGCGATGGTTCCGGCGCGCAGGACGGTGATCGCGTTCGCATGCGGTGCGGTGAAGCTGTCGATGTCGATCCGCTCCCCGGTGTGACCGCGCAACTCCACCTTGCCGTCGAGTTCGGTGAGGAGGAAGACGTCAACCGCACCCACCAGGTCGGCGACGTCGACACACATCCGGGACATGGTGTCCGACAGGGCGATACCGGCGAGCGGCTCCGAGCCGCGCCGCGCCAGCACCTGCATCCACTGGTGTCGGGTGCGGGCCCGTTCGAAGAGTCCAGCGTTGTCGATGGCGATACCGGCGGCCACCGCGAGCACCGCGACCACCGTCTCGTCGACCTCGGAGAAGTCGTCGGCCGAACGCTTCTCGGTGAGGTAGATACTGCCGAAGACCTCCCCGCGCACCAGGATCGGCGCACCGAGGAAGGTACGCATCGGCGGGTGGTTGGGCGGGAACCCGACCGAGGTCGGATGCGACCCGAGGTCGTGGATGCGGTGCAGCCGCGGGTCGTCGATCAGCAGCCCCAGCACGCCACGGCCGACCGGCAGGTGACCCATCGTCGACCGCTGCGCCTCGGTGATCCCGATGTGGACGAACTCGCTCAGACCGCCGTCGGGACCGCGGACCCCCAGCGCGCCGTACTGCGCGTCCACCAGACCGGCGGCCACCTCGACGATGCGCTGCAGGGCACGGTCGAGTTCGACGCCCTGACCGACCACGAGCACGGCCTCGAGCAGCTGGCGCAACAGTTCGGGGTCGTCCGCGCCGTGGGTCGCCAGGGCGTCGAGGGTCTCGCGGAGTCGGCGTGCCGTCATGGGCGAGCCCGCGTCGAGGAGTTTGTCGGCATCGTCCACGACGAGGAGCCTACTCGGGACACGAAGCGGTACAGCGCCTCCGGGATGGCCGCCGGGTGCAGGTGCAGATACGACGCGTGGACCGCATCGGTGACGACGCCGTCGGTGGCGGGCCGCCCCTCGACGTCGCGCCACGCCCACGCGGGCGACGTCGTGTCCCCGACTTGCACGGTGCTTCGGTGGAATTCGTGCCCGGTGACGCGCTCGCCGGCACGGAACAGCACCGAGTCGCCGACGGCGACGGCGTCGCGGTAGCCGAGAGTCAGCTTCGGTCCGAAGCTGCCGGTGATGTCGAGGACTCCGCTCATCGGGCGGTCGTCGAGGCGGTCGGCCAGGTAGACCAGACCGGCGCATTCGGCGTGGATCGGCCGGCCCGCGGCCGCGTGTGCACGCAGGTCGGCCCGCAGTTCGTGGTTGGCGCCGAGTTCCTCGGCGTGTTCCTCCGGGAAGCCGCCGCCGATCACGACGCCGGTGGTGTCCGGCGGAAGCCTGTCGCACAGCGGGTCGAACGCGACGACCTCGGCGCCCGCGGCCTGCAGCATCTCGGCGTGTTCGGCGTAGCCGAAGGTGAACGCCGCTCCCCCGGCGACCGCGACGACGGGCCGCGTAGCCGAGGCGGGTGTGCCGTCGAGAAAGGGAGCGAGGGCCTCGGCCGCCGACCATTGCGCGACGTCGGGGATCCGACGCTGCCGAGCCGCGGCCACGATCGCCGGCAGATCGAGTGCGTCGCGCAGGCGAGCGGTCATCGACGCGACGGCAGCGACCGCGTCGGCGCTGCGCTCGGCAGCGGGGATGAGTCCGAGGTGTCGGGACGGCACGGTCAGCGACGGGTCGCGACGCAGCACGCCGAAGACCCGGACGCCGACGCGGGCGCACGCCTGGCGCAGCACCATCTCGTGCCGCGGCGAGCCGACCCGGTTGAGGATGACGCCGGCGATGTGGACCGACGAGTCGTAGGACAGGAACCCGTGCAGCACCGCGGCGAGTGACTGGCTGTGCCCACCTGCGTCGACGACCAGCACCACGGGTGCACCGATGATCGACGCGACGTGTGCGGTCGAGCCGATACCGAGCGCGTCGGTGCCGGCGGCGTCGGGGTCGTCGCTGGTGATGCGGCCGTCGAACAGCCCCATCACACCCTCGACGACGGCGATGTCGGCGCCGGCCGAACCGTGGGCGAACAGTGGTGCGATCAGGTCTTCGCCCACCAGATTCGGGTCCAGGTTGCGGCCCGGGCGCCCGGCGGCGACGGCGTGGTAGCCGGGGTCGATGTAGTCGGGACCGACCTTGAACGGGGCGACCCGGTGACCGGCCGCGCGCAACGCGCCGATGAGTCCTGTCGTCACCGTCGTCTTACCGCTGCCCGAGGACGGGGCAGCGATCACGACCGCCGGTGTCGCACGGGACATGGTCACCACTCGATGCCCTTCTGGCCCTTGCGGCCGGCATCCATCGGATGAGCGATCTTGCGCATCTCGGTCACGAGATCGGCGGCGTCGACGAGCGCCTGCGGTGCGCGACGGCCGGTGATGACGACGTGCTGACGTCCGGGGCGCCGGGCGAGCGTCTCGATGACCTCGTCGGTCTCGACCCAGCCCCAGGCGAGCGGATAGGTGAACTCGTCGAGCACGTAGAAGTCGTGTTCGCCGGCGTCGAGCCGACGGGCGATCTCGGCCCAGCCGGCGCGCGCCGCGGCGGCATGGTCGTCGGCGTGCTCGGTGTTGGCCCGCAACCACGACCATCCCTGGCCCATCTTGTGCCACTCCACCGGACCGCCGGCGCCGGTGTCGATGTGGCACTGGCCGAGAGCCAGCAACGCCGACTCCTCCCCGACCTTCCACTTGGCGCTCTTCACGAACTGGAAGACCGCGACCCGCAGACCGGCGTTCCACGCGCGCATGGCCATGCCGAAGGCAGCGGTGGATTTCCCCTTGCCGTCGCCGGTGTGGACGGCCAGCACGGGCTGGTTCCGGCGCTGGCGGGTGGTCAGGCCGTCGTCAGGAACCGAGGCGGGAACCCCTTGGGGCACTGGATGTCTCCTTCAGTAACCGGTATCAGGCCGCACCGCGGGTCAGCGCGGTCGCGGACAGCTCGTCCATGGTCAGCAACTCGGCGCCGAGGTGGGAGGCGAGGTCGGCGGCGAGGCCGAGCCGCACCATCCCCTGCTCGCAGTCGACGACCACCGACTCGATCCCCCGGCGCCGGATCGCCGACGCCGCGAGCCGCGCCCGTGCCGGGGCATCCCGGCCGGAGGTGGCGCGACCGTCGGTGAGGACGACGACGAGCGGCCGACGATTCGGTTCGGTGCGGCGACAGCGTTCGACGACGTCGCCGGCCAGGGTCAGCCCCTCGGCCAGCGGCGTCCGGCCACCGGTACGGATCTCGGCGAGGCGGCGCACCGCGATGTCCACCGACTTGGTGGGCGGCACGGCCAGCGTCGCGGTACCGCCGCGGGCGACGACCACGGCCACCCGGTCGCGACGCGTGTAGGAGTCCCGCAGCATCTCGACGCACAGTTCTGCGACCGCGGTGAGCCGGCGGCGGGCGGTCATCGATCCGCTCAGGTCCACCACGAAGACGACGAGATTGGATTCCTGGCCGATGCGTTCGGCTGCGCGCAAATCGGGTGCCGCGATCCGGACCGACGACTGCGGCGCCCGGCCCACCGCGGCGAGGACGGTGGCGAACAGGTGCACCGGCCGGCCGTCGGCGAAGTCGACGGCGTGGGTCGTGTGCCCGCGCCGGCTGCGCGCCTTCGACCGGCGGCCGGGGTCGCCGTCTCCGACCCCGGTCACGCGGAGCGCACGCACCCGGCGCCCCGTCGGCGTCGGGGCGGCACCGAAAGCGGGCCCGGGGGCCCGCTGCGACCTGGGCTCCGAGTCTTCGTGCGTATTGGCCTCTTCCGAGGACCCTGAGGATTCCGACGACTCCCCCGGCTCCGGCGCACCCCCGCCCGGTCCGCCGTCCGGCGGTGTCGGGTCGTCGTCCGGGGGCTCGGGAGAGTCGGAGCCGGCGGCATCCTGGCCGGCCGACATCGCGTCGTCGATCTGGTCGTTCGAGAGACCGGATTCGTCGAAGGGATTGCGGCGCCTGCGATGCGGCAGGGCGAGTTCGACGGCGGCCCGCACGTCCTCCTCGGCCACCGTCGTGGCCCCGCGCCAGGCCGCGTGTGCGGCGGCGGTGCGCGCGACGACGATGTCGCCGCGGAGTCCGTCGACGTCGAGGTGGGCGCAGATGCCGGCGATGCGGCGCAGTTCGCGCGTCGGGACCTCGACCTCGCTCGCTGTTTCCCGGGCCGCGTGAATCCGCTGTGCCAGATCGTGTTCGGCCTCGGCGTACTCGGCGGCGAACGCGTCCGGGTCGGCGTCGAACGCCATCCGCCGCCGGACGACCTCGACACGTTCATCGAGATCCTTGCCTGCGGCGACGTCGACCGCGAGCCCGAAGCGGTCGAGCAGCTGCGGGCGCAGCTCCCCCTCTTCCGGGTTCATGGTGCCGACGAGCACGAAATCCGCTGCCTGCGTGTGGGATACGCCGTCACGCTCGATGGTGACGCGCCCGCTGGCTGCGGCATCGAGCAGGACGTCGACGAGATGGTCGGCGAGCAGGTTGACCTCGTCGATGTAGAGGACCCCCCGATGGGCCCGGGCGAGGAGTCCGGGGGTGAACTCCGCGCGCCCGTCGCGCAGCACGGAGGTCAGGTCGAGGGAGCCGATCACGCGATCCTCGGTCGCGCCGATCGGCAGTTCGACGACGCGCCCGGACCGTTCGTCGCCACCGATCAACGGGCCGAGCCCGCGCACGATGGTGGACTTGGCCGTCCCCTTCTCGCCGCGGATGAGGACGCCGCCGATGCTCGGCGAGATGGCGGACAGGATCAGGGCCAGCTTGAGCTGATCCTGTCCGACGACCGCGCTGAAGGGATAGCGGACCGGGGCCGGATCCGAGACGTCGGTCATCGCGGGCCGGAACGGAGCATCGACACGTGTGGGATCCCGTCCTCGAGGTACTCGTCGCCCTCGGCGACGAAGCCGAACTTGCCGTACATCTCGGTCAGGTAGGCCTGCGCCTCGATCCGGCAGGGACGATCCCCGACCTCGTCGAGCGCAACCGTCAGGAGCCGGGCGACCAGCCCACGACCGCGATGCGCGCGTGCCGTACAGGCACGGCCGATCCGGTACACGGTTCCGGCGTCCGCACCCGGCGGCTCCTCGAGGAGTCGCAGGGTCGCCAGCACGGCATCGTCGTCGGGTTCGCCGCTCTCGGTGATCCAGAACTGACGTGTCGTCGGCTCCAAATCGCGACCGTCGATCTCCGGGTACGGGCAGGCCTGCTCCACGACGAACACGTCGACCCGGAGCCTCAGGATCCGGTACAGCGTGGCCGCATCGATCTCGGCTGCCGTACTGCGATGTACCTGCGGGCGCTGGTCGTGCTGCGGTTCAGGGCTCATGTGTCGTGGTTAGCACAGATGACCGCCCGGGATCACCCCGCGGTGGCGGGGGCGAGCGCGCCGGACTCGACGGTGCTCGCGTCGCGACCGGTCAGCCGCAGGGACTTGTTGGTCCAGTCCCACACCTGTCGGTACAGGTCACGGTTGCCGTTGAGCTTCTGACCGAACGACGGGATGATCTCGGTGAGCTTCGGCGACCAGCCGGCGTATTCGGCCGGGAAGCACTTCTCGAGCACCGAGAGCATCGCGGGGACGGCGGTCGACGCGCCCGGGGACGCACCGAGCAGACCGGACATGGTGCCGTCCTCGGAGGTCACGACGGCCGTGCCGAACTCGAGCTTGCCGCCGACACCCGTCTTGCGGATGACCTGGACGCGCTGACCGGCGGTGATGAGCTCCCAGTCGGCCCCGAGCGCACGCGGCACGAACTCCGACAGCGTGTTGACGCGGTCGGCCTTGTTCGCGGCGAGCTCGCTGATGAGGTACTTGAGCAGGCCGAACTCCTGCGGCGCGATCGACACCATCGGCAGCAGGTTGCCCGGCTTGATCGAGGCGGGCAGGTCGGTGATCTTGCCCGACTTGAGGAACTTGGGCGACCAGCCGGCGTACGGACCGAACAGCAGGCCCGGCTTGTGGTTGATGACACGGGTGTCGAGGTGCGGCACCGACATCGGCGGCGCGCCGACGGCGGCCTGGCCGTAGACCTTGGCCTGGTGCTCACCGATGAGGTCGGGGTTGGTGCAGCGGAAGAACTCGCCCGAGACGGGGAAGCCACCGAAGCCCTTGGCCTCCTTGATGCCCGACTTCTGCAGCAGGTGCAGGGCACCGCCGCCGGCACCGACGAAGACGAACTTCGCGTGGACCTTCAGGACGTCACCGGTCCGGCCGTTGCGGACCTTGACGATCCAGCTGCCGTCGGACTGCTTGGACAGGTTGGTCACCGAGTGACCGAAGTAGATGTCGGCGCCCTGCGCGACGTAGTTGAGCAGCTGCTGGGTCAGCGCACCGAAGTCGACGTCGGTGCCCTGGTCGAACCAGTTCAGCGCGACGGGGTCGGAGAAGTCGCGACCGGCCGACATCAGCGGGAGTCGCTTGGTGAACTCGGCCGGGTCGTCGATGAACTCCATGCCCTCGAACAGGGTCTGGCCCGCGAGGTTGTCGTAGCGCTTGCGCAGGTACTTCACGCCGGCGTCGCCGTGGGTGAAGGCGACGTGCGGGATCGGGTTGATGAACTCCGAGGGATCGCCGAGGATGCCCTGGTCGACCGCGTGGGCCCAGAACTGGCGAGACACCTGGAACTGCTCGTTGATGTTGAGCGCCTTGGTGATGTCGACGTCGCCGTCGGCGGTCATGGGCGTGTAGTTGAGCTCACACAGCGCCGAGTGTCCGGTGCCCGCGTTGTTCCACGGGTCGCTGCTCTCGGCGGCAGCGGCGTCGAGCCGTTCGAACAGGCTGATCGACCAGTCGGGCTGCAGCTGACGGAGAAGCGCTCCCAGGGTGGCACTCATGATGCCTGCACCCACCAAAGCCACGTCGGTCTTGATCACCGTTTTCGACACCTGGACTCCACTTCGAGCTCATCAACGATCTTTTCATCGGCCATTGTCCAGCATGGCACGTTCTGTCACAGAATCGACCTGCTCAACTGTGGTATCCGTGACACTTCCGCGGCGCCCCCTGCCCGAGCGGAGGGGTCATTAAGCTGGCTGCTGTGAGCGTATCCGCAGGCACCGGCTGGCAACCCGACCGCTTCCTGGACCACTATCAACTCCGCACCATCCCGCTGGGCGACGATCCGGACGGGGAATCTCCCGTCACCGCCACCCTGATCCGCCGTGCCGAGGCGGGTGCGCGGATCGACGGCTCCCGCCCCGTGGCCGGTGCGGTGCTCTATGTCCACGGCTTCACCGACTACTTCTTCCACGAGCCGCTGGCCGATTTCTTCACCGCCCGCGGTTACGCGTTCTACGCGATCGACCTGCGCAAATGCGGACGGTCGCGGGAGGACCACCACACCGCCCACTTCACCACCGACCTCGCCCGGTACGACGAGGAGCTCGGACTCGCGCTCGAGCTGATCGCCGAAGAGGTCGGTGCGGACACCCGCATGATCATCGCCGGGCACTCGACGGGCGGGCTGATCACGGCGCTGTGGCTCGATCGCCTGCGCGAGCAGGACCCGGCCCGGCACGGGCTCGTCGACGGCCTGCTGCTCAACTCGCCGTGGCTGGACCTCCAGGGTGACGCCGTCCTGAGGACGCTGCCGGTGACGATGCTGATCAAGGCGGTGGCCGCGGTACAGCCCACCCGGGTGATCCCGCAAGAGCTCTCCTCGGCCTACGGCGAGAGCCTCCACGAGAGCGCGCACGGTGAGTGGAGCTACGACCTCGCCCTCAAACCGATGGGCGGTTTTCCGGTCACCTTCGGATTCCTGAACGCCGTCCGCAGCGGGCAACGGCGGCTGCACCGCGGCATCGACGTCGGCACGCCGGCACTCGTGTTGCGGTCGGACAAGACCCATTTCGCGAAGACCTACTCGGCGTCGACCGATCGCGCCGACGTCGTCCTCGACGTCCGCCAGATCGCCCGCTGGAGCGGCTGCCTCGGCGGACGCGTGTCGACCGTCCCCATCCCCGATGCCCGCCACGACGTCTTCCTCTCCGTGCCACATGCGCGTGAGCAGGCCTATCGCGAGGTCGACGACTGGCTCACCCACACCATCCGGCCCGCGACCGAATCCTCGGAAACCAGTAGGAAAGAGAGCACCCTATGACCGCCACGCAGGTCGTCGACCTGGCCATCATCGGCTCCGGCAGCGGCAACTCCATCCCCGACGAGCGCTACGTCGAGAAGACGATCGCCATCTTCGAGGAAGGCGTGTACGGCGGCACCTGCCTCAACGTCGGCTGCATCCCGACCAAGATGTTCGTCTACGCGGCGGAGGTCGCCGAGATCGCCACGCAGGGAGCACGTCTCGGTGTGCACGCCAAGGTGGACTCGGTGGACTGGCCCGGCATCGTCGAGCGCGTGTTCGGACGGATCGACCCGATCTCCGAGGGCGGCAAGGAATATCGCGTCGACCGGTGCGAGAACATCACCGTGTACAGCTCCCATGTCGAGTTCGACGGCCGGGACGATGACGGCCTCTACCGTCTCGTCACCGCCGACGGTGCAACGGTTCTCGCGCGCGAGGTCGTCCTGGCCGCCGGCTCCCGCGCGGTCATCCCGCCGGTCATCGCCGACTCCGGCGTCACGTACTACACCAACAACGACGTGATGCGTCTGCCGGAGCTGCCGGAGCGACTCGTCATCGTCGGCAGCGGTTACATCGCAGCCGAATTCGCGCATGTCTTCGGCGCCCTCGGTTCCAAGGTGTCGATCGTCGCCCGCGGCCCCGCGCTGCTGCGCAAACAGGACGCCGACATCTCCAACCGCTTCACCCAGGTGGCGAAGGAGAAGTGGGACGTCCACCTCGACACCGGGATCACCGGTGCGGAGGACCTGCCCGACGGCGGGGTACGCCTGCAGTTCGACGACGGGACCCGACTGGAGGCCGATGTCCTGCTCGTCGCCACCGGCCGGAAACCCAACGGCGACCGCCTCAATCTGTCCTCGGTCGGCATCGAACTCGACGAGGAGGGCCGGGTGCGCTGCGACACTCGCGGCCGCACCGCCGCGCGCGGGGTGTGGACGCTCGGCGACGTCAGCTCGCCGTACCAGCTCAAGCACGTCGCCAACCACGAGGAGCGGGTGGTGCAGGCCAACCTGCTCAAAGGTTGGGACGCAGACGATCTCGTCGAATTCGACCACCGGTTCGTCCCCGCGGCCGTCTTCACGCACCCGCAGATCGCCTCGGTCGGGATGACCGAGGACGAGGCCCGCGACGCCGGGTACGACATCACGGTCAAGGTCCAGGCCTACGGTGACGTCGCCTACGGCTGGGCCATGGAGGACACCACCGGCTTCTGCAAGGTGATCGCCGAACGCGGCACCGGCAAGATCCTCGGCACGCACATCATCGGCCCGCAGGCCCCGACGGTGATCCAGCCGGTCATCCAGGCGATGTCCTTCGGCCAGACCGCCCTCGAGGTCGCCCGGGGCCAGTACTGGATCCACCCGGGCATGCCCGAGGTACTCGAGAACGCGCTGCTGGGTCTGGAGATCTAGCGCCGATCTAGAAGATCGTCGACCGCAGCGCGATCTCGCTCGCCAGTTCGGCGGGTGCGTTCTGCGGGATCCAGTGGTCGACCCCGGCGAGTTCGCAGAACCGGAAGTCGGAGTAGGCGTAGCGGCCACTGCCCTGCGCCTGCTCGCGCCCGAGCGCGGCGTCGGCGTCACTCCAGACGAGGGTCGTGGGGATCTCCACCGGCGGGCATGCCATGGTGCCCTTGATGTCGCCGACGAAGTTGGCCCGGTACCAGTTCAGCGCCGCCCGCAGGGCGCCCGGCTCGCGCAGCGGGGCGAGTTCCTCGGCGGTGACCCCGGCGGCGCGCAGCTTCGCACCGTCGTCGGCGAGGAGCGCCTTCTCGGCGCCGTCGGCGACGAAATCGAGGATGTAGGAGGATCTTTCGCGCTGATCGCTCGAGGCGAGCGCATCACGCATCGCCGACGGGTGGCCGGTGCTCGCGACCACCAGACCGGTGAACCGGTCCGGGTACTTACCCGCGAGATGCCACGCGACGATGCCGCCCCAGTCGTGTCCGACGAGGATCGCGTACCCGACCTCCAGCTCGTCGAGCACGGCGATCACGTCCGACACCAGGTGGCTGAGGTGGTAGTCCTCGACGGCCTCGGGACGCGCGCCCGGGCTGTAGCCGCGCTGGTTGAGGACGAGCGTCCGCAGGCCTGAATCGTGGAGTCGCGGGAGCACCGCGTCGTAGCAGGATCCGTCCACCGGGAATCCGTGAAGCAGCAGGACCCACGGGCCCCGTTCCGGTCCCCCGATCCGGACGTCGAAGGTGAGGCCGTTGACGGTCACCTGACGCTGATCTTCAGTCATTGGGCCACGATAGCGTCTGCGCCGAACCGGCGTCGGGGTCCAGGTGGTGGCGGATGACCGGCGCGGAGGCGGGCGGCCCGGTCGCGATGAGATGCATCACCGCGTCCATGTCGAGGTGCTCGGCGACCAGGTCGGCCATCGTGTCGACCTGCCGGCGGCGGATCGCCTCCACCGCGGTGTCGCCGGCGACCCGGAAGTTCCGCACACCGGCCTCGGCGGCCACCTCGGTGAGCAGACGACGCCGGAAGGCGTCGTTGGCCAGCAGTCCGTGCCAGTGCGTCCCACGGACCGCACCGCGCACCGCGCCTTCGGGTCCGGCGACGTCGTCGACGATCCAGGTGTCCTCCCGTGACCCGACGACCCGCCCGTGGTGGATCTCGTAGCCGCCGATGCGCTCGCCACGACCGGTGCCGCTGACCTGGCGCAGTGTCTTGTCGGTGGCGAAGGAGATGTCGAGGTCGAAGACGCCGAGGCCGTCGACGCGGCCGCGCCCGGATTCGATCGCGTCGTCGATGGTCCGGGCGAGCATCTGGAAACCACCGCAGATCGCGACCACGGGGGCGCCGCGGGCCGCGCGGGCGGTGACCGCCTCGGCGAGCCCGCGGTCCCGCATCCAAGCGAGGTCGGCGACCGTGGCACGGGTCCCCGGGATCACCACCAGGTCGGCGGCGGCGACGCTCCCCGGGTCGTCGACCCAGGTCACGTCGACCCCCGGTTCGCAGGCGAGCGCCTCGACGTCGGTGGAATTGGAGATGCGGGGCAACCGGATCGCGGCGACGCGGAGTCGGGCGCCCGAGCCGGGCGGGCACAGCGGCGGCCCGACCCGCCGACCGACGGGGGCGGCCAGCGAGTCCTCGGCGTCGAGCCACAGATCGTCGGCGAACGGCAGGACGCCGAGGCTCCGGCGACCGGTGATCGCCTCGACCTGCTGCAGCCCGGGTTCGAGGATCGTCGGGTCGCCCCGGAACTTGTTGACGACGTACCCCGCTATCAGCGCCTGATCAGTGGGATCGAGGATCGCGGTGGTGCCGAACAGCGAGGCCAGTGATCCACCGCGGTCGATGTCGGTGACCAGCAGCACCGGTAGTCGCGCCGCCTGCGCGAGCCCCATGTTGGCTATGTCGCTGCGGCGGAGGTTGATCTCGGCGACCGATCCCGCCCCCTCACAGAGCACGACGTCGAAGTCGCGGCGGAGTGCGGCGAGCTCCTCGACGACGACTTCCCTCAGCCGAGACCGCCAGGCCAGGTAGTCCCGGGCGCCGACGTCACCGGCCGGGCGGCCGCGCAGCACGACGTGGGAGCGGCGGTCGCTGCCGGGTTTCAGCAGGACGGGGTTGAACCGCGTCGAGGGTTCCAGTCCGCAGGCGAAGGCCTGCAGGGCCTGGGCGCGGCCGATCTCCCCGCCGTCGAGGGTGACCACCGAGTTGTTCGACATGTTCTGCGCCTTGAACGGCGCGACGCGCACGCCGTCGCGCGCAAGAGCACGGCACAGACCTGCGACGACGAGACTCTTGCCGGCGTCGCTACTGGTTCCGCCCACGAGCAACGCACCACCGAGATCGGCCACCACGACAGCGTAGTGGTGGGGGTCGTTCACACGACGCACCACTTGCCTCGCGAATCGCTCCGGCTGGTTACAGTGACGACACCGCCTGCAGGGGCGTGGTCGGGAAGACCTGTGCGAGCGGGTCGGGACAAGGGGGTCGTCGGGCGTGGAGACAGTGGAACCCGGATCGACGTTCGCCGGGTATCGCGTGATCTCCCTGTTGGGGCGCGGTGGGATGGGCCAGGTCTGGCTCGTCGAACATCCGACGCTGGGCCGTCGTGAGGCCCTGAAGATCATCTCGCCGAATCCGGCCGATCCGAGCTTCCACGAGCGGTTCCGCAACGAGGCCCGGACCGCGGCAGCCCTCGATCACCCGGGCATCGTCACCGTCTTCACCCACGGCGTCGAGAACGGCAGCCCGTGGTTCTCGATGACCTACCTCGACGGCAAGGACCTCACCGGCGCCGGCCCGATGCCCGTCGACGAGGTCGTCACCATCACCGCTCGCGTCGCCGACGCGCTCGACTACGCGCACGGTCAGCGGGTCATCCACCGCGATGTCAAGCCGGCGAACATCGTCGTCGCCCGCGGGCCGGACGGCCGCATCACCCGCGTGACCGTTCTCGACTTCGGTATCGCCAGGCTGGTCGACGGCAACAAGATGACCGCGACCAACCTGTTCGTCGGCACGCTGGCCTACGCCGCTCCCGAACTCCTCACCGGCGAGGCCGCGATACCCGCCTCGGACCAGTACGCCCTGGGCTGCACCGTCTTCCAGCTGCTCACCGGCCGTCAGCCGTTCCCGGGCAACACCCCGGCGGCGCTCATCTCGGGACACGTGAACTCGCCCGTGCCCCGGCCGTCGGACCACGATCCGGCTCTGGGGCATCTCGATCCGGTCTTCGCCCGGGCGCTGGCCAAGCAGCCCGCCGACCGGTTCGCATCGTGCACGGAGTTCGCGCGGGCACTCGAGCAGGCGGCAGCCGCGGGCCCGCGTCGCGCGGCCCCCACCACCCCCGCCCCGGCGTTCCCGCCACGAATCCGGCACCAGCCCCCGTTCCAGGTGCACACCCCGCCCACCGCGCACCAGCCGCACACCCCGGCCGCGGTCTTCGCCGGCGGCTTCCCCCCGCCACCTCCCAAGAAGAATCGGACCGGGCTCTTCGTGGGTGTCGGCGCCGGTGTTTTCGTCCTCGTCCTGGCTCTCATGATCACCGCGATCGCCCTGGTGGGCTCCGACGACGCCCCGGCGACCACGGCTTCAGGCGCCTCGACGTCGACGAGCTCGTCGGCCGGATCGACCAGTGCCACACCGGGTTCGGGCGGTGACTTCGCGTCCATCGCCTCGAGCGGCGACAGCACCTGCGCGGTGCGTGGCGGCGAGCTGTTCTGCTGGGGCGGCAACCAGTACGGCACCCTCGGCGACGGTTCGACGACGGACCGGCCGCGCCCGGAGAAGGTGTCCGGCCTCGACGATGTGTCTGCCGTCAGCATGGGCGGCCTCGGTAGAACCTGCGCGATCGCCTCGGGCGACCTCTACTGCTGGGGCCAGGGCGTCGGACAGACCGGCCAGAACGTCACGTTGCCGACCAAGGTGTCCGGCCTGACCGACGTGAGCTCGGTGGCAGTCGGCCTCACCACCTGCGCCGTCAGCTCCGGCGACCTCTACTGCTGGGGCAACAACCTCCACGGACAGACCGGTGCGGGCGCCGACCCCACGATCCCCACACCGACGCGGGTCTCCGGTCTCTCGAACGTCACGGCGGTCTCGACCTCCCACACGACGACCTGTGCCATCGCCACGGGCTCCGCCTACTGCTGGGGCAACAACGCCGACGGGCAGGTCGGCGACGGCACCACCACCAACCGGCCCACCCCGACCAGGCTCGACCTGGACTCCCCCACCTCGATCTCCACGAGCCTCTACTCGACGTGCGCGGTGGCCGACGGTTCCGGCGGCGCCTCGGGGACCGTGTTCTGCTGGGGCGAGAACGGTTCCGGTCAGCTCGGCGACGGCACCGAGGTCAGCCGGCAACGACCGACGCCGATCGACGTCCGGGGCGCGACACAGGTCTCCACCACGGGTTACGCCGCTTGTGCCGCGGCGGGCGGTTCCGCCTACTGCTGGGGTTCACGGAGTGCACTCCCCGACCACGCCCCGGACCGGATCAACGGGCTGTCGGGCGTCACCGAGGTGACCACCGGCTCGGCCAACGTGTGCGCGGTCGCCGACGGGAAGATGTACTGCTGGGGTCTCAACTCCAAGGGGCAGCTCGGCAACGGCACCACGACGACGAGCAACGAGCCGCAGCCCGTGCGCTTCCCCGCCTAGCCCGCCCAGCCGGGCGGGAACCGCGGTCAGGCGTCCGGAAGGGTCAGGATCTCCGCGCCGTCCTCGGTGACCACGAGGGTGTGTTCGAACTGCGCGGTCCACTTCCGGTCGGCGGTCACGACGGTCCAGCCGTCGTCCCACATCTCCCAGGCGAGGCCGCCGAGATTGATCATCGGCTCGATGGTGAACACCATCCCGGGTTCGAGGACGGTGTCGACGTTGGGCTCGTCGTAGTGCAGCACGACGAGCCCGTTGTGGAAGGTCTCGCCGATGCCGTGCCCGGTGAAGTCGCGGACGACGCTGTAACCGAAGCGATTCGCGTACGACTCGATGACGCGGCCGACGACGTTGAGTTCGCGTCCCGGCTTGACCGCCTTGATCGCCCGCTCGGTGGCGGTTCGGGTGCGCTCGACGAGGTCGACGACCTCCTGCTCGACGTCCCCGGCGAGGAAGGTCGCGTTGGTGTCGCCGTGGACGCCGTCGATGTAGGCGGTGACGTCGATGTTGACGATGTCGCCGTCGGCGATGACGGTCGAGTCCGGGATGCCGTGGCAGATCACCTCGTTGAGCGAGGTGCAGCAGGACTTCGGGAAGTCCTTGTAGCCCAGCGTCGACGGATAGGCGCCGTGGTCGACCATGTACTCGTGGGCGATCCGGTCGAGCTCGTCGGTCGTCACGCCGGGTGCGACGGCCTTGCCGGCCTCGGCGAGCGCGTTCGCGGCGATCTTGCCTGCGAGGCGCATCTTCTCGATGGTCTCCGGCGTCTGCACCCAGGGTTCGTGACCCTCGTTCACGGTGGGTTTCCACGCGTACTCCGGCCGCTCGATGGAGTCTGGGACGGTTCGGATCGGCGTCGGGGTACCGGGGGTCAGGGCACTGCGAACTGGCATGCGACCACTTTATCCGTCCACCCGGGGTGGACCGGTGCGCGGACGGCATCGGCGCGACAACTAAGCTCGCCCTAAGACTTCCACGCCGCTGGGCGTCGGGACCGGATTCGAAGGTGGTGACGGTGGGCGCGTCGATCAGATCGGTGCGGGCCTTGCTGGTGGTGGTCCTGACCGTCGTGACCGTCTCGGCGTGCTTCGTCACCCCGATCGAACAGGACCGGCACTCCCCCGGCGCCCATCTGCGCAATGGGCCGCAGACGGCCACCCTCGACGGGAACGATGTGACACCCGTCGCGGACGACCCGGGATCGGCGCTGCCGGTCACCGTCGACTCCGTCCGCTACGGACCCGTGACCGTCACCGACACCAGCCGGATCATCGCCGTCGACGTCAGCGGCACCCTCGGCAGCATCGTCTTCGCACTCGGCATGGGCTCGCGGGTCGTCGGCCGCGACACCTCGACGGCTTTTCCGTCGGCGGTCGGACTCCCGGTGGTGACGAACCGCGGGCACAGTCTCAACGCCGAATCCGTTCTGGCCCTTGCCCCGACGGTTCTGCTGGTCAGCGAGTCGACGGTACCGGTGACCGCGGTGGACCAGATCCGCGACTCCGGCGTCACCGTGGTGGTGTTCCCCGCCACCCGCGACCTCGCGTCCAACAACACGTTGATGCGGTCGGTCGCCAAGACCCTCGGGGTCCCCGAGGCGGGTGAGAAGCTCGTCGAACGCACCGATACACAGATCGAGGCCGCCCGCGATCTCGTCCCTGATCCCTCCGGCGACCCGACGATGGCCTTCCTCTACATCCGCGGCCGCAACCTCCTGCTCCTCGCTGGCCCCGGTTCGGGCGCCGACGACCTGATCGCCGAACTCGGTGGCCGGGACGCCGGTGAGGCGGCACAGCTCACCGGTGCGTTCACCGCCATCACCGCCGAGGCGATGATCACGGCCGATCCCGACGTCCTCATCGTCATGACCCAGGGCGCCGACACGGTCGGCGGACCCGACGGAGTGCTGACGCTCCCGGGGATCGCCGACACCGAGGCGGGCCGCAACCGCCGCGTCGTGCAGATGGACGAGAGCAAGATCCTGGCCTTCGGTCCCGATGTCGGACTCGTCCTCTCGGCGCTGGCGAAGGCGATCTACACGTGAGCATCCCGACCGCCGAGACCAATACCGCGGCACCCGTGACCGCCCGCTCGCACCGGATGCGCAACACCGTCGTCGTCGCCGTGATGCTTCTCGCGACCGCGGCGTTCGCGATCGTGTCCGCCGGGATCGGCCAGGTTGAGATCCCGCCGCTCGAGGTGCTCGGCAGCATCGCGCACCACTTCCACCTCGAGATCGGACCGCTGCCCTCGCATCCCAACGGCGAAGGGGCCCTGTGGAACGTCCGGTTCCCGCGCATCGTGTTAGGACTGTTCGTCGGCGCCGCACTCGGCGCCGCGGGGTGCCTGCTACAGGGCGTCCTCGCCAATCCGCTCGCCGAGCCGAGCATCATCGGGGTGTCCTCCGGGTCGGCCATCGGTGCCTGCCTGGTGATCGTCCTCGCGGGTGGTTCGGCGGGAGCCGGTGGGGCCGCCGGGAACTGGGCGCTGGCCGGGGCGGCCTTCCTCTTCGGACTCGTCACCGCCGCGGCGGTCTACCTGCTCTCCCTGCGCGACGGGTCGTCGTCGGCGATCATGCTGGTGCTGACCGGCATCGCGGTGAACGCCTTCGCCGCGGGCGTCATCGCCTTCCTGACCTTCGTCGCCTCCACCGCTGCCCGCGAGCAGATAGTCTTCTGGCAGCTCGGTTCGCTGGCCGGCCGCACCTGGAGCGAGATCTGGGTGGTGGCACCCCTCGTGGTCGTGGGCGTCGCGGCCTGCGTGCTCCTGGTCCACAAGCTGGACCTGCTCGCCCTCGGTGAGATCCAGGCGGCGTCGCTCGGCGTCAACGTGGAATCCGTTCGACGCCGGGCGATCGTGCTGACCGCGATCCTGACCGCCGCAGCCGTCGCCTTCGCCGGGATCATCGCCTTCGTCGGCCTGGTGGTACCGCACGTGATGCGGCTCATCGTCGGCCCCAAGCACTCGATCCTGCTGCCCACCAGCGTGATCGGCGGCGCGCTCGTCATCACCGGCGCCGACCTCGCGGCCCGCACGATGGTCGGCGACGCCGACCTCCCGCTCGGCATGTTCACCGCACTGATCGGCGGGCCGGTCTTCTTCATCCTGCTGCGCCGCAGCCGTCGCGCGGGGGTCGGCTGGTGACCGCCGCCGTGCAGCCCGCGGGCACGCCGGGCATCGCCGCCGAGGACGTCCGGGTCGAACTCGGCGGCCGTGAGGTCGTCCGCGGCGTCTCCCTCGAGGTCCATCCCGGCGAACTCGTGGCGCTGGTCGGCCCGAACGGATGCGGCAAATCGACGCTGCTGTCGGTGCTCTCGGGCACGCGTGGCCCGAAGAGCGGCCGCGTGACCATCGACGGACGGGACGTCGCGACCACCCCGCTGCGCGAGCTCGCACGTCACCGCAGCGTGGTCACCCAGCAGAACCGCGTGGACACCCCGTTCACCGTCGCCGAGGTCGTCGCCATGGGGCGCTACCCCTGGTTGCGTACCCCCAGGGCAGCCGACTCCCCCGCGGTCATCGCCGACGCCGTCGAGCTGTGCGAACTCGCCGACATCATCGACCGCCCCTTCGCCCAGTTGTCCGGCGGTCAGCAGGCCCGGGTGTCACTGGCGCGTGCGCTGGCCCAGGACACCCCGGTGATGATGCTCGACGAGCCGACCGCCGCCCTCGACATCCACCACCAGGAGCAGGTCCTCGAGATCCTGCGCATTCACCGCGACGCCGGGAACGCCGTGCTGCTCGTCGTGCACGACCTGACGCTCGCGGCCGCCTACGCCGACCGCATCGCGGTGATGAAGCACGGTGAGCTGCTTGCCATCGGTTCGACCGACGAGGTGATGACGGCCGAACTGCTCAGCCGCACCTACGACCATCCCGTCGAGGTCATCGAGCACGGCGGGCGCCGGGTGATCCTGCCCGAACGCTCCTCCCGTTGATCGAGCCCCGTTTCCCGTGATCGAGCTCCGCCGATGTCAGCGGACCGCGTATCCCGGGCCCAGCCCGTCGAAGAAGTCGCGGGTGACGGCGACCGCGTTGTTCGAGTCACCACCGCGGACGACGAGCGTGGCGAAGGCGATGTCGCCGCGGTAGCCGGCGAACCAGGCGTGCGATCCGCCGGCGAACTCGGCCTCACCGGTCTTGCCGAACACCGCTCCGCGGCCGTCGATGACCGACGCAGTACCGCTGGTGATCACCGCGCGCATCATCGGCCGCAGCTGCTGGTAGACCTCCGGCGGCATCGTCGGGGTCGGCCCCTCGATCTCGGTCGGCTTGTCCAGGATCAGTTGCGGCACGGGGGCTTTGGAACCGTTGGCGACGGTCGCGGCGACCAGCGCAAGGCCGAGGGGCGAGACGAGCACCTTGCCCTGTCCGAAGCCGTCCTCGCTGCGTGCGACCAATTCGTTCTCGATGGGCACCGACCCGGAGACCGCGTCGAGGCCGGCGATCGAGTACCGCTGACCGATCCCCATGGCCGCGGCCGTGTGGGCGAGGTCCGAGGGCCCCATCTGGCTGGCGAGCTTGGCGAACGTGGTGTTACAGGACGCAGCGAACGCCTGCAGCATCGACACCGTGCCGAGCGAGAATCCGTTGTAGTTCGGGATCAGTCGCGGACCGATCTGGATCTCTCCCGGGCAGCCGACGGTGGTGTCGGGCCCGGCCATCTTGCGGTTGATGGCAGCCGCCGCGGTGACCATCTTGAACGTCGAGCCGGGCGGGTACAGGCCGGTCGTCGCGATCGGGCCCTGCCGGTCGGCATTGGGGTTCTGCGCGACGGCAAGGATTCGGCCGGTGGACGGCTGCACGACGACCATCGCGACCTGGAACCTGTTGGCGGCGTTGACCGCTCGCTGAGCGGCGTTCTGCACGGTACGCGACAGGCTGAGCGATACGGCGGGTGACGGGTCGGCGTCGTGGTCGGCGAGCACGTCGGCGTCGAGTCCGTTGGGGTTCACCGAGACCACCCGCCATCCGGCCCGTCCGGCGACCTCGCCGTCGACGACCTTCTTGACCTCCGTCAGCAGCGCCGGCGCGAACTTCGGGTCCTTGGGGACCAGTTCGGCCTGTTCGTTGGTGACGACGCCGGGGATCGCGAGCTGGTCTCGCAACCGGTCGAACTGGGCGTGGGTGAGTCGGGCCAGCGGATACTGCTGACCGTTCGAGGTGACCTGTTCGGTGATCAGTTGCTCGTCGAGGTCGCGGTTGAAGGGGCGGAGCACGGCGACCGCACTCGTGACCGAGGTCGCGATCGAGGCCCCCTGCTCGGTGGCCTTCTCCGGGTCGAAGTTCACGCCGACGACGGTGCCGTTGACCATGACCTCCGAACCGTCGGCCTCGTTCACCGTCGCTCGGGGCGCTTCGATGATCTGCAGCGAGAGTCGTTGGTCCGCGCCCAGCTTCGGATGGACCGCGGTCGACGCCCAGCGCACCCCCCAACCGGCGTCGGACCGACCCAGGTGCAGGGTGGCGTCGTACGACCAGTCACGGCCGCGCGGGAGCGCCCAGGTGTAGTCGACCTCCACCTCGGCGGTGTCCCCGGTGACGCGAACCCGACCGGCCTTGGCCTCGAGTTCCTCCGCGGCGAGACCCGACCACGCCGACTCCATCGCCGAGCGGGACGTCTGTGGCACATCGGTGAGGGCGGCCGCGGCGTCGAGTTCCTGTTGCGAGTACGCCTCGAGGAATCGTTCCGCGGCGCGGCGCGGGCCATCGTCCTCCGAGGACGAGCAGGCGGCGGTCGCGCTGATCACGACAGCACAGACCGCGACCATCACCGCCGGGGTCCATCGAGTTCGCATGCGCCACATCGTGGTCGAGTCTATGGCTGCGGGGCATCGATACCCGGTAGGCACGCGGGAGGTCGCGGTGTGACCTGAGACCGTGAGTCGATCAGTCGACGAGGACGGTCGCGAAGGTGCCGACCTCGGTGAACCCGATGCGGTCGTAGACCGCACGGGCGGTCTCGTTGAAGCTGTTGACGTACAGGCTCGGGAGTCGTCCGTGGGCCGCGACCGCCTCGGCGACCGCCGCGGTGCCACTCAGGCCCAGACCCTCACCGCGTCGGTCCGGCGACACCCACACGCCCTGGATCTGACCGACCCGCCGCGACAGCGACCCGATCTCCGCCTTGAACACGACATCGGGACCGTCGAAGCGGGCGAAGACCCGTTGGGCGGAGATCAGCGACGCCAGACGTCTGCGGTAAGAACGTCCGCCGTCGCCTGCGGTCGGGTCGACCCCGACCTCGCCGATGAACATGTCGATCGCGGCCGGCATGTAGGCGTCGAGGTCGTCGAGGGTGACCAGCCGGACGGCCGGATCCGACGGGACCGCCGGGCTGCCGGACAGGACGAGCAATGGCTGGACCGGACGCACCTCCCGCGCGGGACCCCATACGGGTTCGATCTGCTGCCACATCGGCAACACCAGGTCGGCCCGGCCGACGATCGACGAGCACGCGCGGGGTGCGGCGACCGCACGATCGGAGAAGTAGTCGAGGTCGTCGGCGGACCCGATGAGCGGGATCAGGTTGGCACCGGAGAAACACAGCGACGTCGAGGGGTCCTGTGCGGTCCAGAGCTCGCCGCCGAGCAGACGCGGGTTGATGCCGTGGGTCTCGAACCTCGCGGCGACCATGCACATCGCCACCGGGTCGGACATGAGCACGCGTTCGACGGCAGCTGCATCACGCGCGCCGAGCGGTCTGTCGCCCAGTAGCTTCAGCACCACCGCTCCTCACTTCCCCACGGGGACTCGCGACAGCGCCCGTTCGGTTCGAGCCGATGGCGCCTAGGAGACGGTGACCACGGGCGAGCCGACGTGCGTGCCGTCTCCAGTTTCCCCTGATTCCTCGGCAATCCGCAGCGCTTCTTCGATCAATGTCTCCACGATCTGCGCTTCCGGCACGGTCTTGATGACCTCACCCTTGACGAAGATCTGTCCCTTGCCGTTTCCGGAGGCGACACCGAGGTCGGCCTCGCGGGCCTCGCCCGGCCCGTTGACCACGCAGCCCATGACGGCGACGCGCAGCGGGACCTCCATGCCCTCGAGGCCCGCGGTCACCTCGTCGGCCAGCTTGTAGACGTCGACCTGCGCGCGGCCACACGACGGGCAGGACACGATCTCGAGCTTGCGGGGACGCAGGTTGAGCGACTGCAGGATCTGGTCGCCGACCTTGATCTCCTCGGCCGGCGGCGCCGACAGCGATACACGGATGGTGTCGCCGATGCCCTCGCTCAGCAGTGCGCCGAAGGCCACGGCCGACTTGATCGTGCCCTGGAATGCCGGACCGGCCTCGGTGACGCCGAGGTGCAGCGGGTAGTCGCACTGGGCGGCGAGCTGACGGTAGGCCTCGACCATGATCACCGGGTCGTTGTGCTTGACCGAGATCTTGATGTCGCCGAAACCGTGCTCCTCGAAGAGGCCCGCCTCCCACAGCGCCGACTCGACGAGCGCCTCCGGCGTCGCCTTGCCGTACTTCTGCAGGATGCGCTTGTCGAGCGAGCCCGCGTTCACGCCGATGCGGATCGGGATGCCTGCATCACCGGCGGCCTTCGCGACCTCTTTCACTCGGCCGTCGAACTCCTTGATGTTGCCCGGGTTCACTCGCACCGCGGCGCAGCCGGCGTCGATCGCGGCGAAGATGTACTTCGGCTGGAAGTGGATGTCGGCGATGACCGGGATCTTGGACTTCTTGGCGATGATCGGCAGTGCCTCGGCGTCCTCGGGACGCGGGCATGCCACGCGCACGATGTCGCAGCCCGACGCGGTGAGCTCCGCGATCTGCTGCAGCGTCGCGTTGATGTCGTGGGTCTTGGTGGTCGTCATCGACTGCACCGAGATGGGGTGGTCGCTGCCGACGCCGACCGAGCCGACGAACAGCTGCCGGGTCTTGCGGCGCGGGGCCAGCACCGGCGGGGGTCCGGCCGGCATGCCGAGTCCGATCGGCACGGCGTTGGCAGGAGTCGGGGCGTTCATCTCATTCACCTCTGTGATTCGGGTGTGGGTCTTCTCGGGCGTCTTGGGGTGATTCGTTGTGGGAGGTCACCACGGATTGATCGGGTTGATGATGTCGGCGGTGAGGGTGAGCACCATGAAGCCGGCCATCACCACCACCGCGGCGTAGGTGATCGGGAGCAGTTTGTAGTAGTCGACGGCGGCGCCGGGGGCCCGGCCGAACCAGCGGCGGACGGTGTCGCGGCCCTTCTCGTAGCCGACGATCGCCATGTGGCCGCCGTCGAGCGGCAGCAGCGGGACCAGATTGAACAGGCCGAGGAAGAAGTTGATGCTGATCAACAGCATCCAGAACATGTCCCATAGACCGCGTTCGACCGCCTGGCCACCGAGCACGGAGGCGCCGTACACGCTGACCGGGGTGTCGAGCGCGCGCTCGCCACCGGTCACCGCGGTCCACAGTGCACCGATCTTGGTGGGCAGCGACAGCAGCGCGTTCCAGGTCTCCTTGATCAGGTCACCGGTGAAGACGAAAGCGCCCGGGATCACATCGAAGCCGCTGAAGTCCTTGATCGCCGGCGGGGCGTCGTAGGCGATGCCGACCATGTTGTACGACACGCTCTCGGTGGTGCCGTCGGAGCGCTTGGCGGTGACGGTGACCGGCTCGGGGGTCATCGTCAGGTCGAGGCGCTCACCGGCGCGGTCGACGGTGAGGACGACCGGGCCCGTGGACTCGCGGATCACCGGGGTCAGGTCTGCGGCCTTGCCGACCGGGGTCCCGTTGATGGCCACGATCTCGTCGCCCGGGCGCAGGCCCGCGGCCGCCGCCGGTCCGCCGCCGGTGCAGGGCGAGTTGGTCTGTTCACCGTCGGCGATGGTGATCGTCGACGACACGCATTGGGTCTCGGCCACCTTCGCCGGGGTCGGCGGCGGGCTGAGGTCGGGCAGCCCGAAGGTGAGGCCGACGATGATGATCAGCACGAAGCCGAGGATGAAGTTCTGCGCGGGACCGGCGAACAGCACGACGAGGCGCTTCCAGGCCTTCTGCTTGTACATCGCCCGGTCCTGCTCGTCGGCGGTGAGCTCCTCGTGCGGGGTCATTCCTGCGATGTCACAGAAGCCGCCGAGCGGGATCGCCTTGAGTCCGTACTCGGTCTCGCCGCGGCGCGTCGACCAGATCGTCGGCCCGAAGCCGACGAAGTAGCGACGCACCTTCATGCCGGTTGCCTGGGCGGCCCACATGTGACCGCACTCGTGCCAGGCGACCGACAGCAACAGTGCCACCGCGAAAAGCGTGACACCGATCGCGAAACTCACGTACTCACTCCATCCAGATCAAGATGCGCACCGATCACGACGAGGCGACGACCAGCTGCGCGGCGCGCTCCCGGGCCCACCGATCGGCGGCGAAGACCTCCTCCACAGTACCTGGCGCGACACGCCACTGATCCGCCTCGCCGAGCACCTCACCGATGATCTCGACGATCCGCGGAAAACGGATCGCACCTGCGAAGAAGCCGTCGGCGGCCGCCTCGTTGGCGGCGTTGTACACCGCGGTGAGACTCCCGCCACCCCGTCCCGCCGCCCGGGCGAGCTCGATCGCCGGGAAGACCTCGTCGTCGACGGGCTCGAACGTCCACGCCGAGGCGGTGGAGAAGTCGCATGCGGTGGACGATCCGGGGACGCGATCGGGCCAGCCCAGCGCCAGGGCGATGGGGAGTTTCATCGACGGCGGCGACGCCTTGGCGACGGTCGCGCCGTCGACGAAGGTCACCATCGAGTGCACGATCGACTGCGGATGGACGGTGACGTCGATGTGGTCGTAGTCGACGTCGAAGAGCAGATGCGCCTCGATGACCTCGAGGGCCTTGTTGACCAGGGTCGCCGAGTTGAGGGTGATCATGGGGCCCATCGACCAGGTGGGGTGCTTCCCGGCCTGCTCGGGGGTGACGTCCCGGAGCTGTTCGGCCGACCAACCGCGGAACGGCCCGCCCGACGCGGTGAGCACCAGCCGGTCCACCTCGGCGGCGGTACCCGCGCGCAGGCACTGGGCGATGGCCGAGTGCTCGGAGTCCACCGGGACGATCTGACCGGGAGCCGCTGCGTCGAGGACGAGTGCCCCGCCGGCGACGAGGGACTCCTTGTTCGCCAGTGCCAGCCGCGCCCCGACACGCAGCGCCGCGAGGCTCGGGGCCAGCCCGATCGATCCGACGACCGCGTTGAGGATCACGTCGACGCCGCCGTCGGCGGCCACCGCGTCGATCAGGTCGCACATGGCGTCGGCGCCACCGAGGACCGGCGCCGCGAGTCGTTCGGCGAGCTCGGCGGCACGCGCCTCGTCGGCGACGGCCAGCCGGGACGCGGGGACACCGAAGGCCGCGGCCTGTTCGGCCAGCCGGTCGAGGTTGCCGCCGCCCGCGCCGAGACCGGCGACCTCGAAGCGGTCGGGATGTTCGGCGATCACCTCGAGCGCCTGAACGCCGATGGAGCCGGTCGAACCGAGGATCAACACACGTGTGGGCACGGATCCATTGTGTCAGCCGGCCGGATGCACCTTCCGCCAGTGCTCGGCGATCTCGATGCGGCGGGTGATCCACACACCGTCGTGGGACTGGATGTGGTCGAGGAACCGCTCGAGGGCCGCCAGCCGGGCCGGCCGTCCGACGAGCCGGCAGTGCAGTCCGACGGACAGCATCTTCGGCGCCCCCTCGACGCCCTCGCGGTAGAGGACGTCGAAGGCGTCGCGCAGGTGCGCGAAGAACTGCTCCCCCGACGGGAAGCCGCCGGGAGACGAGAACTTCATGTCATTGGTGTCGAGCGTGTAGGGCACCACGAGGTGGTCGACGAGTTCGTCGCCGCGCGGGACCTTCACCCAGTACGGCAGGTCGTCGGCGTAACTGTCGGAGTCGTAGGTGAACCCGCCCTGTTCGACGACGAGGCGGCGCGTGTTGGGTGAGTCCCGGCCGGTGTACCAGCCGCGCGGCCTTTCCCCGGTGATCTCGGTGAGCAGTTCGATCCCGGCGCGCATGTGATCGCGTTCGACCTCGGGGTCGATCAGCTGATAGTTGAGCCACCGGTAGCCGTGGCAGGCGATCTCGTGACCGCGTTCGACGAAGGCCGCCGCCACCTCGGGGTTACGGGCCATCGCCTGGGAGACCGCGAAGATCGTCAACGGCAGTCCACGGCGGTCGAAGGCCCGCAGAACCCGCCACACCCCGGCCCGCGAGCCGTACTCGTAGATGCTCTCCATGCTCATGTGCCGGTTCGGGAACGGCTGTGCGCCGACCATCTCCGACAGGAAGGTCTCACTGCCGCGGTCGTTCTCGAGCACGTTGTTCTCGCCGCCCTCCTCGTAGTTGAGGACGAACTGAACGGCGATCTTGGCGTCCCCGGGCCACTGCGGATTCGGCGGCGTGGCACCGTATCCGATCATGTCGCGGGGATAGGCCTCGGCACGGTAGTCGGCCAGGGAACGACCGGCACCGGGGCCGGCGCGGAACTCGGACGGAGACATGTGCCGCATTCTGTCACCGAATCACCCACCGGGCTGGGTCGGCGAGATCACTGTGCCGCTATGCTGTTCGAGAACTACTACCGTTCGTCAGACTTCTGACGACCCGCGCTGTGAGGAGTGGCTGTGGCAAGCACCGATGTGGAGCACACTGGCGGACACGCCGACGTCATCGACACCGGCTGGCGTCGTGAGCCCGCCGATGCGCCGTCGGCTCGTTTCGGCTGGTTCGGATCGGCGACGAAGACCTTCTACGGTGCCGCCATCTTCTTCGCGGCCTTCCTGCTGCTCATGATGATCGGTAACCACACCGGTCACGTCGAGGATCTCTGGCTCATCGCCTTCGCGGTCGGCGTCCTGTACTTCGCGGTCCGCGGCTGGTGGATGAACCGCGGCAAGTGGTCCTGATCCTCCACTGACCAGACACCGAAAAACGCTGAGCGGCACCGCCGCTCAGCGTTTTTCGTATCTCCGGTTTCGTCTCCCGGCTCAGCGCTCTTCGGCGGCGAGCTGGCCGCAGGCCGCGGCGATCTCCTGCCCGCGGGTGTCGCGCACGGTGCAGGACACGCCCTGCTCGCGGACGCGGCGCACGAATTCCCGTTCCACCGGTTTGGGACTGGCATCCCACTCCGAGCCGGGGGTCGGGTTGAGCGGGATGAGGTTCACGTGCACGAGCGAGCCGAGCGCCTTGTGCAGCTTCTGCCCCAGCATGTCGGCCCGCCAGGGCTGATCGTTGACGTCGCGGATCAGGGCGTACTCGATGGAGACGCGACGTCCGGTGGTATCGGCGTAGTAGCGGGCCGCCTCGAGGACCTCGGCCACCGACCAGCGGTTGTTGACGGGCACGAGGGTGTCGCGCAGTTCGTCGTCGGGGGTGTGCAGGGACACCGCGAGCGTGACCGCGAGGCCCTCGTCGGCGAGGCGCCGGATCGACGGGGCGAGACCGACGGTCGAGACGGTCACCGATCGCGCCGAGATCCCGAGACCGTCGGGGGCCGGCGAGGTGATCTGACGGACTGCGCTGACGACGCGCTTGTAGTTGGCGAGCGGTTCTCCCATGCCCATGAACACGACGTTCGAGAGGCGTCCCGGCTCGCCGAGTTCACCGTCGCGCAGAGCGCGCGCGGCGGCGCGCACCTGATCGACGATCTCGGCGGTCGACAGGTTGCGATCGAGGCCGCCCTGTCCGGTCGCGCAGAACGGGCAGGCCATGCCGCAGCCGGCCTGACTGGAGATACACAGAGTGTTGCGTTCGGTGTATCGCATGAGCACGCTCTCGAGGAGGGTGCCGTCGTGCAGGCGCCAGAGGGTCTTTCGCGTCGAGTCGTCGTCGCACGAGATGTGCCGCACCGGGGTGAGGAGCCGCGGGAACAGCTTCTCGCGCACGGCGTCGCGGGAGACCGCGGGCAGATCGGTCATCTCCTCGACGTCGCCGTTGAGGCGCGCGTAGTACTGACGGGCCAGCTGATCGGCCCGGAACTTCGGGAGACCCAACTCGGCCAGCGCCGCGACGCGACCGGCGGCGTCGAGGTCGGCGAAGTGTGTCGGCGGCAGCCCGCGTTTGGGCGCGTCGAACACCAGCGGTAATGAGGTCATTGGGCCATTGTCGCATGTCATGATGAACCCATGACCACACCCGATCGCCGACGAACCGGGAATCCGGTCCCCCAGTGGGGTTCGCAGGGCGAGCCTCACCCTGCTCACGACACCGCGCCCGTCCCCGAGCCCGCACCCATGACCCCGGTACCCGCCGGCGATGATCACGACGCCGTGCTGGCCGAGCGTGACCGTCTGCGCCAGACCGTCGCCGACGTCGAACACACCCGCACACGCGCGACCTGGTTCGGCGTCGTCATCGGCGCCGTCATCCTGGTCCTGCTGCTGGTGTTCATCGTGCAGAATCTGGAGAGTCAGCGGATCGAGCTGATCTTCTGGGAGGTCAACCTCCCGCTCGGGGTCAGCCTGCTGATCGCCGCGATCGCCGGCGCGCTGATCGTCGCCCTCATCGGCGGGCTGCGCATGTTGCAGCTACGTCGGGCCCTGAAGAAGGCCGCCGGGTAGGCCGGTCTCTCCTACAGGAGAGCCGTCAGCACCGCCCACACCACGAACGCCGAGGGCAGGAGGCTGTCGAGGCGATCCATGATGCCGCCGTGGCCCGGCAGCAGTGTGCCCATGTCCTTGATGCCGAGATCGCGCTTGACCTGCGACTCCACCAGGTCGCCGAGCGTCGCGCACACCACCAGCACCGGCCCGAGGATCAGACCGATCCACCAGTGGCTGCCGATCAGGAACGTGATGCAGCAGACCGCGCCGATCGTGCCGACGAGCAGCGAGCCGACGAGGCCTTCCCACGACTTCTTGGGGCTGATCGCCGGCGCCATCGGGTGCTTGCCGAAGAGCACCCCGGCGGCGTATCCGCCGACATCGGAACAGACCACGACCACCATCAGGGTCGCGACGCGGGCCGCGCCGTCCTCCTGGGTGACCAGGTGGACACCGAAGGAGGCCAGCAACGGCAGCCAGGCCAGCACGAACACCGTGAGGGCAAGGTCCTTGAGATAGTTCTCCGGCGCGTTGGAGATGCCCTGGGCGAGCAGCTTCCACACCATCGACACCAGGACGGTCGCGACGAACGCGACCAGCACGCCGGTGGGCCCGTACGGCCAGCTGACCCAGATGATGGCCTGACCGCCGATGAGCAGCGGCCAGAACGCGACGTTGTGGCCCGCGGTCTGCAGCCGCTTGGTCACCTCCCAGGTCGCGATCGCGAAGGCGACGGCGACGAGGACGTACCAGAGCATCGGCGCGAACAGCAGGATCAGGATGATGCTGACGCCGAGCGTGCCTCCGACCGCGATGGCGGCCGGGAGGTCACGACCTGCCCGCGACTTCTTCTCCGGGCCGGTCTTGTTCTCGGGGTCGGATGCCTTCTCGCTCACACCTCGAGCAATTCGTCTTCTTTGTGCTTCACCAGTTCGTCGACCTGATGCACATAGGTGGCCGTGGTCTTGTCGAGTTCCTTCTCGGCCCGGGTGACCTCGTCCTCGCCCGCCTCGCCGTCCTTCTGGATGCGCTTGAGCTCGTCGGCTGCCTTACGGCGAACGTTGCGGATGGCGACCTTCGCGTCCTCACCCTTGCCCTTGGCCTGCTTCACCAGCTCGCGACGACGCTCCTCGGTGAGCTGCGGGATGGCGATGCGGATGATCGTGCCGTCGTTCGTCGGGTTCACGCCGAGATCGGAGTTGCGGATCGCGGTCTCGATGTCACGGAGCGACGACGCCTCGTACGGCTTGATGACGACCAGGCGCGGCTCGGGCGTGTTGATCGACGCGACCTGCGTCACCGGGGTCATCGCACCGTAGTACTCGATGTTGATCTTGTTGAACATGGCCGGGTTCGCACGTCCGGTGCGGATGGAGCCCATGTCCTCCTTGGCGACGTTGACCGCCTTCTCCATCTTCTCCTCGGCGTCGAGCAACGCGTCGTCGATCATCTTCGTCCTTGTTCCGTTCGGTAGGGCCTGGGCAGGCCTTGTTCTCGTGCGGGGCCGTGCTCTCGTGCGGTTCGCTGGGGCTGCTAGGTGCTGACCAGCGTGCCGATCCGGTCGCCGGCCACCGCTCTGGCGATATTGCCTTGTTGGAGCAGATTGAACACCAAGATCGGCATCTTGTTGTCCATACACAGGCTGAAGGCGGTCGCGTCGGCGACCTTGAGTTCCTTGTCGAGGACCTCGCGGTGGGTGATCTCGGTGAACAGCTTGGCGTCCGGATCGGTGCGCGGATCGGCGTCGTAGACACCGTCCACGGCCTTGGCCATGAGGACGACCTCGGCCTTGATCTCCAGCGCGCGCTGGGCGGCGGTGGTGTCGGTGGAGAAGTACGGCATGCCCATGCCGGCGCCGAAGATGACCACACGCCCCTTCTCGAGGTGACGCTGGGCGCGCAGCGGCAGATACGGCTCGGCGACCTGGCCCATGGTGATGGCGGTCTGCACGCGGGTGCTGATGCCGCGCTTCTCCAGGAAGTCCTGCAGCGCAAGGCAATTCATCACGGTACCGAGCATGCCCATGTAGTCCGAGCGACTGCGGTCGAGGCCGCGCTGCTGTAGTTCGGCGCCGCGGAAGAAGTTGCCTCCGCCGATGACGACGGCCACCTGCACACCGGAGTTGACGACGTCGGCGATCTGATCGGCCACGGTCGCCACGACGTCCGGGTCCAGACCGACCTCTCCCCCGCCGAACATCTCACCACCCAGCTTCAACAGGACTCGTTTGAATCCGGCACGCTCGGCTTTCTTGAGATCGGATGGGGTGGGATCGGGCGCTTCGCTCATTCGCTTCCTCACTCGTCGGTTCGGTGAACTATGTTACGTCCTCGCCGAATGCGACTCGCGACACGCGTACTCCTCGGACCGGGCCGGCACCGGAAACGTCTGCACACACCGGTAGCCGTCGTCTTCGGGCAGAAACTGGGTCAGCGGAGCCTGCGAGTCCTCGATTCCGAGACGTTCGAGCAGGGTGACGACGATCTGGCGCGCCTCCGGACCGAGTTCGACGAGCGGTCGACTCCGCAGTTCCCGGACCCCCAGGTCGGCCTGCCCGACAGCATCGATCCCGTGCTCCGCGACCGTGTCGAGCAGGATGCCGATGTCGACGCCGTGGCCTGGTGCGAACGGGATCGACCTCAGCAGGTCCCGGGTTCCGGCGAGGTCACCGCCGATCGGAGCGATGATCGCCGCGAGTTCGGGACACAGCGACGCGATGAGGGGCCGCACCAGCAACTCGGTGAGCCGACTGCCGCCGGCCGGGACCCGGTGGTACCCCTTGACAAGTTGCACGCCCGGGGACGTCAGGAGCGGACCGAGTAGTCGCGAGACGTCGGCCGGATCGGGGTCCACGACATCACCGTCGAGGAAAACGACCAGATCGCCGGTGGTGGTCGCGAGCGCCCGCCGCAGCACGCCTCCCCGATCCTCCCGCGGACCCGAATCGGCGACGACGATCTCGTCGACGAGCGTCCCGACGAGCGGGGCGACCGAGTCGATGACGGCGGTCGCGGGCATCTCCCCGACGAACGCCGGGACCACCACCGAGACGGTGCGGCCGTCCTTGCACCCGACGAGTTCGCCGGGGGTCACCCGGCCAGCGCCGCGCGGAACTGGGGCCAGGCGCGGTGCAGTTCGTCCTGCCAGTACGGCCACGAGTGGGTGCCGCCCTCGTACAGGTGGAAGGTCGCCGGCACCCCGACCTCGCGCATCCGGCGCTGCAGATTACGGGTGCACTCGGCCGTCGCGGTCTCGATCACCGCGCCCACGGCGAGCTGGTCGAAGAGTTTGGAACCGTTGCCGTCGATGCCCGGCCCGTCGATCGTGTCGTAGCGCCCCGGCGCACCGGAACCGTTGGACACATAGATCGACTTCCCACGGAACGACTCCGCGTGGACGAAGGGATCGTTGGCGCGCCAGGCCGGACTCGTCGGCGGCCCCCACATGTTGAGGGTGTTGCCGTGGCCGCGCCCCTCGACGACCATGCGCACCACGGCCTGACCCAGCGGGTCACTCGTCTGCGCACATCCGCTGAAGGAACCGAGCGCCTCGTACAGCTCGGGCGCGTGCAGCGAGAGCTGGAACACCGACGTACCGGCCATCGAGATCCCGGCGACCGCATTACGGCCGTTGGCGTCGAGACGACGGTCGATCACGTCGGGGAGTTCCTCGGTGAGGAACGTGGCCCATTTTTGCACCCCGAGCACCGGATCCGGACGCTGCCAATCGGTGAAGTAGCTCGCGGCGCCACCCATGGGGACGACCACGTTGACGTGCTGATCGGCGAAGTACGTGCGGATGTCGGTGCGGTCGAACCAACTGCTACCGCCGTCACCGCCGGCGGCGCCGTTGAGCAGGTACAGCGTGGGAGCGGGCCGATCCCCTTTTGCGGGAAGCACTTTCACGGTCATCGTCGTGCGCATGGCGCTCGACCGGACCGTCAGGTCGATCTCGCCCGCACGCTGCACGCGTTCGGCGACGATCGACGCCGGATTCGGTTCCGCCGCAGCAGAACCCGGCAACCCGACCACCATCGCCAGCACCGACAGCGCGACGAGGCCCACCGCTCCGATGACACGGCGACCGTTCACCCCGGCGACATCCTGTTCGTTCATCCACTCCGCTTTCCTGCAGCACGACCGCCGATGCGAGCCACATCACATCGATGCGGAGGCAGTCTGCCGGACAAATCGAGCGGTGTCCAATGCGGTCAAATGTCCAGGACTTCAGACTTTTTCACACAAATCAGACACTTTCACCGGAAAACTGTTCTGGTGAACCGAATCTCGGGTACCGTCCCTGCGATCGTCGAAACTTGTCAGTCAGCCGAATGACAACACTCGTAAATCAAATTGCATCGCCCGCAAGTAAATCCCCTTCAGCAAAGAGGTGGTCACACCATGATTAAGTTCGGACTGATCGAGGAGTGGGATCCGCGCCCCGGTCACCTGACGAGTTGGGTGGCCTCACTCGCCTCGGTCACCACGGCGGGCCTGGCGCCCGTCCACCCCGTCCCCGCCTCGCACCAGCAGGAGGAATACCTGAAGGTTGCGTGGCGCAACGAATCTGCCGGTTTCCGGTTCGCCCGGTTGTGCCTCATGGCGTTCGATGTCAACGCCCCTCTGGACGTCGATGCGATGACCACGGCGGTCAATCAGTTCGTCCGGCGCCACGACAGCTTCCGTTCGTGGTTCTCCATGGAGGACGACGGTTCGGTGCTTCGCCACCTCGTGCCGACCGAAGACATCGAGATGGTGCCGGTCGATCACGGAGACCTCGACGCCGAGCGGCTTTGCACGCTCGTACAGGAAGAGACCTCGGGTCCGTTCAACTGGGACTGCTTCACCTTCGGTGCGATCGAATGGGAGGGCGGTTTCACGATCTACGCGGCCGTCGACCACCTCAACACCGACGGCATCTCGCAGGCGTCCACCTGCCTGGAGCTGATGACGCTCTACATGAACGCCGCGTTCGACGCCGGCGCCGAATTGCCTCCCGTCGGAAGCTATATCGACTACTGCGCCCGGGAACGCGCCATCTCGCGGCAGCTCACCCGGCACTCCCCCCACGTCGAACGGTGGATCGACCTGGTCCGGGCCAACGAGGGCCGGCTGCCGAGTTTCCCGCTCCCCCTCGGCACCGACACCCAGGGGTACACGCGGAGCGCGCTCATGAACGCGACAGTGTTCGACGAGGCCGCCGCCCAACGCTTCGAGGACGTCTGTCGCGACCTGGGTTCCAACGTGATCGCCGGGATCATGGCCGTCGCCGCGCTGGTCTACGCCGAATTCACCGGCAGGAGCGACTATTTCGGCATGACGCCGAAGAGTACCCGGTCCGGTGCCGAGGAGATGAACTCGGTGGGCTGGTTCACCAGTCTCATCCCGGTTCCGCTGACGGTCGATGACACGACGTCGTTCCGCAGCCTCGCACCGCAGGCCGCGCGGAGTTACGCCACCGGAAAAGAACTGACCGACATCTCGTTCCACCGGGTACTGCAGCTCGCCGAACCCGAGGACGGCCTTGACGTCAAACCGGGCTGGTCGGTACCGATGGTCTCCTACGTCGACGTGCGCAAGTTGCCGGGCGTGGAGATCTTCGAGGCCGGGAACGGTTGCCTCTTCGGGAACCGCGGGAGCAGCGAGGAGGTCTACATGTGGGTGAACCGCTTCCCCACGACCACCTCGATCACATTCCTCTACCCGAACACCGACATCGCACGGGAATCGGTGCAGCGCTACGTCGAACGCTTCGTCGACGTCATCAGCGCGGTGGCCGACCAGGGTGACTACCAACCGTCGTTGCCCGCACTCACATCGTGACGGCGGGCCCGGCGTGGCTGGCCCTCGCCGGATGCCTGCTGGGCGTGTTCATGCAGATGCTGGACACGACCATCGTCAACATCGCGTTGCCTGATCTCACCGTCGACCTCGGGGCATCGAGCTCACAGCAGCTTCTGGTGCTGACGGTGTACACGTTGTCGTTCGCGTGCACCCTGCTCACCGCGGCCACCCTCGGCGGCCGGTACGGGCGTCGCCGTCTGTTCGTGATCGCGATGGTCGCGTTCACCGTCACCTCCATGTTGTGCGGTCTCGCAACGGATCCGGTGATGCTCATCGTCTTCCGGGGTGCACAGGGTGTCAGCGCCGCCTTGATGTCGGCCCAGACGCTGGCCCTCATCGCCGCCCTGTTCACCAGGGAGCGCCACGGGCTGGTCTTCGGCATCTACGGCGCGGTGGCGGGACTGGCCGCGATCCTCGGTCCCGTCGTCGGCGGGTTGCTGGTGCACGCCGACATCGCCGGATGGGGTTGGCGCACCATCTTCTTCGTCAATCTCCCGCTCGGCGTGCTCGCGTGCGTACTGGCGTGGCGTCGACTCCCGGCCGCGCTCGATCCTGATCCGGACCGTCCGGACATCGTCGGCATGGTGATCTCGGCCTCCGCACTGTTCCTGCTGCTGTACCCGGTGGCGGTGGGCCGGGAACAGCAGTGGCCGGCACCGCTGTGGATCATGCTCGGTGCCGCCGGCATCCTGTCGGTCGTCTTCGTCTGGCACCAGAAACGCCTTGCCGCGCAGGGCGGGACGCCGCTGCTGCGCATGACGCTCTTCTCGTCGCGCCGGTTCGCGGCCGGACTCGCCATGTCGCTGTTGTTCTCCAGCGTGTTCGCGGGCTTCTTCTTCACCGTGTCGATCTCGGCGCAATTCGGTCTCGGGTACTCGGCATTGGACACCGGGCTCCTCGCGTTGCCGTTCGCCGGTGGTGCCGCCGTGGGGTCGGTCGCGTCACCGTGGGCGGTCGCCCGCATCGGGGCGCCCCGGGTTCTGCTCGGCGGTGTGGTCACGGTCGGGGTGGCGTTCGCGTGGATCGCACTGACGCTCGACCCGGCGTCGGAAATCCTTCCGGTGAGCGCGATCCTGGTTCCCCTTGTCCTCGGCGGGGTGGGTACCGGATTGTTCGTCGCGCCCCTGCAGGCGGTCATCCTCTCCGACACCTCGCCGGAGACGGTCGGGTCGGCCAGCGGCACGATCCCCACCGTGCAGCAGATCGGGGCGTCGATCGGCCTGGCGCTGGTGACCATGTTCTTCTTCGGTCAGGTGGCCGGACAGACCGGTACCAGCGTGCCCGCGGTGCGGGCCGAACTGACCGTCGCACTGGAGGATTCGCCGGTGGACCCGATGTTCCGGCCGGCCGTCGCCGACCGGTTCGCCTGGTGCGCGTCGCAACAGCTCACCTCAGCGCATCCGGAACGACCGGCCCCCGGGTGCACCGGCACCCCGACGAACAGCGCGGTCGCGGCGATCGCCGCCGAGGCGCAGCCCTACACGCAGGAGGCGGCGCGGTCCGTCACCGCCCGCACCTTCCTGGGTGCGTTCCGCACGACGCTGTGGGTGCTCGCCGCACTCGCCATCGGCATCGGCGGCATCACTTTCGTGTTGCGGCGCAACGACAACCGCCCCGCCTCCACGATGGGAGACGGGGCGGTCGAGTCGTCATCCGGGGAGACCCCGGAAGCGATCAGGCCTGTCCGACCTCGAAGCGGGTGAAGCCCTTGACGGTCACACCGGCCTCGTCGAGCAGAGCCTTGACGGTCTTCTTCGAATCCTGGACCGACGGCTGGTCGAGCAGCACGACGTCCTTGTAGAAGCCGTTGACGCGACCCTCCACGATCTTGGGCAGAGCCTGCTCCGGCTTGCCCTCCTCCTTGGCGGTCTGCTCGGCGATACGACGCTCGTTCTCGACGACGTCCGCGGGGACCTCTTCGCGAGTGGCGTACTTGGCCTTGAGAGCTGCGACCTGCATGGCGGCGCCGCGAGCAGCCTCCTCGGCACCCTCGCCCTCACCGGTGTAGGACACCAGCACGCCGACGGCGGGCGGGAGGTCCGAAGCACGCTTGTGCAGGTACACGGCGACCGGGCCGTCGTAGAAGACGACGCGACGGAGCTCGAGCTTCTCGCCGATCTTGGCCGAGAGCGCGGCGATGGCCTCATCGACCGTGCCGCTGCCGAGAGCAGCCTTCTTCAGCTCCTCGACATCGTTGGTCTTGGCCTCGGCGGCCGCGGTGACGATGTCATCGGCGAGCTTCTGGAACTCGTCGTTCTTGGCGACGAAGTCGGTCTCGGAGTTGATCTCGATCAGGGCGCCGCCCTTGGCGGCGACCAGGCCCTCGGCGGTGGAGCGCTCAGCGCGCTTGCCCACGTCCTTGGCGCCCTTGATGCGCAGCTCCTCGACGGCCTTGTCGAAATCACCGTCGTTGTTGGCCAGCGCGTTCTTGCAGTCCAGCATTCCAGAACCGGTGAGTTCGCGAAGTCGCTTCACATCGGCTGCGGTGTAGTTCGCCATCGTTGGCGAGCCTCCTTCGAAAGAGTGTGGTGGGACCGAATTGCTGCGGCAGGTGTTACTGGGCAGCCGGTGCGTCGGTGGCTGCTTCGCCACCGGCCGGAGCCGCGGCCTGGGTCAGCAGTTCCTGCTCCCACTCGGCGAGCGGCTCGCCTGCGGCTGCTTCCGGCTTGGCGTCGCCACCGGCGGCGCCGGCGCGGGCCTGCAGGCCCTCGGCGACGGCCGAGGCCACGACGCGGGTCAGCAGAGCAGCCGAACGGATGGCGTCGTCGTTGCCCGGGATCGGGTAGTCGACGAGGTCGGGGTCGCAGTTGGTGTCCAGGATCGCGATGACCGGGATGTTCAGCTTGCGAGCCTCACCGACGGCGATGTGCTCCTTGTTGGTGTCGACGACCCACACGGCCGAGGGGACCTTGGCCATGTCGCGGATACCGCCGAGCGTGCGCTCGAGCTTGTTCTTCTCGCGGGTCAGCATCAAGATCTCCTTCTTGGTGCGACCCTCGAAGCCACCAGTCTGCTCCATGGTCTCCAGCTCCTTCATGCGCTGGAGACGCTTGTGCACGGTGTTGAAGTTGGTGAGCATGCCGCCGAGCCAACGCTGGTTGACGTAAGGCATACCGACGCGGGTGGCCTCAGCGGCGATGGACTCCTGAGCCTGCTTCTTGGTGCCGACGAACAGGATGGTGCCGCCGTGGGCGACGGTCTCCTTGACGAACTCGTAGGCCTTGTCGATGTAGGTCAGCGTCTGCTGCAGATCGATGATGTAGATGCCGTTGCGGTCGGTGAAGATGAATCGCTTCATCTTCGGGTTCCAACGGCGGGTCTGGTGCCCGAAGTGTGCGCCGCTGTCAAGCAGCTGCTTCATGGTCACGACAGCCATGAGATTTCCTTTTGTCGCAGTTGTCTGTCGGCACCGGGTTGGTGTCCGACCCTGGCGCCTGCCGGCGGAATGTCACCCGATTCCGGTCGATGACCGGGTCCGGGACTGCACATTCGGCGTGTTGTCGCAGGCGCGCGAAGTCACCCCATCAACAACCGATGAGGTGCGGACGAGAGTTTACGCGCGTCGACCAGCGAAAACCAAAACGCTCCGGCCCCCTGCCCCGGCGATGGATCCGGATCGCGCTCCGGTGCGTCCAACAGGAGTGCACACCTCGTGTTCCCGCACCGCGCTGGCGGCGTCCTTGTTCCTGGCCATCCTGTGCTCGACACCGTCCCAGGGTAATGCCGCGCCGCGTACCTATTCCGCTCCGCTGTCACCGCGTCCCACCGTCGTGACCGGCTTCGATGCGCCGGAGAAACGGTGGCAACCGGGTCATCGCGGCGTCGACCTCGCGGCCGTGCCCGGTGTCGCGGTCTCTGCGGCCGGTGCCGGCCGGGTGCGGTTCGCGGGTCGGGTGGCGGGTCGTCCGGTGGTCTCGGTGCAGCACCCGGACGGGCTGATCACCACCTACGAGCCCGTCGAGGCGTCCGTCGACGAGGGCGACCATGTGTACCGGGGCGAGCCGATCGGCACGCTCGTCGCCGGGCATCCGGGATGTCCGACGCTGGCGTGTCTGCACTGGGGCGCACGACGCGGGGCCGGGCGCGATGCCGAGTACCTCAATCCCCTGGGGCTGCTCGGAGCCGTGCGGGTGCGGCTCAAACCGCTCGGCCCGGAGCCGCCGTGATCACGCTCGAGGATGGGCCTGACGGTGCACCGCGCGGAGGCGTTCGACGCTCACATGGGTGTAGATCTGCGTCGTCGCCAGTGAGGAGTGCCCGAGCAGTTCCTGCACGACGCGTAGGTCGGCACCACCTTCGAGAAGGTGTGTCGCGGCGCTGTGCCGGAGGCCGTGCGGTCCCATCGCCGGGCCACCGGCGGCCTGGACCGCCTCCGACACCACCGACCGTGCCATCCGCTGGTCGAGTCTTCCGCCGCGCGCGCCGAGGAGCAGCGCCGGTCCGGATGCCTCGGTGGCCAGCGCCGGACGCCCGCGTCGCAGCCAGTCGTCGATGGCCTTGGCCGCGGGTTCGCCGTAGGGCACGGACCGTTCCTTGTCGCCCTTGCCGATCACGCGCAGGATTCGACGCCCCGTGTCGATGTCGTCGACGTCGAGACCACACAATTCGCCGACGCGAATACCGCTGGCGTACAACAATTCCAGGATCAACCGGTTCCGGAGTGCGATCGGGTCGCCGGGATCGCGCTCCTGCGCGGTCGCTCCGATCGCGGCGTCGGCCTGTCCGGGTGCGAGGACGGCCGGAAGTGTGCGGTGGGCTTTCGGCGCCTTGAGTCGCTGCGAGGGGTCAGCGGCCATGATGCCCTCGCGAACCGCCCACGCGCAGAAGGTCTTCGCCGCGGAGACCTGTCGCGCGATTGTCGTACGGGCGGCGCCGCGTTGCGTCAGCTCGGCCAGCCAGGCCCGCAGAAGGGCGAGGTCGATGTCCGCCGCGGCCACTCCCCGGGCACCGGCGAACGACAGCAACGCACGCGCACCACCGACGTAGGCGCGGATGGTGTGTTCACTGCGACCCTTCTCCAGGCGCAGGTGATCGGCGAAGTCGTCGAGCATGCCTGCCAGCACATCGCGCGCCGGGGGCGGGTGCAACCCCACACGCGGTGCCGTGGCCGGATCGATGCCTGCCGCGTGCCTATCGGCCGGCCGGTGCGGCTTCCTCGGCAGCGCGTAGCTCGGCCTTCCAGGTCCGGAAGCCTTCTTCGGTGCGGCCGCGGCGCCAATATCCGGAGATCGAGGCGTTGGCCGGGCTGACCTTGCGTTCCTTGCGGATGTAGCTGCGCAGGTTGTGCATGACGGCCTGTGCCTCACCGTGGATGAAGACATGCGGTTCGCCGTCGAGCCATTCCGCGTCGCGGACGGCTGCGATCAGGGGCGCGTTGTCGCCGGCGACCGAGTCGTCGACCTCGCCGGCCGGTCCGCCACGGTGGACCCAGACGATCTCCGCACCCGGGGGTGCGATGAGGTCGAGCTCGTCCTCGGGTCCGGCGACCTCGATGAACACCTTGGCGATCGCGTCGGCGGGAAGCGATTCGAGAGCGGCGGCCACGGCGGGCAGCCCGGCCTCGTCGGCGGCGAGGAGGTGCCACGGGGCATCCGACTTGGGCCGATATCCACTGCCCGGGCCGATGAACCGCACGGTCTCCCCCGGCTCCACCGATGCGGCCCACGGTCCGGCGATGCCCTCGTCACCGTGGACGACGAAGTCGACGAGGATCTCGCGCGCCTGCGGGTCGACGCGGCGGACGGTGTAGGTGCGCAGGACCGGTTGCTGCTCGGGCGGCAGCGTCGCCCGGACCTCGGCGAGGTCGAAGGGCTCCGGGTAGGTCACGCCCTCCGGCGCGAAGATGAATTTCACGTACATGTCGGTGTCGGCGTCACCGGAAGCACCGACCGCCACCTGGAAGTCGTCGAACCCGTCGCCGCCGAGGTACAGCCGGACGAAGTGCGGGCTGATCTGCTCACGACGGAGCACCGTCATCGTGTTCACGCGCTTGGCCATGGAACCTCCTTGTCGCGTTCACCTTACGCCTATTACTTAGGCGAACCTAAGACGCGGTGCCGGTTTGTCCGAGGAAGCCGTTGGAGGCCCCTTGTAAGGTTTTCTCACGATCAAGCGATGTGATCCGAGAGTTCGCAATTCTTCAGATCAGACGTCGCGAGACCCCGACCAGAGGCGATTCCATGCCGGAGCAACCAGTGGAACCCCGATCCGTAGTGAACAGTGCTCCCGTCCGTAGCTCGCGTCTGGGCGCCGACGACTGGCTCGACGCCGCCGTGGAGGTTCTCCTCGAAGACGGCATCGACGGTCTGAAGATCTCCCGCCTGAGCGCCCGACTCGGGGTCACCAAGGGCAGTTTCTACTGGCATTTCACCGACATCGCGACGATGAAGTCCGAACTCGCCGACCACTGTCGCAAGGGTCAGGCCGCCGCCGTGGCGCGGATGGCGGACCTCGAGGAGCTCCCGCCGGTCGAGCGCATCGAGGGTATGGCGCAGCTCGTGTCCGATCCGCGCAGGTGGCGGATGGAAGCCGCGATGCGCCGGTGGGCCGAGACCGACGGGACGATCGCCGACTCGATCTCCGAACTCGACGGCCAGATCTTCCAGATGTCCCATCAGGCGATGCGCGAACTCGGCTTCGACGAGGCCGAGGCCCATGCCCGCGCGACGACGCTGCTCTACGCGGGGATCGGCTTCGTCCACGCGCACGGACGGCTCGGTGAAGCGACGGCCGACGACCTGCGCATCTTCCTCGACATCCTGACGCGCAAGTGAGTCAGCCGGAGGCCAGTCGCCACTGACCGCCGACGTTCTCCACCAGCCCGTCGATGTCCAGTCGCGCCAACGCCGCCCGGACGACCGGCACCTCGAGTCCTGCCGCGAAGGCGATCTCCTGGATCCCCACGCCACCCCTGCCCGGAATTGCGTCGTGCACGCGCAGCTGCTCGGCGCTGAGGCCATCGGTTCTCTTCACCCTCCCCCGGCCGATGTCTCCCCCGCCGTCGGGCCGGACGAGGTTCACCGCCGACGCGACGTCGGAGACCAGCACCGCCAGCCCGTCGGCGATCATCCGATGACATCCGACGGAGGTCGCCGACGTCACCGGTCCCGGCACCGCACCGAGTGGCCGACCGAGTTTCCGCGCCCAGGCGGCGGTGTTCGCCGCGCCCGAACGTCTGCCGGCCTCCACGACGACGGTAGCCCCCGACAGTGACGCGACCAGCCGATTGCGCGTCAAGAACCGATGTTTGGCGGCTGTCGTGCCCGGCGGGTACTCGCTGATGATCGCGCCGGTCCGGGCGATCTCCGCCAGCAGCGCGGAATGCGCGGCCGGATAGTCGCGGTCGATGCCGCAGGCCATCACCGCCGCGGTGACCCCGCCGGCCGCGACAACGGCGCGGTGCGCCACCCCGTCGATCCCGAAGGCGCCACCGGAGATCACCGCGAAACCCTCGCCCGACAGCCCCGAGGCCAGCATCTGCGTGACGTGCCCGCCGTAGGACGACGCTGCGCGGGACCCGATGAGCGCGATCGAGGCCGCGGCGAGATCGTCGAGCCGCGCCGGACCACGCACCCAGAGGGCCAGTGGCTCGCCGCCGCGTGCGGCGGTGTCGGCCTGGCCGAGGGCGAGGAGCGACCAGGCCGGCCACTCGGGATCGGATCGGGTGACCAGCCGTGCACCGATCGCGGCGGCCGCGTCGAGATCCTCGATCGCACGGTCGGATTCGTACCGCGCCGCGGTTGCCGCCAGAACCGGTTCGTGACCGTCCGGGACAGCGCGTTCACGAATCGCCGATGCCGCGTCGACCGCACCGACCTGGTCCACCAGGGTGATCACGTCCGCACACGGCGGCTCGGCCACGCGTGCCAGGTAGGCCCACGCCGTCAGCTCCGACGGGTACTTGCCACTCACCACGTTGCTCCTCGGTCTCGGTACAGAAGTGCCTGTGCGACATCGTCTTCGACGGGACTCTCGGTGCCCCGCAGATCGCTGAGGGTCCAGGCCAGTCGCAACGCCCGGTCGGCGCCACGTGCCGTCACCCGGCCGTCCCGGAGGAACAGTTCGATGGGACGTAGGGACTCCGGTGGTAGCCGGAACTTCTGCCGTAGGGCCGCGCCCGGCACCTCGGCGTTGGTGCGCCACCCGAATTCCGACCACCGTTCGATCGCTGCCGCACGCGCGGCGGTGACTCGTGCCCGCACCTCGGCACTCGACTCCCCTGCACCGCTCATCAGCGCCGCATTTCCCGGTGGGTCCATACGGACACGGATGTCGACGCGGTCGAGCAGGGGTCCGGAAAGCTTGCCCAGGTAGCGTCGTCGGACCACTGCCGTGCACACGCAGTCGACATCATGCGCGGGTGCACACGGACACGGGTTCGCCGCGAGAATGAGCTGGAACCGCGCCGGATACGTCGCGACCCCATCCCGCCGCGGCACCCGCACCTCGCCGTCTTCCAGTGGTTCCCGCAGGGATTCCAGGACTTTCGCGCTCATCTCGGCGCATTCGTCGAGGAACAGCACACCCCGATGTGCCTTGGAGACCGCGCCCGGCCGGGCGAAGCCGGTACCGCCGCCGAGCAGCGCCGTCGTCGACGAACTGTGGTGCGGAGCGACGAACGGCGGCTCGGTGATGAGCGGGCGACCCGGTGACAGCTCCCCTACGAGCGAGTGGATCGCCGTCACCTCGAGCGAGTCCTCGACACCCAGTGGCGGCAGAATGCCGGGGAGGCGTCGTGCGAGCATCGTCTTCCCGATACCCGGCGACCCGGTCATGAGGACGTGATGCGCTCCGGCCGCAGCGATCTCGAGTGCGTGCCGTGCCTCGTGCTGCCCCACGACGTCGGCCATGTCCGGAATCGGTGGCGGCTTCGTGGTCGGCGTCCGGTGGAAGTCGTCGAGAACGAGATCACCCGCAAGCCAGGCGACCACCTCTTTGAGACTCGTCGCGCCGCCGACGTCCATCCCGTCGACCAGCGCCGCTTCGGCTACCGTCTCGATCGGTACCACCGCACGCCGATAACCCGCCTGTCGCGCGGCGATCACCGCCGGCAGCACTCCGCGTATCGGCCGGACGTTCCCGTCGAGGCCGAGTTCGCCGAGGAAGATCGTCGACGTCAACTTCTCCGACGACACCTGTTCGGTCGCAGCCAGAATCGCGATCGCCATGGCCAGGTCGAAACCCGAACCGACCTTCGGCATGTCTGCCGGCGAGAGCGCCACCGTCACCTTCAGGTCGGGGAACTTGAATCCCGAGTTCTTGACCGCCGCCCGCACCCGGTCGCGCGCCTCGCGCACCGACGGATCGGGGTTACCGGTCACCGCGAAGCCGGGCAACCCCGATCCGACACTGGCCTGCACGTCGACGACCCGAGCGGCGAAGGCATTGAGCCCCACCGACTGTGTTTGCCCCAACATGGAGCACAGTCTGTCGAAGGATCACGCCGGCGAACCGGCCTACAGTCGCCCGGCGAGTGATCTGTGGATCACCTCTCCGATATCCACATCACCGGCTTGATCGGCAGCCCTGCACACCTTCGGTGTCGCATGCGACTTCATCTCAGCCAACCTTGTTGCGGCGCATCTGTGTAGCGAGATGACGCCTGTGGATGACGGTCCGGGTTTGTCGGTGGTCGGGTCTACATTGGTTGTCAGTAGGTGAGCCGATCGATCGGGTCGGCGCCGCAACACTTCTGGGGGCAGGGTGTCGGGGAATCGGATCGATCCGAAGGGCGGGTATCTCGCCGGGATCGATCCTGCCCCCCCCCCTACGTCGCCGACATGTACTCCCTCATGGACGAACTCAAGGCGTCTCAGCGTCGCGAATCCCACGAACACTGGGCCCGATACAAGACGGTGCACGCGATCGCCGAACGCTGCATGAGCACCCGCAACACCTTCGACGGCGGGATCGTCGTCACCGGTGAGGCCGAGTGCGTCCAGCGGGTGTCGCGCCAGCTGTCTTTGACACGACGCCAAGCCGAGATCCTCATCGACGAAACCATCACCCTGCACGAGAACCTCCCCGGGGTACTGGACACCCTGCGCGACGGAATCACCACCCGCTGGCAGGTGCAGGTGATCGCGTCCCGCACCGCACTCGTCCCGCCCGACTCATCGATCACTCCCACCCTCGACGCCGAGATCGCCGCCACTCTCCGCAACAGAAAGGGCTCTTGGACGCGAGCCCGGCTGCGCGACATGGTCGACCGCCTGGTCTTCCGTCACGACCCAGACCTGGTCCGCGAACGCCGCAAAGAAGCGCTCGACAACCGCGGGATGCATACACACACCCTCGACGACGGCACCGCCGAGATCACCGGAGTGATGGCCGCGGAGAACGTGCGTATCGCCGCCAAGGCCGTTCGCGTGCTGGCCGATTCGGTGTGCAAGCACGACGGCCGCACCGTCGGACAACGCAACTCCGACGCCATGTTCGCCCTCCTGACCGGCACTCTGTTCGAATGCTGCTGCGATCGTGACAACTGCACAGCCGAGGTTCCCGAACCCGGGGCGGCGGTCACGGCGGTGCGCAGCGAGATCGTCATCCACGTCGTCACCGATGCCGCGACACTGGCCGGCGCACCCGGGATCGGCTGGATCGACGGGCACGGCGTCATCTCCGATGAGCACGTCCGCGACCTCGCCCACCGACCCGACGCCACCATCAAACCCGTGACTCCGGTCCGCACGGCACCCACACGAGTTGCGGCCGAGACGCCCTCGCCGGCAAGCAAGCACGACGAGCGTGACGCACACGACCGCGAAGCCAGACGCCCGCAACCCGCAGCCGCACCGATCGCTGAGCCGACCGCGCCGAACGGTGCCGAAGCAACGCCACCGGATGTGGTAGTCGTCTATCCCGGTTCCCAGCCGTCCGACCCCTACCGCCCGACCACCGCCTGTGCCGACTTCGTCCGCATCCGCGACGGCTACTGCACCGAACCGGGGTGCGAGCAGTCCTCTTTCACTTGCGACCTGGACCACGTCGCCGAGTTCGACCGTCAGCGCCCGACCCGCGGTGGACTCACCTCCAGTGAGAACCTCAACGCCAAATGCCGCTTCGGGCACCTGCACAAAACCTTCGGCGACTGGATCGACGTCCAGTACCGCGACGACGACGGCCGTCTGGTCACCGAGTACGTCACCCCAGAGGGCTACCGCATCCGCGGCGACGCCGAAACCCTCGAAGATCTGTTCCCCAACCTGCGCCGCATCCGCTTCGAGCAACCTGCTCAAGCGCCACCCACCCCACGGATCATCACCGGTGACCACACCCCGACGCCGACCAACCGAACCGCCGCGAAGCACGCCCGGCGGAGGGCCGAACGTGCCCGCAACAAGCGAGAGCGTGAGCGTCGCCAGGTCGAGGACGGCCCGGCGCCGTTCTGACTGGCAGTCCGTGTCAGCGTCGGCCGAAAGCCCGTGCGATGAGCAACCCTTCGGCGATACCGGCCACGAAGATGCCGGCGTAGGTGACGGCCTTCGCCGTCCCGGCCGGCAGGAACGCCATCATGTCCAGGTCACCCGAGCCACCCGCGGCCGGTTGCGGAACAGGCGCCGGCGAGGACGCAGCAGCAGCAGCCGACAGACCGGGCTGTGCGGTCACGGCGGGCGCCGGTCCGGTGAGCAGTGCCGAGACGTTGTCGGCGAACTGCCCCATGATCTTGTTGGACACGGCGACGATCGCGGACTTGCCGAAGGCGACGATTTTGCCGCTGAGCAACACGTCCGTGTCGACGCGGAGTTGGGAGCCGGTGCCGTCGGGCACAACTGCCAACCGCACGCTCGCCTGAGCGCCGCCGTTGCCGTGCGAGTCCGCTCCCGAGCCCTCCATGACCAGCGTGTAGTTGATCTCGTCGATCTCGACGAACCTCAGGGTTCCCTGGTACGCCGCGGCGATCGGGCCGACCTTGACCTTGACCCCGCCGGTGTAGGCATCCCCGTCCCGACCGGTCAGGGTTGCGCCGGGAACACAGGTGGCGACCCGCTCCACATCGTTGATGAGGGTGAACACCTCGGACGGAGGTGCGGCAATGGTGACCGTGTTCTCCAGTTTCATCGCGAAATCTCCTCTGTCGTGGTGTCTTCGGTCGTCGGCGAGCTGTGGCCGCACATCCCGGGCCCTCCGTCGTGGCCTTGCCTGCGTAGCTCGGCACATTCGACGATGCTGTCGACGATGGTCTGGTAGCCGGTGCAGCGGCAGTAGTTGCTCGCCACCACCTCGCGCACCTCCTCGCGGGTCGGTGCGGGGTTCTCGGCCAGGTACCCCTCCGCGAGCATCAGGAAGCCCGGCGTGCAGAACCCGCACTGCAGGCCGTGGTTACGGGAGAAGCAGCTCTGCAGATCTCCCAGAGACCCGTCGGACTCCTCCAGCGATTCGACCGTGGTGATCTCGTGGTTCTCGGCCTGGACCGCGAACATCAGGCACGAACGCGCCGGCGCCCCGTCGACGAGCACCGTGCAGGAGCCGCAGACGCCGTGTTCGCAGCCGACATGGGTTCCGGTGAGCCGCAAGTCGTGGCGCAGCGCGTCGACGAGGGTTCTGCGTGGTTCGGTGATCAGTTCGCGCGTGACGCCGTTGACCCGGAGTTCGATCAGGACCTTCTCGGCCTCGGTGGGCCCGGCGCTCTCTTCGGTGGATGTCATCTCTGCTCCCCTTGTCGTTCGGTGTATCCGTCGGCCGCGTCGTGACCGTGGGCGCCGGCGAGAGCTGCCGCCACCATGTGCGGATGGATGGGTGTGTTGTCCAGTTCGATCCCCGTCGACGACAGGGCATCGTTGACGGCGTTGAGGACCGCTGCCGGAGCCCCGATCGTGCCACCCTCGCCGGCGCCCTTGGCCCCGGATTCGGTGAACAGGCAGGGGGTCTCGAGGTGCGAGATGCCGACGTCGGGGATCTCGGAGGCGGTCGGGACCTGGTAGTCGATGAAGCTGGCGACCAGCGGTTGTCCCGTCGGGTCGTAGGTGACCTCCTCGAACAGCGCGCCCGCGATGCCCTGGGCGATGCCGCCGCGGGCCTGCCCGTCGACGACCTGCGGGTTGATCGCGACCCCGCAATCCTCGACGCAGTAGTACCGAAGGATCTCGACTTTGCCGGTGCCCGGGTGTAATTCGACGACGACGCCGTGGGTGGCGTTGGAGAACGTTCCGTCGCCTGCGACGTCGAAACTGGCCGTGGCGTTCAGACCCGGCTCGCATTCCTTGGGCAGCAGATGCGCCTTCAGGTAGGCCACGTCGGCGATGTCCCGATAACTCAAGCCACGCGTCGGCTCGTCGACGAGTTCGACGCGCCCTTGGCCGAGTCGAACGTTCTCGCGGTGTGTGTCGAGCAGGTGGGCTGCGATGTCGAGGAGTTTCTCACCGAGCTTGCCGGCCGCGAGTGCTACGGCGCTGCCGCCGATGGTGATCGACCGGCTCGCGAAACTGCCGAAGCCGTAGGTGATCCGCTCGGTGTCACCTTGCGAGATCCGCACCTGCTCGATGGACAGACCGAGGCGGTCGGCGACGATCTGCGCCATCGTCGTCTCGTGACTCTGGCCGTGGCTGAGCGTTCCGGTGGTGACCACGACCGTTCCGCTGGTGTCCATCCGGATCTCCGAGATGTCGAATCCCGGGACGACGTCCATCTTGCGGGCGGCGAAGGCGGCCGACCCGTAACCGGTCCGTTCGCTGAAGCAGGAGAAGCCGATACCGACGTGCCGGCCTTCCGCCCGCGCCTCGTCACGCAGGGTGAACCATCCCTCGTCGGCCAGGACGGACTCGCACAGGTCCAGGGACTCCCGATAGGAGCCGGGATCGTAGGTCACGTTGTTGACCCCGGTGTAGGGAAATACGTCGATCAGGTTCTGCCGGCGCACTTCGAGCGGGTCCATCTCGAGTTCGCGGGCCGCGCGCTCCATCAGGCGCTCCATGACCATGACGTACTGCGGGCGGCTCACGCCTCGATACGGCGCGGTCGGGGCCTTGTTGGTGGTGATCGCGCGGGCCCGGACCCGGTACTCCGGCACCCGATACACCCCTGGCATCTCCGTTGCGGCCATCAGCGGTTCGATACCCGCGGTGAACGGGTAGCAGCTGTAGGCGCCCATGTCGCAGACAACATCCGCGGCCAGCGCGAGAATCGAACCGTCGGCAGCGAACGCCGCCTTGGCCTCGTAATGCTGCTCGCGTGCGAGGAACGATGCGGTCAGGGCGTCGCGTCGGTCCTCGATCCACTTGACCGGCCGGCGCAACCGGAGCGCGGCGGCAGCCACCGCGACCTCTTCGCGTCCGACGACGCACTTGATACCGAAGCCGCCGCCCATGTCGGGGACGATCACACGGACCTTGCGTTCGTCGATACCCAGGCACTTCGAGATCACGGTGCGGACCTGATGCGGAACCTGACTGGGCGTGTGGACCACGAGCTGTTCGTTGCGTTCGTCCCATTCGGCGATCGCGCCGCGGGTCTCCATCGGGAGCGCATTCTGCCGCCCGGTCGAACAGGTCACGGACACAACGCAATCGGCGCTCTCGAAGGCCTCGTCGACGCCCTCGGTGTCGAACATCGACACGTCGACCAGGGTGTTGTTCGCCGCGGCGGCATGCACCAGCGGCGCCTCGGGCGCCAGCGCATCGGTCATACCGGTGATCGCCTGGGTGTAGTGGTAGGTCACCTCCACCGACTCGAGCGCGTCCTCGACCCGATACGCGTCCTCGGCCACCACGATCGCGATCGGTTCACCGACGTACCGCACCTCGCGGTCGGCGAGGATCGGCATCTCGGTCGGCACGAACTCCGACAGCGGCCGGTCGAGCGACGGGGCCATCGGGGCCAGGCCCAGGTCGGTCGCGGTGAAGGCGGCGCAGACTCCCGACATCTCGCGTACCCGGTCCAGCCGGAGGTCGGCGAAGGTCCCCGCTGCGATGGTGGAGCGGACGAACTGGGCATGGACCATGCCGGGCAGCTCGATGTCGTCGAGGAAGCGGCCGGTGCCGCGGAGGAGGCGTCCGTCCTCGCGGCGTCGTACGGATCGTCCGACCCATGAGCCGCCTCGGAGCATCGTCTCCGGCCCGGTCAACGACGGTGCTGACATCATCGGCTCCTGACTTCGTCGGGCGCTGCTGACCACAGCGCGGAACGGATCTGCGTACGGGCCACCCCGCGTACGTATTCCGGGTCGGCCTGATCGGTGAGGTCCAGCTCGGCGACGGCGGCCTCCACACAGGCATCGACCAGGTGTGGGGTGAGTTCCCCACAGTCGGCCAGCACCTCACCGGCGGCGGCGATCGTCACCGGCACCGGCTGTGTGCCCGCCAGCGCGACGCGACCCGCCCGGACTCCGGCAGCCGGATCGACGTCGAGATCCACCCCGGCGGCGACGACGGCGAAATCCCCGTGCCGATTGGCGAACTCGGCGACCGCCGCATTCGGCGCCGGACGCGGGAACCGCAACTCGGTGATGAGTTCGTCCTCGTCGAGTGCGGTGGCGAAGAACCCGAAGAAGAACTCGTGGGCATCGATGACGCGTTCCCCGCGCACCGAGGTGACCACGATCTGCGCATCCAGCAGTTCGGCCAGCAGGCACCACTCGGCGGTGGCATCGGCGTGGGCCAGACTGCCGCCGACGGTCCCCCTGGTCCGGATGGGCAGGTGCCCGATGTAGGGCATCGTTCCGGCGATGACCCCGAACCCGTTGTCGGTCAACACTTCTTGCGCCTTCTCGACCCGATGATGGGTGGTGAGCGCACCGATCCGCAGCTCCGCCGGCCCCACGTCCAGGTAGTCGAGTTCGTCGACTCCCCCGATGTCGAGGAGGTCACTCGGGCGAGCGAGTCGGAACGCCATCATCGCGACGAGCGACTGGCCGCCGGCGAGGATCTTGGCATCCTCACCGAGTTCGGCGAGGAGGCGGCAGGCCGTGGAGACCGAACTAGCCCGGTGATATCCGAAGGACGAGGGTTTCACGAGGTGACACCGTCGGCGATGGGGGTTTCCGGTTCCACGCCGATGTCGTCGAGTTCACGTCCCTTCGTCTCCGGCGATCCGACGATCATCCAGCACACCGCGGCCAGGACCAACACACCGGCGATGGCGAAGGTCGCGGTCAAGCCAACCACCGGCCACAGGAGGGTGCCGAACAACAGCGGCGCGAACCCGGTGGCCACGCGGCTCACTGCCGACGCCCACCCGAAGCCGCTGGCCCGGATCTCGGTCGGATAGAGCTCGGAGACATAGGCATACAGAACCGGGATGGTCAGCTGGATCAGGAAGCCGAAGATGCAGAGGAAGACCAGCGAGATGGTGCCGGCGTTCAGGGTGGCCGCGAAGAGTGCGACGGCCAGCCCGGCCAGCGGACCCGAGAGCCCGATCACCCATTTGCGTCCGTAGGCCTCGCACAACCACGCCGAGGTGAGGACGCCGACGATGCCCACACCGGTCATCAGGGTCGTCCCGGCGAATGCCGCGGTGTCCCCGTGGCCCTGTTCACGCAGAATCGAGGGCATCCAGCTCAAGGCTGCGTAGTAGAGCAACATGATCGTGATGAACAGGGCCCAAGCCGTCGCGGTGATGCGCGGGTTGAACCGCCACACGTCGCGCAGCTGGGTGATCGCGATACGCCACGACATCTTCTCCGCCGGAGCAGGATCGGAGATCGTGTAGACCTCGGGCTCTGCTCCGGTCCGCGCCACCATGTCGTCGATCACCGCACGGGCTTTGTCGGCCTGCCCGGTCCGGGCGAGGTAGATCGGCGACTCGGGAATGCCCCGCCGCACCCAGAACAGCAACAGTGCGGGCAGCACCATGAAGATCAACATCGCACGCCACCGGGTGTCGGCCTCGACCGGGACCAGGAGCGTTGCCACCACGCCGCAGATGGTGCCTCCGATCGGCCACCACACGTCCATCGCGGCCAGGATGCGGCCGCGCAGCCGACGTGGCGAGAACTCGCTGACCAGCGCGTAATCGACTGGTATGCAACCACCGAGGCCGAAGCCGGCGAGGAACCGGAAGAGGATGAACATCTCGAAGTTCACCGAGAAGGCGCCGATGACCGAGAAGAGCGCGAAGATCAGCATCGTGACGCTGAAGGCCTTCTTGCGACCCATCTTGTCCGCGATGCTGCCCCAGACCACCGCTCCGATGGCCATGCCGATCAGGTTCGCCGTGGCCACCAGGCTCCGGGTACCCAGATCGAGGTCCCAGTAGTCGCCGACTAGTGGGGTGAGGAACCCGTTCAGGACGACGTCCCATGCGTCGAACATGTAGCCCAGGCCACCGATGATGAAGATCCTGCCCTGGACATTCCATTTCCATGGCAGTGCTTGAACGACGCTCTCGCCGGATTTCATGTGTACTCCGTGTGTGACGTAGTGGTCTGCGCCTGGGCATCTACCTCGGCGCAACGATCAATCAACCGACGCGTCGTTGCGGCACAGCTGATTTCAGGGTTGGTGCATCATTTCGCGAACTTGTACTCAAAGCTCTCGTTGTCGGGGTCGTTGAGTGGCGTCCCACTCCACAACCAGCGGTACGACACGACGGATTCGCCGTCGAACTCGGCCAGTTTCCGGTCACGCGCCTGTTGCTCGGGCCCGTCGTGCAGGTGGTAGAGCGACATGTTCGCCAACGACGCGTCCTGGACCATGCCGGCATGCTTCGCGCGGCGCGAGACGTAGCGGATCAGCGCCGAGTCGATACCGTCCCGGGTGACCTGGCCGAGTTCCTCGGCGAGGACCGCGGCGTCCTCCATGGCCTGCGAGGCGCCCTGCGCCTGGTACGGCAGCATCGCGTGACACGCATCCCCGAGGAGGGCGACCCGGTCGGTCACCCACACCGGATCCCGCCGCCGGTAGTACAGCGCCTGCACAAGGATGTCGTCGTCGGCCTTCGACAGCATCGCCGGCACCCGCTCATCCCAATCGGCGTACTGGGCAGCCAGTTCCGCGGCCGTCGCGGTTCGCGGTCCGTTGTCCCGAACCTCATCGGTGCACGGGACCAGGGCCACGACGTTCAGGTATTCGCCGCCGCGCAGCAGGTAATGGACGAGGTGACGGTCCGGCCCGTACCAGATCGCCGACTGGAATCGGTCGAACACGAATCGTGTGGCCGGGTCCTTGAAGATCCGCTCCCCGGGAATCAGTGCGCGGTAGGCCATCTCACCGGAGTAGACCAGCGTGTCGTCGAATCCCGCCAGGTCGCGGACGGAGGAACGGACACCGTCGGCGCCGATCACGACGTCGGCACTGTAGGTTTCCCCGTCCGCGGTGCCCACCTTGGGGCGTGTCGGGTCGGACTGGTCGAGCGAGACGACCCGGCTGTCGGTACGGAAGTCGACCGCGGGGCCCGGCTGGTCCGGATCGCTGCAGGCGTGGACGAGTACCGAGTGCAGATCGGCCCGGTGGTAATGCCAGTACGGCGCAAGGTAGTTCTCCTTGCAGAACCGGCCGAGCGAGGTCTGGCCGATCACCGATCCGTCCGCCCAACGCCGGCGGATCTGGTCGAGGGGTTCGGTCTTGATCGCCTCGAGTTTCGACCTGAGCCCCATTCCCATGAGGACGCGACTCGCGTTCGGTGCGGTCTGGATACCCGCACCCACCTCGCCGAGTTCCTTGGCGGCCTCGAGGACGGTGACCCGAAGTCCCCTGCGGCGCAGTGCCAATGCCGCGGTGACACCGCCGAGTCCGCCGCCGACGACGATGACCTCGAAGGACTGTGTGGCAACCATCTGCCTCAGCCCTCCGTGACCAGATCGTCGACGAGGGCGCCGTCGCTGACCACCGGTTCGCCGTCGAGAGTGATCGTCATGCCGCGCTGCGCGATGTCGAGGTGGGCGTAGGAATCCCGGCCCAGAACGGGGTGTGGCCCGGTGGACCACAGGAAGTTGCCGGCATAGGCGCGTGCGTCCATTCCCATGATCTCGTCCTTCGCGTACATCGCGGTCGCGAACCAGTCGCCGCTCCGCATCAGACCCCAGCCCATGTGGGACAGGTAGCGCGCCCATTTGTCGTCGGAATCGTCGAGGAAGTACGAGAGCATCCGTGCGTCGGCACCTCCGCTGACGTCGACGATCTGACCGTTGCTGACGGTCAGCACCGCCGTGTCGCGCACGTACTCCTTGAACGGGAGGACGATGTCCCCCTTGTCGAGCACGATGGTGCCGTTGGAGATCTCCGGCCAGCACAGGACCATCGTCGACGGCCAATGATCCCAGCGCCCCGGATCGTCGGCGTAACCGACCTGGAATTCCGGTGCGCTGTTGCGCAATTCGACCGTCAGGTCGGTTCCCGCCGCGGAGGTCACCCTCATCGTCGATGCCGTCCGGATGCGGTCGACGCCGCGCTGGACCCGGTCCTTGTCCGCGCGAGCGGGCATGTTGCGGATCAGGACCTCCGGCGCGTCGCAGACGAAGATGATCCGGGTCCCGGCCGCGAGGATCTCCTGCTGCACGGGTGCGTGGATGAAGCCCTCGCGGGTCAGATCGACGACGAGGTCGGCCCGCTTGAGGGTGTCCTGGGCGACCTGGTCGGCGAGCACCGACTGCAGACCGGGCCCCGCACCGGTGTGGGTGCTCGGCAGCGGCGCCGGGCTACCGCCGGGAGCGGTCAACACCAGGACGTGCGCGCCGAGCGACTGTGCCGCGCCGAAGGCCGCGGCGATGTAGTCGTCGCGGCTGGTCGGCTCGGTCAGCACCACCACGTGTTCGCCCTTGGCCACGTTGCAGAGCTCGAGTTCCTGCGTGAAGGCGGCGAGAAGATCCATTCCCTGTAGGTCAGGCATGTGCATCCTTGTTCGATAGGTCCGTAGTGCGATCCCGGCCGGGTGACGACGTCGGTAGCGGCTCGGCACGGTCGATCACCGTGTTGCGCCCAGAGGGCGGACAATCGCTTGTGCAATCGGTTGCGTCCACGCTATACGCGGACTCCGTATGGGGTAAATACGTCCGGGTGCTTGTTCACAGTGCGTTAACAACCTCACCGTAACCCGCGACGTCCATTATTGGTCGTTGTTTCTCAGTTGTCCAGCGCTGCAAAAGAATTGATCGACTTCAGGTCTTCCAGATAGGGCAGCTGCGCCCGTGCGCGGTCGATGTCCGCGAGGTCGATGACCACACCCGCCGCGTCCGGGACGTCGCCGAGTTGCACCAGGCGCCGACCGAACGGATCCACGATGGTGCTGTGGCCGGCGAACGGCTGACCCCGCAGGTTCTCCGAACACAGTCCCGCACCGGCCACGATGCAGCCGTTCTCCACGGCTCGGGCACTGGTGAAGAGCTCCCACACGTGGCGGCGCGGACGACCGAAAGCCGCTGGCACCGCAATGATCTCGGCACCCGCGAGGACGAGTTCACGAACGACTTCGGGGAAGCCGATCTCATAACAGATCGGCACACCGATGGTGATTCCGTCCACCTCGGCGAGCAACGCCGCCCCGCGGCCGGCCGTGAAGGTCGCGCGTTCGTCGCCCCAGAGGAAACGCTTGGCGCCGACGTACTGCCGTCCGTCCGCGGCCAGGATGATCGAGGCGTCGTACAGCACACCGTCGTCGTCGAGCAGCGGGAGCGCGGTGACCAGGGTGACCTGATGAGCGATCGCCCACTGACCCAACAGATCTCGCGCACGTAGCGAGGCGTCGGCCGCGATCCCTCGCTGGTCGACCGTCAGGTCGTAACCGGTCATGGCGAACTCGGGGATCACGATGACGTCGGCCCCGGCACCGCGGAGCTCGTCGATCCGGCCGGAGATCTCGCGGAAGCGGGCACCCGGGTCCTCACCATCGGCCCTGGTCTGCACCACTCCGATTCCGAGCCGCCTCAACGATCCGCGCCCCGCGGCTCCGACCCCTCGGCATCCTGGTGGACTCCCCCGGCGACCGCGGAGTAGTACGGACCGGCCAGACGGGCGAGCCAGAGCCCCGCGTCGGGATCGCTGTACAGACGCTCGTCGACCGCGTCCCCACGCACCGTCGCGGCCACCACACTGCCGAAGACCACGGTGTCTGTCCCGATCGGAAGTGTCTGGAGCAGAGTGCATTCCAACGACACCAGCGCGTTGGCGACTGCCTTCGGCCGAACCTTCGTCGAATCACGTTTCTCCACCGAGGCGAGCACGAACTCGTCGATGTCGGACTCGACGGTCTCATGGCTGACGGTCACCGCCCGTGCATGATCACGCGCCGGGATGTTGACGACGAACTCGCCGGTCGCCTCGATGTTGATCAGGGTGTCCTTGGCACGCCCCGGGTGCCCGATACGTTCCCCGATCGAGAACATCAACGTGGGCGGCGTCCGCGACGCGACATTGAAGAAGCTGAACGGCGCCAGGTTGTCGACTCCGTCGGTTCCGACGGTCGACACCCATGCTATCGGGCGCGGTTGAACCGCGATCGAAAGTAGTTTGTAAACCTCGGAATCGGACAGTGACTCGAGCTCGATGTCTCGCAGTTCCGAAGTTGGGGAATCCACGGGCAAAAGGCCCTCCTTCGTCGATTGGCAGATCGCAATCGCTTGTGCAATCGGTTGCAGCGACCGTATGACACAAATCTCTCTCTGTCGACCCCTGAGCCGCCAAGGGCCCACTGTTAACAGAGCCGTTACGGCGTCGGGTTCGCCGCGGGAGCGCGCAAGCCGGCCCGGGCCGTGTCCTGGTCGGACCCCGGTGCCCGTGCCGGGCCGTAGCCCTCACCGGTGCCGTCGGTCACCTCCACATCGGCTTCCCACGGCACGCGATATTCGCCCTTGACCAGGTCTTTCATGAAGGTATACGGGCAGTCCCGCGCACCCCCGGCCACCGCGGTGAAGCCTCGGTGGCCGAGTTGGTAGATGTTGTTCTCCACTCCCCATTGCCGGCGTGCGGCATCGGCGGCGGCGGGCACGATCGAGGTCGTGACGACTCGATTCGGGGTTCCGTCACCGAAGGCGATGATTGTGCCGTCGACGTCGCACACCATGGCCTGCCCCATCGAGGCGATGTGGTTGCCGTCCTCCCCCGCCAGAGCCACCGACGCGGTGAAGGAGAGATTGTGAAACGCATTGGCCTCGTTGGTGATCCGCCACGCCTGAGCCAAGGGGAATTTGTATCCGGCCGTACGCAGCAGCACATTCGCCCCCAGGTAGGACGCTTCGCGCGCCACCTCCGGGAACATCCCGTCGTGACAGATGAGAACGGCGAGCTTGGACCCGTGGGGTCCGTCGCACACCGCGATCCCCTGGTCGCCGGGCTCCCAGGGTTCCTTCGGTACCCAGGGATGTAGTTTGCGCTGGTAGAGGACGATCTCACCGCGATCGTCGACGATGATCGCGACGTTGAACGGCGCACCGGACGGGTTGGCCTCCATCACGCTGAAGCACGCCCACCGGCCGGCATCGACACACGCCTGGCGGAGCACGTCGACCTCGGGCCCGTCGATGTCCAGCATGAGCGAGTCGTCCGCCCAGGCGTCTTTGCGCAGACCGTGGAGGCTGTACTCGGGAAAGACGATCAGATCCGCATTCGAGAACGCCCCCGCGATCTCCGACACCATCGACGCGACCGAGCGCGTGACCGCCATGATGTCCTCACGAGACCGCACCCGCGGTACCTGTTGCTGCACCAGAGCCAGCGTCAGCGCCCCGGAGGGTGGGTTCAGTCCACCCAAACCCGTTCCGCCTGAATTCGTTCCGTCCGAGAATGTCATTGTGTGAGGTCACCTCGACCTGGTTGGGGACGTGGGGCGACCAGAAGCGCCCCGGAATCGACTGCTTTCGCTGCAATCGGTTGCATCTTAGCTAGAATGGGTGATCCCGGCAGCGGAACGCACCACTCCCGTGGGCCCACACGATCATCGACGGCATCTGCCAGGGATTGGAGACGAATGCGACCGACTGACTCAGTGCGCCCGCCGCGCAGTCGAAGCGCGGTGACGCTCAAGACGATCGCCACGGAGGCCGGTGTCCACGTGTCGACCGTGTCCCGCGCGCTTCGTCGGGCAGCTCAGGACGGTACCAACGCCACCCCCGGCGACATCCGCATCCTCGAGATCGCCGAGGCGTTGGGATATGTCCCCAACCCCAACGCCGCCAGCCTCACCACTCGCCGCTCCCATTCCTTCGGTGTGCTCGTCCCGCAGTTGACCGACGCCGTTCTGGCCACGGTGTACGACGCCGTCGAGGAAACCGCGAACGCCGCGGGGTACGCGACGTTCGTCGCCAACACCCGCGACGACCCGGTGGAGCAACTACGTCAGGTGTCGCTGCTGCTCGGCCGGGCCGTCGACGGCCTGATCATCGGCGATGCCCGACTGGACAACAACAACATCGAACAGATCGCCTCGCGCGGGATCGACGTCGTCCTGGTCAACCGCCGCAGCGGCGCCGCCGTGCACTCCACCAGCGACGACATTCTCGGCGGCGACATCGCCGGCAGCCACCTGATCAACCTCGGTCATCGCAAGCTCGGTGTGATCGGGGGACCGTCCTGGGTCAGCACCACGGCCGACCGCCTGTCCGGATTCCGGGCCGCCCTCTCGCGACACGGAATCCCCTTCGCCGACGAGGCCATCCGGTACGAGGGCTTCGACGCCGCCGCCGGCCGGCGCGGGATGGAGTCCCTCCTGGCGTCCGGGACCCCACCGACCGGGGTGTTCGTGATGAACGACGAGGCGGCGATCGGTGCGCTCGGCGTCCTCCGCGATCGCGAACTGACCCCCGGCGAAGATGTCTCGATCATCGGATTCAACGACATCCCCATCGCACGCGAACTCTTCATTCCGCTGACCACGGTCCGGATCTCGTTGCGCCAGATGGGCGTTCGCGCCGTCGAGTCGATGCTCACCCTGATTCACGGGCTCCCGACGTCGTCGTCGGCACAACCGCCGGAGCTCGTCGTCCGCGCCACCACCGGGCCGGCACCGCTGAGTATCTGAATCGAGCTACGGCTTGGGATCGTCGATGAACACCTTGAGCGTGCGGCCGTCGTCCTAATAGCTCACTTCGATCGAGACGTCATGTCGGGTGTAGACGCGACCGCGACCACCGGTCGTGTGATCGATGACCTCGAAGCGTGTGACTTTCTCGTACTCGGACATTCGAAAATGTTCTTGCATCGGCGCGTACTGAGTCGAGCGAATTTCAACAACGAAGTCGCGTGCGATGTCGCTCCGGCGGCGCGACATTGGCTGAGTTCGCGTCGCCAGATCAGTGTCGCGTGCGACATCAATCCGACGAATACTGTTGCTACACAATTGCGTAACGGATGAATCCTGTGGATGGGGATCAGTTCTTGTCGGTGGTCGGGTTTACATTGGTTGTCAGCAGATGAGTCGGCTGACCAGGCTGGCGCTGCAGCACTTCTGGGGGCAGGGTGTCGGGGAATCGAAGCGATCTACCGGGCGGGTATCTCGCCGGGATCGATCCTGCCCACCCCTACGACGCCGACATGAACTCACTCATGGAGGAACTGAGAGCTTCGCAGCGTCGGGAATCGTCCGAGTGGTGGAACCGGTATCGGGCGGTGCATGCCATCGCCGAACGCTGCATCGCCACGCGCAGCACTCTGGACGGCGGGATCATCATGACCGGTGAAGCCGACTGCGTCCTGCGGGTCATGCGGCAGCTCGGTATCACCCGTCGCCAGGCGGAGATCCTCGTCGACGAGACGATCTCACTGCACGAGAATCTGCCCGAAGTGCTCGACACCCTGCGCGACGGAATCACCACCCGCTGGCAGGTGCAGGTGATCGCGTCCCGCACCGCACTCGTCCCGCCCGACTCATCGATCACTCCCACCCTCGACGCCGAGATCGCCGCCACTCTCCGCAACAGAAAGGGCTCTTGGACGCGAGCCCGGCTGCGCGACATGGTCGACCGCCTGGTCTTCCGTCACGACCCAGACCTGGTCCGCGAACGCCGCAAAGAAGCGCTCGACAACCGCGGGATGCATACCCACACCCTCGACGACGGCACCGCCGAGATCACCGGAGTGATGGCCGCGGAGAACGTGCGTATCGCCGCCAAGGCCGTTCGCGTGCTGGCAGATTCGGTGTGCAAGCACGACGGCCGCACCGTCGGACAACGCAACTCCGACGCCATGTTCGCCCTGCTGACCGGCACTCTGTTCGAATGCTGCTGCGATCGTGACAACTGCACAGCCGAGGTTCCCGAACCCCGGCCGGCGGTCGCGGCGGTGCGCAGCGAGATCGTCATCCACGTCGTCACCGATGCCGCGACACTGGCCGGCGCACCCGGGATCGGCTGGATCGACGGGCACGGCGTCATCTCCGATGAGCACGTCCGCGACCTCGCCCACCGACCCGACGCCACCATCAAACCAGTGACTCCGGTCCGCACGGCACCCACACGAGTTGCGGCCGAAACGCCCTCGCCGGTAAGCAAGCACTACGAGCGTGACGCACACGACCGCGAAGCCAGACGCCCGCAACCCGCAGCCGCACCGATCGCTGAGCCGACCGCGCCGAACGGTGCCGAAGCAACGTCACCGGATGTGGTAGTCGTCTATCCCGGTTCCCAGCCGTCCGACCCGTACCGCCCGACCACCGCCTGTGCCGACTTCGTCCGCATCCGCGACGGCTACTGCACCGAACCGGGGTGCGAGCAGTCCTCTTTCACTTGCGACCTCGACCACGTCGCCGAGTTCGACCGTCAGCGCCCGACCCGCGGTGGACTCACCTCCAGTGAGAACCTCAACGCCAAATGCCGGTACGGGCACCTGCACAAAACCTTCGGCAACTGGATCGACGTCCAGTACCGCGACGACGACGGCCGTCTGGTCACCGAGTACGTCACCCCAGAGGGCTACCGCATCCGCGGCGACGCCGAAACCCTCGAAGATCTGTTCCCCAACCTGCGCCGCATCCGCTTCGAACAAGCCGCCCAAGCCCCACCCACACCACGGGTCATCACCGGCGACGACCCTCGCCCCACTCGAAACCGGCTGGCAGACAAACACGCCAGACGGCGAGCCGAACGCGCCCGTAACAAGCGGGAACGCGAACGTCAGCAGGACGAGGACGGACCCGTGCCGTTCTGATCGCACGCCCTCGCTAAGCTCGACAACCGATGTGTGACGGAATTTTCGACGACGCGTTCGTCGCCGACCTGAGCCGACTCTTCCGCTGGCGACGGGATGTCCGTCGGTTCAGTCGCGAACCGCTCGAGCCGCATCTTCTCCCCGAGCTCATCGCGGCCGCGGAGCTTTCGCCGTCCGTCGGCAACAGTCAGCCCTGGCGGTGGGTCGAGGTGCGAACCAAGGCGGCGCGAGAGGCTGTGCGGGACAGTTTCGTCCGCTGCAACGCCGAAGCGCTCGACGGTTACACCGGCGAACGCGCGCAACTGTATTCGTCACTCAAGCTCGCCGGCCTCGACGACGCACCGGTTCATCTCGCCGTCTTCTGCGAACCCGACGTCGACCAGGGCCACGGCCTGGGTCGCCACACCGTGCCGGAGACACTCGAGTACTCGGTCGTCACGGCCATCACCACCCTGTGGCTTTCCGCCCGGGCCCGCGGCGTCGGTATCGGCTGGGTGTCCATCCTCGAACCCAACGAGGTGGCCGCCGCACTCGCGGTCCCACCCACCTGGAAACTCGTGGGCTACCTCTGCATCGGTTATCCCGAACGAGAGAACGACGTCCCCGAACTCGAACGGGTCGGCTGGCAGTCGCGCACCGACTCGGAGAAGCGCCACCTCATCCGCTGACATCGGATCGTGACCGATCTCGGGGCCTTCCGTGACACAACCCTAGTAACAATAGTCACGTCCATAACTTCAGTAACACCTGTCACACGGAGGTCTTGAGTGCCCAGCCGTTTCACCAAAGGTGTCCGACTGGCGCTGGCGGGAGCCTTCGCGATCGGTACCTCCGCGATCGTCCTGACCGCCGGTACCGGCATCGCAGAAGCCGCGCCGTGCGGTAACTCCGGCGCCGGTTCGAGTCTCCTCGGAACCGGTTCGTCGGGCAGCACCAATGCCCCTGCGGCCGGGCCCCAGGGCCCGCTGCCCGTCTACAACGGGAACATCTCCAAGGTCCTCAGCTGGGTCACCGGTCCGCGCAGCAACAACGACACCTACGACCGCTTCGGCATCAGCGGCACCGACCTCGGCATCGCCTGGGACAACGGCCGCGGGCAGACGTTGATGGCGTTCGGCGACAGCTTCGGCAACTGCACCGCCGTCGGTCAGGAATGGCGGCACAATGTCCTGCTGCGGACGAACGACGACGACTTCAGCGACGGGAAGATCACCATCCCGAACGGCGTCGCCGGCGACGAGAACTCGGGGACCGTGATCCGGGGCCGGGCGAACTACGCCGAGGAACTCATTCCGTCCCTGGGCATCTCGAACATCGAGGTCACCACGATCCCCACCGCGGCGATCTCGCTCCCCCACGGCAGCGGGTTCCGGCAGTACATCAACTACATGTCGGTGCGGTCCTGGGGTACGGCCGGCAACTGGATCACCAACTACTCGGGTATCGCCCACTCCGACGACAACGGTCAGACCTGGGTCAGCGACCCCGACACCATCCTCATCAACGCTCCGATCGACCTCGAGCTACCCGGCAACCTGCGCGCGATCGACGTCAACAACGGCAAGTTCCAGCAGAACGCATACATGCGTGGACGGCCGGGCACCGATGAAGAGGACTACATCTACCAGTTCGGTACGCCCAACGGCCGTTTCGGCGCTGCATTCCTGGCGCGGTTCAAACCGGAGGACATCCTCGACCTCGGTAAGTACCAGTACTGGTCCGGCGAGCGCATCGGATGGGTCGACAGCATCAGCGACATCCACGACACCGAGGGCGTCGTCGTCCGTCAGCCGGTCAGCGAACTCTCCGTGGCGTGGAGCCCGTACCTGAAGAAATACATCATGCTCGACGGCGACAACGGCATCAAACTCCGTACCGCGGACCATCCCGAAGGCCCGTGGAGCTCGCCGCGCAACATCGTGGCCCCCGGCAACCCGGTGGTCTACGGGCCGATGATGCTGCCGACCTCGCCGGCACTGACCGGCACCGGAAAAGAGTTGTACTTCAACGCCTCACGCTGGAGCGACTACAACGTGATGCTCATCCGCTCCGACCTCGGCAAGCTGTAGACGCCCGGCCGACGACTACTCACTCGTGGACTCCGCGGTGGTGCCTGACGTGCGCCGCTGCGGGGTCGTCCGGGGTGTGGCCGTCCAACTGCACGCTGATGACATCGAACCGGATTTGTGGCCAGCCTCGTTCCTGGCCCGCGAGCCAGATACCGGCCAGCCGACGCATCCGGGCCAGCTTGCCCGGGGTCACGGCCATCACGGCATCGTCGAAGGTGCGGCTGGCACGTGTCTTCACCTCGACGACCACCAGCGCCGGACCGGCCGGGCCACGGGGGTCGACGGCGATCAGGTCGAGCTCGCCATATCGGTTGCGCCAGTTGCGTTCCAGCACCACCCACCCCAGTGAACCGACGAACTCGGCGGCGATGTCCTCCCCCAGCTTGCCCACGTGCGCACGACGGTTGCTCATGCTCTGAAGGGTCCCCGAACACGACTCGGCCGCGGCGGGAGTACACCCGCCGCGGCCGAATCTGTGGAGAACTACCGACTCACCAACATGGTGTCGTCGACGTCTCGGGGCACGTTCACCCCAGGAGTGTTCAGGGCTCGTCGGGAAGCCGGAGTTCCGGCTTCTCGAGCTCCTCGATGTTGACGTCCTTGAAGGTGATGACGCGAACCTGCTTGACGAAGCGGGCCGGCCGGTACATGTCCCAGACCCAGGCGTCGCTCATCCGGAGTTCGAAGTACACCTCGCCGTCGGTGTTGCGGGGAATCATCTCGACCGCGTTGGCAAGGTAGAAGCGCCGCTCGGTCTCCACCACGTAGGTGAACTGACCGACAATGTCCTTGTACTCGCGGTACAGAGAGAGTTCCATCTCGGTTTCGTACTTCTCGAGATCCTCAGCACTCATCCTGTAAGCCTATCCCTGTTGTCGTTTGCACTGGAGACCACTCGTGCCGCGACGTTCCGGTACGACATGCGGTGTTGTGGTGACGGTCCCGCCGCATCGATGCGGGACATGTGAAGAGCTGTGCTGTATCCCTTGTGGATCGCGAAATCGTACCCGGGCAGGTCGGCGTCCATCGCGACCATGATCCGATCCCTTGTCACCTTCGCGATGATGCTCGCGGCCGCGATGCAGGCCGCGGCCCCGTCTCCCCCGATCACCGGCAGCGACGGCGCGGTCAGGCCGGGGACCACGAACCCGTCGGACAGCACGTATCCGGGAGTCACGTCGAGTGCCGCGACGGCCCGGCGCATGCCCTCGATGTTCGCGACGTGGATGCCGATCCGGTCGATCTCCGCGGCGTCGATGATCACCGCGCTCCACGCGTGTGCGTACCGGGTCACCGATCGGTACAGCGTCTCGCGGGTCTTCTCGGTGAGCCGCTTGGAGTCGTCGAGGTCGGCGAGCGAGGCCAGCTGCGTCGGTTTCAGCACGCATGCCGCCACCACCAGCGGCCCGGCGCACGCGCCGCGACCGGCCTCGTCGACCCCGGCGACAGGACCGAGGCCCTGCCGGTAGAGCGCGAATTCGAAGGTCCGTAGTCCGGCTGCACGACGGACGGGCGAACGCGGTGGCCAGCGGCTCATGGTGTGCGCAATCCCCACATGGTCATTGCTGGGGATCGATCGAACCGACACCACCGATCCGCGAGAAGGGATAGATGATGGTCCGGACCTTGCCGCGGATATCGCTGACCGGGACGGTGCCCTGGTACTGGTCGTCGACGTGGTAGCGCGAGTCCTGTGAGTTGAGGCGGTTGTCGCCCATCACCCACACATTGCCCTCGGGAACCTTGATCGGACCGAAGTCCGGGCCCAGACACGGCGGCAGCTTGTCGCTCACACCGGAATCGGGTCCGTAGGCCGCGAGGGTTTCGCGCTGCAACTCCATGTTGATGTACGGCTCGCGCAGCGGCTTGCCGTCGACCTTCACGCCGACACCCTCGTCGTTGCGACACTCGATGGTCTGTCCGCCGGTCGCGATCACACGCTTGACGAGATTGTTCTCGTCGGGCGGGGCGAAACCGAACCACGACAGCGCATCCTGCGCCTTGTGCACAACCGGATTCGTCGAGCGCGGCGACACCCAGGCGCCGTTCCACGACTCCGACGGGCCCTTGAAGACCACGACGTCACCGGGCTCCGGATCACCGAAACGGTAGACCAGCTTGTCGATCACGATGCGATCGTTGGTGCACCCGTCGCAACCGATCAGAGTCGACTCCATCGACTCCGAGGGGATGACGTACTGCCGACCGATGAAGGTCTGCAGCACCCAGGTGAGGAGCAGGACGCACCCCACGATGATCACGACCTCGCGCAAGAGCGAGCCGGAGCCCGACTTGCTCTTGGCGTCGGCGGTCTCGTCCGGATCGGACTTCAACCGCCAGGGACGCTTCTCACCGTCGTTGCCTTCGGTGTCAAGGTCGCGATCGTCGCTGGGTCGCTGTGTGTCGGCCACCTCGTCAGGGTAGACGCGTCAGCGCTTTTCCTTGATCTTTGCGGCCTTGCCACGCAGATCGCGCAGGTAGTAAAGCTTGGCGCGACGGACGTCACCGCGGGTGAGGACGTCGATCTTGGCGATGTTCGGGCTGTGCACCGGGAAGGTGCGCTCAACGCCGACGCCGAAGGACACCTTGCGGACGGTGAAGGTCTCGCGGACGCCGCCACCCTGGCGACGGATCACGACACCCTTGAACACCTGGACGCGTTCCTTGCTGCCCTCGATGACCTTGACGTGGACGTCGAGGGTGTCGCCGGGGCCGAACTCCGGGACATCGTCGCGAAGGGACTGCTTGTCGAGGAAGTCGAGCGTGTTCATTGATTGGGTCCTATTCTGGCGTGAACGTTGAGCAGAGGAACCTGGCGGGCCGTACGGCTTCGAACCGGTTCATACTCCGAGTCGTCGGTGCCCGTCACACGGGACAGGCAACCCGACTATTGTGCCAGAGACACCCCGGTCCGACGAAATCCCCGGTCAGCGCGACGAACCGGGTGCCATCGCGACCACGCCGGCGGCCTGCAGCGCCGCCACCGTCGCCGAATCCATCGGCGTGGCGGCGGCGACGGCCGTGGGGGTGATCCCCGAACTCGTCATGTGTTCGACGATCGCGAGTTCGGGCGCCCGCCCGTTCGCGGTCAACGCCTCGTCGTCGGCGAGTTCGAGCCCCGCGCGCTGGTAGGGCTGCGGATCGTTGGTCCCGACGACCACCACGCGACGCCCGCGGGCCCCGACACCGACACCGACCGCGGTCCGGAACCAGCCCGCGATGGTCGTCGGCACCGTCGACTGCACGGCGTCGGCGCGGCGTCTCAGCCAGGTCAGGTCTCCCCCGGTGGTGTCCCGGTCGGTGCGCGAGGCAGCACCCACGGCGGCACCGAACCCGGCGGCGGCCGCTCCGGCCGCGCCCATTGCACCCATCGGGGCGAACGGCATCATCCCGCTGGTCGCCGCGGGCGGGGTCCCGCCGGCGGATTGCCCGGCGTCCTCCGACCGTTGCGTGTAGTCGTCACCGGCAGCCGTCAGGGCCAGACGACCGGCACTTGCCGCACTCACCCGCCACGAGTCGTCCCCGACCTCGGCGAAGACCTCCGCCCGCTGCCGGTCACGGTCGGCGACGAGGGCGATCGTCGTCATCTGCTGTTCGGTCTCCACGACGACGTCGGCATAGGTGTCCAACGACGCCGCCATCGCGCGGAGCCGTTCGGCGACATGCGGCAGCGACTGCGGCCCGGTGCCGGTGACCCGGCCGAGCCCGTCGACCAGAGCGTCGGCGAACTCCCCCTCGACGGCCGCGCCGCCGCCGGCCGGTGAGGAGTACGCGGCGGTTGCCGAGACGACCACGTCGGTGACCCGCTCCACGCTTTCGGCGAGGGCCCGTGCGCGTCGTGCCGCCTCCCGGAGCGACGTCGGATCCGCACCCGGCCACACGCCCGGTGCCAGTTCGTCCGCGATGTGTCGGGACGCCGAGTTCACCGGGGATCACCGGGTTCGAAGGCGGCCGCGGCGTCGGCATCGGCGGAGGCGAGCGACTCGACACCGGTGGTGAGTGCCCGCCGATGCTCGGCGAGACGCGCGACCGCGGAACAGAGCAGGTCGCTCGCGTCGGCGCTCGCGGGACCGAAACCGCGACGGAAGGCCATGGCGCCCTCCCCGACCCCGACCGCGGTGTCGATGTCGGCGAGCAGTTCGACGAGTTCGGAATGCACGGTGCCCAGCCGCGACTCGGCATTGGCCAGCCGGGCGGACAAATCCGCCGCGGTACCCACGTCCGCGGCCACCCGGTTTCGGCGTCCTCCGGCCGTCATCCGGTAGTCCGGGCGGTGTCGAGACGGGCAGGGTCGAGACGCGCGTCGGCGTAGTCCAACCCCGAACCCGTTGCCGCAACGAGAAGTTCGGCGCGCCGCGAAGTCAGCGCATGGTCCGCTTCGGCGATCAGGGTGGTCAGGAGTTCGGAGAGCTGGTCGGCACGGTAGCGACGCAAGGCGGTGGGATCGATCGAGATGTCGACGGCGAGACCGCGTGCGTTGACGGTGACGGCGACGAGCCGATCGCGGCTGACCGCCCGGGAGGTCAGCTCCGACAACGCGGCACGGGTCTGCGCGAGTTCGGCACGCTGACGGTCGAGTTCCTCGACCATGGCCTCATAGCCCTGCATAACACCCCCGTGTGCTCGAGTTGTGCCGAATCCTAGCGGGGATCCGACTCCGGGTCTTCGTGGGGATTCACAGGGCCGGCGAGGAGGTCCGGCCGGCGGGCGCGGGTCCGTTCGAGCGCCTGCTCGTGTCGCCATCGCGCGACCTTCGCATGATCGCCGCTGAGGAGCACCGGCGGGACGTCGAGTCCTCGCCAGCTCACCGGACGCGTGTAACTCGGCCCTTCGAGGAGCCCGTCGGAGAACGAATCCTCTTGGTGCGAGCGAGGATTCCCGAGAACACCGTCGATCAGCCGGACGGTTGCCTCGATCATCGCCATGACCGCGACCTCGCCGCCGATGAGGACGAAGTCGCCGAGGGAGACCTCTTCGACGCGTACCCGACGGGCCGCGTCGTCGAAGACACGCTGGTCGATGCCCTCGTAGCGTCCGCAGGCGAAGACGAGATGTTTCTCCGTGCTCCACCGCTGGGCGGTCGCCTGCGTGAACGGCACACCGGCCGGGGTCGGGACGACGAGAAGCGCGTCGTCGGGGCAGACGTCGTCGAGACACGGCCCCCACACGTCGGGTTTCATGACCATGCCGGGTCCGCCGCCGTACGGCGAGTCGTCGACGCTGCGATGCACATCGTGTGTCCAGTTCCGCAGGTCGTGGACGTCGACACTGATCCGGCCGGCGTCGATCGCCTTGCCCAGCAACGCAACCCGGAGCGGGTCGAGATATTCGGGGAAGATCGAGACGATGTCGAGGCGCATCACTTCGCGCCGTCGGCCGAGTCCGGATCGAGGAGGCCCTCGGGCGGGTCGACGACGATGAGTTCGCGGGTCACCGTCGGCACGATTTCCCGCACGAACGGAATCAAGACCTCACGCTTGTCGGGGGTGCGCACCGACAGCAGTTCGCCGCCGGGCATGTGCAGCACCGATTCGACGACACCTACCTCGGTGCCGTCGGCGGTTTGGACCGGGACGCCTTCGAGTTCGTGGTCGTAGAACTCGTCCGGGTCGTCCGACGGCTCGACATCCGAGGAGTCGATGAGGAACAGGGTGCCGCGCAGGGCGTCGGCCGCATCGCGACTGGCGACGCCCTCGAGAGACACCAACAGCCGCCCGGAATGTTCCCGGGCGGCTGTCACGGTGAATCCACGTTCTCCGCCACCGCGCGGCAGTCGGCCGCGCAGCACCGAGCCGCGAGCGAAACGCAGTTCGGGCTCGTCGGTTCGGACGTCGACGACGAGTTCGCCACGAATGCCGTGCGACTTCACGACGCGTCCGACGACGAGATCCACGATGCGTTCGTCCTGCGAGTCGGCCGTCAGCGGTCGGTGTCGACGATGTCGACACGCATGCCGCGTCCGCCGATACCGGAGACGAGGGTGCGCAGGGCGGTGGCCGTACGACCGTTGCGGCCGATGACCTTACCCAGATCGTCGGGGTTCACGTGGACCTCGACCAGGCGTCCACGACGACCGGTGACGAGGTCGACCCGGACGTCGTCCGGGTTGGAGACGATTCCGCGGACGAGATGCTCGACCGCGTCGGCGACGACAGCGCTCACGCGTCACCCTCGGCGGCGGGGGCCTCGGCGGCAGCTTCTGCCGGGGCCTCGTCCTTCTTGGCGGCCTTCTTCTTCGGGGTGGTGGCCGCGGCGACCGGCTCGTTCTCGGCGGCGGCGAGCGCAGCGTTGAACAGGTCGAGCTTGGACGGCTTCGCCTCGGCGGTCTTCAGGGTGCCCTCGGCGCCCGGCAGGCCCTTGAACTTCTGCCAATCACCGGTGACCTTGAGGATCGCGGCAACGGGCTCGGTCGGCTGTGCGCCGACACCCAGCCAGTACTGGGCGCGCTCGGAGTCGACCTCGATCAGCGAGGGCTCTTCCTTCGGGTGGTACTTGCCGATGGTCTCGATCACCCGGCCGTTGCGGCGGGTCCGAGCGTCGGCGACGACGATGCGGTACTGCGGGTTGCGGATCTTGCCGAGCCGCGTGAGCTTGATCTTGACAGCCATGTCTTCTTCTACTTTCGTGTGGTCACTGCGCAATTCTGCGATCCACCCGGAATGGTGGACCCGGTTTTGCGTCTGTTTCGGTGTGACCGTCGGGCGGCCGTGACCGTATCCGACGAACCGTCGAGCCATTCTGCCAGAACAGAGGCCCCGGGAAGAAATCCGTCAGGTCGGCCGGACGGAGTCCGGCGAATGTTGCCGGAAAAGAAACCGGCATGTGGTTGTCCACCCCGCGAGAACAACCACATGCCGTACGTCGCAAACGCCACTTGCCTACCGATTGATCGGCCCCCAGGCTTGCGCGACCCCCACCGAAACCCCGTTTCCACCCCCGGTTTCGGCGGGGTCTGCACTGTGCTGTTCGGTTCGTCCCCTTACGAACCTGTGCAACGCGGTTGCTACCTTACGCGGCAGTAGGTAAGCGCAACCAGCGGTCGCCTTGTGGTGTTGCTCACAAAATGTTTTGGCCCGAGGACACCACTGCGAGCGGGTGACGCAGGACGCCCAGGTCATTGCAGGGGTTCTCCCGGTAGACCACGAAGTCGGCGCGGTCGCCGTCGGCGAGAAGGTCGGCGCCGAGCCACTGCCGAGGTTGCACGGAGGCTGCAGCGATCGCCCCGGCGTTGCCCAGACCGACCTGCGAGAGGGCCTCGATCTCGTCGACGATGCGCCCGTGCTCGACGAATCCGCCGGCGTCGGTACCGGCGAAGATCGCCACGCCGGCCTCGCGGGCGGATGCGAAGACCTTCGGTGCGTCGGCGTGCAACTTGCGCATGTGGGCGGCATAGGTCGGGAACCGCTCGGCGCCGTCGGCGATGCCCGGGAAGTTCTCCACCTGGATCATCGTGGGCACCAACGCGATCGAGCTGTCGACGAGTTGATCGATCAGATCGGCGGTGAGCCCGGTGCCGTGTTCGATGCAGTCCACACCGGCCCCGATGAGGTCGACCAGGGCGTCGGTACCGAAGACGTGGGCGGTGATCCTTGCGCCGTGTTCGTGCGCGACGGCGACCGCGGCCTCGATCTGGTCTCGTGTCCACAGAGGCGCGAGGTCGCCGACCTCGCGATCGATCCAGTCCCCCACGATCTTCACCCAGCCGTCACCGGCCTGCGCCTGGCGCGCCACCTCGGCGGCCAGTTTGTCGGGGTCGTCGAGGTCGACACCGTAGTCGCGCAGATAGCGCTTGGGCCGGGCGATGTGCTTGCCCGAACGGATGAACCGCGGACATGCGGGGTCGTCGTCGAGCGGGTGGGTGTCGAGCGGCGACCCGACCTCACGGATCAGCAGAGTCCCCGTCCGGGCGTCGGCGTACGCGTAACCGCGGGCCTGTTCGATGTCGACGCCGAGCCCGGGCGCGATGCCCACGTGGTTGTGGGCGTCGACGAGCCCCGGCAGGATCCAGCCGGCGTCGACGACGGTCTCGGCGTCAGCGACAGACGTGTGGCTGATGGTCTCACCGGACACCCAGAACTCGATCGGCTCGCCGGTGAGCGGGTCGGCGCCCCGGTAGTGGCGGGCGGTGACATCCGGTGCTGGGCCATCCATCGCCGGGCCACCCATCGCTACTTCTTCTTCTTGGGCTGGAACTGGGAGACGTCGATGCCCTCGAGACCCGGCGGCAGCTGGTCGAGTCCGGCGGGCATGTTGGACAGGTCCGGGAAGCCGGCGGGCATGCCACCGGGCATCCCCGGGAAGCCCCCGCGCACCTTCGGCGGCGTGGGACCGCGTCCCTTGCCCTTCTTCCCCTTCTTGCCCTTGCGGTTGGACTTCCGGTTCATCCCGCCCATGCCCATGCGACCCGACATCTGGGCCATCATCTTGCGGGCCTCGAAGAAGCGGTCGACGAGCTGGTTGACCTCGCTGACGGTCACGCCGGAGCCGTTGGCGATACGCAGCCGGCGCGAGGCATTGATGATCTTCGGGTTGTCCCGCTCGGCAGGGGTCATGCCACGGATGATCGCCTGGACCCGGTCGAGCTGCTTGTCGTCGACCTGCGACAGCGCGTCCTTCATCTGGCCGGCGCCGGGGAGCATGCCCAGGATGTTGCCGATGGGGCCCATCTTGCGGATCATCAGCATCTGCTCGAGGAAATCCTCGAGGGTCAGCTCGCCCTGCGTGATCTTGGCCGCGGCGGCCTCGGCCTGCTCGGCGTCCCAGTGCTGCTCGGCCTGCTCGATGAGGCTGAGCACGTCGCCCATGCCGAGGATGCGGCTGGCCATGCGGTCGGGGTGGAAGACGTCGAAGTCCTCGAGCTTCTCACCGGAGGACGCGAACATGATCGGCTGACCGGTGACCTCGCGCACCGACAGTGCGGCACCGCCGCGGGCGTCGCCGTCGAGCTTGGTCAGCACGACGCCGGTAAAGCCCACGCCGTCGGCGAAGGCCTCGGCGGTGGAGACCGCGTCCTGACCGATCATCGCGTCGACGACGAACAGCACCTCGTCGGGCGTGGTCGCATCGCGGATGTCGGAGGCCTGCTTCATCAGCTCGGAGTCGATACCCAGGCGGCCGGCGGTGTCGATGACGACGACGTCGTAGTGCTTGGTCTTCGCCTCCTCGACACCTGCGCGGGCGACCGAGACCGGGTCGCCGGAGGTGACGCCGAGTGCTCCCTCCCCACCGACGCTGGTGCCCGGGTGCGGGGCGAAGACCGGTACGCCGGCCCGCTCGCCGACGATCTGCAGCTGCGAGACCGCGCCCGGACGCTGGAGGTCACAGGCCACCAGCAGCGGCGTGTGCCCCTGCTGCTTGAGCCAGTTACCGAGCTTGCCGGCGAGTGTCGTCTTACCGGCACCCTGCAGACCGGCCAGCATGATGACCGTGGGCGGGTTCTTCGCGAACCGCACCCGGCGGGTCTCGCCGCCGAGGATGCCGATGAGTTCCTCGTTGACGATCTTGACGACCGTCTGGGCCGGGTTCAGGGCCGCGGAGACCTCCGCACCCTTCGCCCGTTCCTTGATCCGCGCGATGAAGGCGCGCACCACCGGCAGCGAGACATCGGCCTCGAGCAGGGCGAGCCGGATCTCACGGCAGGTGCGGTCGATGTCGGCATCGGAGAGCCGCCCCTTGCCGCGGAGGTCCTTCAGGGCACCGGTCAACCGGTCGGAGAGGGAATCGAACATGGGTCCCATCCTTCCATGTGGTTCCCCGGTCATTCCATTTAGGAGATCGGCACTCCGGACCGTCCCGTCCCGCCGGGCGTCTGCGGCCCGTCCTCCTCGTCACGCTTGGGCTGCGGCGGCGGGCACACCGCGATGATCGCGGCGCTGAGCGCTGCACGCATCTCCTCGGTGTCCTCTGCCAGTCGCAGGCTGAAGATGTCGACGACGGTCGCACCCAGGGTCGAGACCTTCGCCCACCGGATGTCGGCGCCGTTCCTCTCCAGGACCGAGCTCACCCGGCTCAACAGCCCGATCCGGTCGTCGGACCGGACCTCGAGCAGCACCGCACCCTCGGCGGCGTCGGGCTCCGGGGCATCGAGCCAGGTCACCCGCGGCGGCGCGACCGCGAACAGTGCGGGCACGGCGTTCTTCGGGTGACCCGCCCCGTCGACGTCGGGATCGGTGCTGCCGGCACTCGCCCCGAGGCTCACCACCGTCCCGGGCAGGGTGCTGACCGAGGCGATCGTCGGTATCGGCGAGTCCCGCTCGCGCGCATCGAGGCGCGCGAGGACGTCGATCTTGCCGTTCACCGAGGCGATGAGCTGCTGGCGGAGCAGACCCGCGTCGGGCGGACTGCCGAACATCGGCACGACGATGAAGGAGTTGATCGCCTTGCCGTCGTGGCTCTGGGCGCAGGCCTTGTGCGAGCGCAGACCGCCGAGCGCGAGCACCCCGGCCATCTTCGACAGCAGTCCGGGCTGATCCGGCGCCACCATCGTGACGTCGTAGGTGTGCTGCCCGTCGGCGCGCACCAGCCGGACCGCGAAGTCCCCCTCGGCGGCGATCGCCAACTGCTCGGGGGTCAACGGCTCGGGCACGGCCGGTGGGACGCCGTCGATGTGGCGCATGGACCGCCGGACGAGCTCACCGATGAGTGAGGCCTTCCACTCCCCCCACACGCCGGGTCCGGTCGCCCGCGAATCCGCTTCGGCCAGTGCCGCAAGGAGTTCCAGCAGCACCCGGTTGTGACCCAGTGTGGTCGCGACGAATTCGGCGGTGGCCGGGTCGTCGAGGTCGCGGCGCGTCGCGACCTGCGGCAGCAGGAGGTGATGCCGCACCATGTCGGACAGGATCGTCACGTCCTGCGGCCACAGACCGAACCGGTTGCCGATCTGGACCGCGAGTTCGGCGCCGACGATGCTGTGGTCGGCTCCCCGCCCCTTGCCGAGGTCGTGGATGAGCGCTCCGAGGACGAGGAGATCGGGCCGCGAGACCCGCGTCGTCATCGAGCTCGCGTAGGCCGCGGTCTCCACGAGGTGACGATCGACGGTCCAGGTGTGGATCGCATCGCGCGGCGGGAGGTCGCGCACCGCACCCCATTCCGGCAGCAGCCGACCCCAGAGCCCGGTGCGGTCGAGCGCCTCGATCGGGTCGACCATGTGGTGGCCCGAGCTGAGCAGGACCAGCAGGTCGCTGCGCGCCTCGGCCGGCCACGGCTCCCGCAGCTCCGGTGCGTAGTCGGCCAGTCGGCTCAGGGTCGATGCGCTGATCGGCAGGCCCGTCCGCGCCGAGGCGGCGGCCACGCGGAGGATGAGTCCGGGGTCCTTGCTCGGAATCGCGTTGCGCGCCAACACGATCTCACCACTGTGCTCGACCACGCCCTCGTCGAGCGGACGACGCAGCGGGGAACGGCGCAGCTTGGCCAGCCCACGCCGTGGGAGGGCGTTGCCCGCGGTCCGCAGACCGACATCGATGGAATAGCTGATGGTTCGGGCGGAGTCGCTGATGACGCGCGCCAGGTCGAACCGGTCCCCGATCCGCAGTGCGGCGCCGATCTCGTCGGCGTCCTGGGCGCGCACCTGCTCGCGGGGACGGCCGGCCGTGCGGTGCAGCTCGGTACGGATGTCGAGCAGTCGCTGGTAGGCGACCTGTGGCCCGGCGCCGGGCGAATCCGGTCGGAGGCTGGCCATCCCGTCGGTCAGCTGGGCGATCGCCAGGGCACCGAGGAGTTGTACGTCCCGTAGACCTCCCCGACCGTTCTTCAGATCGGGTTCGGCGCGGTGCGCGATGTCGCCGGCGCGTCGCCAGCGGTCCTGCGCGTGGGCGACCACGTCGGGGAAACGATTTCGGATGTCGTTGCGCCACTGCTGGCGTACGCCGCCGATCAGCAGGCTCGACAGGTCCTCGTCGCCGGCGATGTGGCGGGCCTCGAGAAGGCCCAGGGCTGCGGTCACGTCGTCGCCGGCGACCTGCAATGCCTGCGGTACGGTCCGGACGCTGTGATCGAGGGGAATGTTGGCGTCCCACAACGGGTACCAGAGCCCGTCGGCGACCTCGGACACCCGCTCGACGGGCATGTCGTCGTGCAGCAGGATCAGGTCGAGGTCGGAGTACGGCAGCAGTTCGCCGCGCCCCAGACCGCCGACCGCGACGATCGCGAATCCGCTGTGGGGCTTGATGCCGAGTTCGGCGCCCTTGCTGGTCAGCCAGAACTCGTGCAGGTCGACGAGCACCTGGCGGAGCGCCGGTGCGTCGAGTTTCCCGTTCCGGCTCGACTCGGTGAGCTGCCGGCGGGTCTTGGCCAGGTCGGTGGCGGCTACGGGAGGCTCCTCGGTCTCGGGGGTTGAACGGTGCGGCCCCACGCCCGACTCATCGTCGAACGCGGGGCCGCGCTGGGGTTCAGAAAGGGCACGAGCTCACTTACAGAGCGTCGCCGCCGCGCTCGCCGGTGCGGACACGCACCACCGACTCGACCGGCGAAACCCACACCTTGCCGTCACCGATCTTGCCGGTACGGGCGGCCTCGACGATCACGTCGACGACCTTGTCCACGGCCGAGTCGTCCACGACGACCTCGACGCGGACCTTGGGCACGAAGTCGACCGAGTACTCGGCGCCGCGGTAGACCTCGGTGTGGCCCTTCTGGCGTCCGTAACCCTGGACCTCGCTGACGGTCATGCCCAGGATTCCCGCCTGCTCCAGGCCGGCCTTGACGTCCTCGAGCGTGAACGGCTTGACGATTGCAGTGATCAGCTTCATTTGTTATCCCTCTCCACGGGTGTCAGCGTAGTAGCGATTTGGCTCGAGCGTCATGCCAGCTCGTAGGCAGTCTCAGCGTGTTCTGCCTCGTCGATGCCGCTCTTCTCGTCCTCATCGCTGACGCGCCAGCCGAGCGGCTTGAGGGCGAAGGCGATGATCGCGGTCAGGACACCGGTGAACACGAGGGCGAACAGCGCGATCACGACCTGCACGACGAGCTGCTTGTAGTCGCCGCCCCAGAAGAGGCCGACGTCCTTGGCCAGGAAGCCGATTCCGACGGTGCCCCAGAGGCCGGCGACCAGGTGGACGCCGACGACGTCGAGCGAGTCGTCGTAGCCGAACTTGTTCTTCATGCCGATGGCGAGGGCAGCCAGGGCACCGGCGATGACACCCAGGATCAGCGAGCCGACCGGGGTCAGCGCACCACAGGCCGGGGTTATCGCGACCAGGCCGGCCACGATGCCCGAGGCGGCGCCGACGCTGGTGGCGTGCTTGTCGCGGATGAGCTCGACTGCGAGCCAGCCGATCATCGCGGCAGCGGTGGCAGCGGTGGTGTTGACCCAGACCAGACCGGTGACGGCGTCGGCCGCGAGCTCGGAACCGGCGTTGAAGCCGAACCAACCGAACCACAGGAGCGCGGCGCCGAGCATGACGAACGGGATGTTGTGCGGACGGTAGGCGGTGCGGCCGAATCCGGCACGGGCGCCGACGACCAGTGCCAGGACCAGAGCTGCCATACCTGCGTTGATGTGGACCACGGTGCCGCCGGCGAAGTCGATCGGTGCGACGTTGGCCTCACCGTCGGTGCTGCCGAACATCCACGACGCGAAGCCGTTCTCGGCGCCCGACATGATGCCGCCGCCCCAGACCATGTGGGAGAGCGGGAAGTACACGATGGTCGCCCAGATGACGGTGAAGACCGTCCAGGTGGCGAACTTGACGCGCTCGGCGAGCGCGCCCGAGATGAGGGCCACGGTGATCACCGCGAACGTGAGCTGGAAGCCCATGAACACGAAGGACGGGATCGTCATGCCGCCGGTCACGACCAGCTCGGTGTCGTCCGGGCCGGGGATCACGTCGGCCAGCTGGCCGGACCCGAAGAGCGCGAACGGATTCGAGAACAGGCCGGCGATGTCGTCATCCCCGGTGATGCCGTTGCCGAAAGCCATCGAGAAGCCCCAGAGGACGTACACGACGCTGACGGTGGCCAGCGAGATGAAGGACATCATCATCATGTTGAGGACGGACTTGCCTCGAGCGAGTCCGCCGTAGAAGAACGCGAGTCCGGGTGTCATCAACAGCACCAACGCGGCGCTCGTGACGATCCACGCGGTGTCGCCGGTGTCGAATGCGCCGAACGCTTCTTCTGGCAGCGCCAAAACCACTGTAGAAACCTCCTCAGGATGCGCCGACGGCTCGGCGCCTCCAAAGAGACTGTCGGCACTCGGTTTCAGCAGTGGTGCCTTCACGTTTCAGGCACGTAACCCGATGAGCGATTTATATTTCACTCAGGTAAATCGCGAGGACGCTTCTGAGGGCCGTCTCAGATTCGTCCGAGCACTTCTAGCCCGCGATTGCCGATCGCGAATCGGTTTCACACCAGTGCGTCGATCATCGGCGGCTCCTCACCGCGCGGGTCTCACAGCAGTGCGTCGACGAACGCCTCCGGCTCGAAGGGGGCCAGATCGTCCGCGCCCTCGCCCAGACCGACCAGTTTCACCGGCACGCCGAGCTCCTTCTGGACGTGGAAGACGATGCCACCCTTGGCCGTGCCGTCGAGCTTGGTCAGCACCACCCCGGTGATGTCGACGACCTCGGCGAACACCCGGGCCTGCATCAGGCCGTTCTGGCCGACGGTGGCGTCGAGCACGAGCAGCACCTCGTCGACGGGCGCCTTCTTCTCCACCACGCGCTTGACCTTGCCCAGCTCGTCCATCAGGCCGGTCTTGGTGTGCAGGCGTCCCGCGGTGTCGATCATGACGACGTCGACACCAGAGGCGATTCCGCGGTCGACCGCGTCGAACGCCACGGCAGCCGGATCGGCCTGCTCCTTGCCGCGCACGATCTCCGCACCGACCCGCTCACCCCACGTCTGCAACTGGTCGGCCGCGGCCGCACGGAAGGTGTCGGCGGCACCCAGCAGCACGCGACGGCCGTCGGCCACCAGTACGCGGGCCAGCTTGCCCGTCGTCGTGGTCTTGCCGGTGCCGTTGACCCCGACCACCAACACGACGGCCGGACGGCCCGCATGCGGCAGCGCACGGATCGACCGGTCCAGGGTCGGGTCGAGCTGTTCGATGAGCACACGCTTCAGCAGGGTCCGCGCCTCGGCGGCGGACTTCACCGGGTTCGCGGCCAGCTCGGTACGCAGGTTCTCTACGACGGTCATGGTGGTGGCCGTCCCGAGGTCGGCCATCAGCAGCGTGTCCTCGATCTCTTCCCAGCTGTCCTCGTCGAGGTCGCCGGCACCGAGCAGACCGAGCACGCTCTTGCCGATCGCACCCTGCGACCGCGACAACCGCCCGCGCAGCTTGCCCAGCCGCCCGGCAGTCGGGGCGATCTCCTCGCGCGGCGGTACCGCCACCGCACCCGACGCATCGTCGGGGGCAGCGGTCTCGGGGGTTTCGGTCTCGGGGGTTTCGGTCTCGGGAACCTCGACAACCGGCTCTTCGACGGCCGGCGGCTCGACGACCGGGGCCTCGGCTGCTTCCGGCGCCGCCGCTTCCGATTCTGCGACCTTCGCCTCCGGCTCGGTCGTCTCCGACTCGGTCGTCGCGGGCTCGGTGGTCGCGTGTTCTGCCTCGGCCGGTTCGATCACGTCCGGGAGCGGCACCTCGGTGATCCCGCGGCGGTGGGAGTCGCGCGGGACGGCGGCGTCATCGCCGACCGTGGGCTGGCCGTCGACGTCGGTGCGCTCCTCGACCGGCTGGACCGGCGGCTCGGGCTCGGGTTGCGGCTTGCGCGGCGGTTCCGGCTTGCGGGCCGGCGGTTCGGCGAGGGCTGTGTCACCGCGACTGAAACTGAAGCCCGACCCCGCCTGGTAGCCCCCGGACCGGTCGACCTGACGCGTGGTGCCGTCGACGATCTCCGGCTGCGTCTTGGTGTCGGACAGCGAGATGCGACGACGACGCGCCAGCACCAGTCCGAGCGCGATCAGCGCGGCGATGACGACCACCGCGATGACGATCCCGATGATGATTCCGGTGTTCACTGGCTGGTGTCCTCCTGTTGAGCCACGGGCATGTTGACGCCGCGCATGCGTTGCGAGATGACGGTCGTGATGCCGTCCCCGCGCATGCTGACGCCGTAGAGGGCGTCGGCGATCTGCATCGTGGGCTTCTGATGTGTGATGACGATCAGCTGCGACTTCTCCCGCAACTGCTCGAACAGCTTGATGAGCCGGCGCAGGTTGGTGTCGTCGAGCGCCGCCTCGACCTCGTCCATGACGTAGAACGGGGACGGGCGGGCGCGGAAGATCGCCACGAGCATCGCGACCGCGGTCAGGGACTTCTCCCCGCCCGACAGCAGCGACAGCCTCTTCACCTTCTTACCCGGCGGTCGTGCCTCCACCTCGATGCCGGTGGTCAGCATGTCGTTGGGCTCGGTCAGCACGAGCCGTCCCTCGCCCCCGGGGAACAGCGTCTCGAAGACCTGGCCGAACTCGCGCTCGACGTCGGCGTAGGCCTCGGTGAACACCTGCAGGATGCGGGCGTCCACCTCCTCGACCACGTCGAGCAGGTCCTTCCGGGCGGCCTTCACGTCCTCGAGCTGTGAGGACAGGAAGTTGTAGCGCTCTTCCAGCGCCGCGAACTCCTCCAGCGCGAGAGGGTTGACCTTGCCGAGGGTGTTGAGGTCCTTCTGCGCCTTCTTCGCGCGGGCCTCCTGGGTGGCGCGGTCGTACGGCATGGGCGCCGGGGCCACCACCTGGTCTCCGCGCGCCTTGGCTTCCTCGTACTCCTGCATCTCCAGGGCCGAGGGCGGCATCGGGACGTCGGGACCGTATTCGGCGATCAGGTCGTCGGGTGACATCGCGAACGTGTCGAGAATCTGCTCCTCGAGCTGCTCGATGCGCAGGGCAACCTGGGCGCGGGCCACCTCGTCGCGATGGACGGTGTCGCGCAACGAGTTCAGCGTGGTGGTCAGCTCGCCGGCCCGTACGCGCAGTTCATCGAGGGTCGCCGACCGCGCGATCCGGATCTCCTCGAGTTCGTCGCGGCCTGCCTGCGCCGATGCGACCGCGGACGCGAGTCGTTCGGCGACCTGGGCACCGGCCCGTTCGACCGCCGCCGCGACACCCGCGGCCTGCCGACGGATCTCGTCCTGACGACGCGCCCGTTCCCGAGCCTCGCGCTCACGCTGGGCGGCCCGACGCAAGGAGTCGGCCTTGCCGCGCACCGAGGCGAGGCGTTCCTCGGCGGTCCGGAGCGCCAGCCGCGCCTCCATCTCGGTGCCGCGCGCGATCCCGACCGCCGCCGCGGCCGTCGACCGTTCCGAGTCGTCGGCCGCCATCTCCGGTCCCGAATCCGATTCGTCACGAGCGAGCCGTAGGCGCTCCTCGAGTTCGTGGAGGGACTCCAAGGTCTCTGCGCGGTTCTTCTCCAGCAGGTTGCGCTGACGCGTGAAGCGATCCGCCTCCGCACGGGCGGTGCGGATCTCATGGCCGAGTCGGGCCATCTGCTCGTAGGCGGCGCCGACACTCGAATCCGATTCGTGCAGCGCGGCGAGCGCCTCCTCCGCCGCCTCCCGCCGCTCGCGTTGTTCCGTGAGCGCGCCGTCGAGTGCGGCTTCGAGCTCTTCGACGCGGCGCCGGGTGGCAGCGAGTTCCTCGGTGGCGGCGTCGATGGCCGACTGCACCTCGAGCGTCGACGGGCGACGCGACGAGCCACCCTCGATCGACGCCGGGCCGATCCGGTCACCGGCATGGGTGACCACGCGCACGCCGAGGCGACGGGCGATCTCGAGTCCTTGCGCGGGGTCGTCGACGACGACGGTGTCGGCAAGGACGGTGTCGATCGCGTTGCGGATCTCCGGCCCGCAGGTCACCGCGGACGCGGCCCACCGAGCACCGTCGGGAAGAATGACGTCTCGTTGGCGCACGGGCTCGTTGAGGCCGCCGCAGATCAGCGCGGCCCGTCCCCCGTCACCGGACTTGAGGGCCTCGAGGGCGCGGACGGCCGCCATGCCGTCGACGGTGACGATGCCGTCGACCGCGGGGCCGAGCGCGCCGGCGATGGCGGTCTCGAAACCGGGTTCGACGGTGAGCAGCTCCGACATCGGTCCCAGCAGACCGTCGGGTGCGTTGTCGAGCAGCCAGGCACCACCGTCGTTGCGTTCCAGACCCATCGCGAGGGCCTCGACGCGTGCCGACAGCGAGGCGATGGACTGCTCCGCCTCGCGGTGCTCGGCCTGCAGGGTCGCGACACGTTCGTTGGACAGGTTCAGTGCGGCGACGCACCGCTCGTGGTGTTCGTCGAGGGCCTGCTCGGAGGCCTCCAGCTGTGCAAGTTCACCCGCCGCCGAATCCTGTTGCGATGCAGCATTTTCCGCGCGCTCGGTGGCGTGTGCGATGGCGGCCGTCAGGCGGTCGGCCTCGGCGTCGGTCGACTCCGACCGCGTCCGCAGGTTGTCGACCTGTCCCTCGAGACGGGCCAGCCCCTCTCGACGGTCGGCGATGGCCTGGACAGCGGCCAGATGTGCGGCTTCCGCGGCCTCGGCGATCGACTCGCGTTCACGAAGCACCTCGCGGGCCGTCTCGAGCTGTTCGGCGGCGATCTCGACGCCCTCGGTGAGCTCGGCCTCGAGTTCGGCGGCTTCGAGGGCCTCTTCCTCGAGTTCCTCGGGATCGGGTCCGGTGGCCTCGGTCGGGGATTCGCTGAGGTAGCGGCTGCGCTCGGCGGCGACGCGGCGCGTTGCGTCGACGCGCTCGGCGAGCGCCGACAACCGGAACCAGGCGCGGCTCGCCGCGGCTGCTGCCGGGGTGACCTCGGCGAGGTGCTGTTCGTGTTCGGTGACCTGCGCGTTGGCCTCGTCGAGCTGCGCGGCCACCTCGTCCTGGCGGCGCCGCACCTCGTCTTCGACGGCGGCGTGTTCGGCCATCTCGGCTCGGCGGATCACCAGGTCGTCGGCCGCGAGGCGCAGCCGGGCGTCGCGGAGATCGGCCTGCACGGTCTGAGCCCGGCGGGCGACCTCGGCCTGTCGGCCGAGCGGCTTGAGCTGACGCCGCAGTTCGGCCGTGAGGTCGGTCAGACGCGCCAGGTTGGCCTGCATGGCGTCGAGCTTGCGGACCGCCTTTTCCTTGCGTTTGCGGTGCTTGAGAACGCCTGCGGCCTCCTCGATGAACGCACGACGGTCCTCGGGACGCGACTCGAGGATCGCTGACAGCCGGCCCTGGCCGACGATGACGTGCATCTCGCGGCCGATACCGGAGTCGGAGAGCAGTTCCTGCACGTCCATGAGGCGACAGGTGCTGCCGTTGATCTCGTACTCGCCGGCGCCGTCGCGGAACATGCGGCGGGTGATCGAGACCTCGGAGTACTCGATGGGCAGCGCACCGTCGGCGTTGTCGATGGTGAGCGTGACCTCCGCCCGTCCCAGCGGCGGACGTCCGGACGTGCCGGCGAAGATCACGTCCTGCATCTTCCCGCCGCGCAGCGCCTTGGCGCCCTGTTCGCCCATGACCCAGGTCAGGGCGTCGACGACGTTGGACTTACCCGAGCCGTTGGGACCGACGACGCACGTGATACCCGGCTCGAAGCGCAGGGTCGTCGCCGAGGCGAACGACTTGAAGCCCTTCAGGGTCAGGCTTTTGAGGTGCACGACGGTACAGACTACTCACCATCGCGACGCGTTTCGGGGAGCGCTCACCGTTCAGCGCTCACCGTTCGACGAAGCCGGTCAGGTCTCCACGCGCCGGGTCGAGGCTGTCGACGACCAGATCCACCCGTCCGGGGGTCTCCCCCGACCGCAGTGCGTCGAGCAGTGCCAGCACCTTGTCTCGGGGTCCCTCGGCCACGACGTGCACCCGTCCGTCGGCCTGATTGGACGCGTAACCGACCAGACCGAGCTCCAGCGCCCGCGACCGTGTCCACCATCGGAAGCCCACGCCCTGGACCTGCCCGTGCACGAACGCGGACAGCCGGACGGGGTCGGTACTCATCGGGTCAGTCCGTCACGATCTTCAGGTCGACCTCGGCGCCGGCCTTGATGGTGCGGCCCACCGTGCACACCGCGTCGATGGCGCGTTCGACGACGACGAGCAGACGCTGAGCCGCCTCGGGGTCGAGTTCGGAGAGGTCGACCTCGAGGATCTCGGAGATCCGCGGGTACACCTCGTTCTCGCGGTCGGCGTCACCGCTGACGCGGATGGTGGCGTCGTAGTCGTCGCCGAGGCGACGCGACAGCGGACGGTCCGATGACATGCCGGTGCACGCCGCGAGCGCGATCTTGAGTAGTTCGCCCGGCGTGAAGACCCCGTCAACGTCCTGGGAGCCGATCAGCACCTCGGCGCCGCGTGAGCTGCGCCCGGTGTAGAGCCGTGTGCCGGTGCGCTCGACCCAGAGGTCGGTGTGCGCCGGCTCGCCGGTCCCGGCCGGGGCGGCGGTGTTCTGTTCGATCGTCATGCTGGGATGAGTCCTCTCAGGCGGCGGGGTGGCGCTGGCACCGCTGACCATAGTAAGAGCCGAGGATCAGGAAAGATTCCCGGCGGTCTCCACGCCGACCGGGGTGAAGAAATTGACCAAAGTGCCGTCCGGGTCTCTGACCAGCAGCGAACGATTGCCCCACGGCATGTTTGTCGGCTCGTTGACGAACACCTCGACGACCTCGCGCAATGCCTCGTACACGGCGTCGACGTCGTCGACACGGAAGTCGAGGGCGACACTGTGGTTCGCACGCGCCTCCGCGACGCCCTCGCCGAGCAGCGGGACCGTGGCGGTGCTCGCCACGGCCAGCGTCCCGGACGGTGTGCGGATCTCGGCGAACATCGGGTGCAGGCCGACACCACCGCGCGGGCGCTGCGACTCCTCGACTTACTGCAGTCAGCGCAGCAACGCACCGTCGGCGAACTGGCTGAACGCCTCGAAGTCGACGAGCGCACGGTGCGCCGAGACGTGGGTCGGCTCATCGAGTCGGGAATCCCCATCGAGACAGTCCGCGGACGGTACGGCGGATACCGACTCGCGGCAGGTCGACGCGTCCTTCCGCTCATGTTCAGCAACGAGGAGGCAGTGGCGGTCTTCCTCGGCCTCGCCCGCGGCCGATCTGCCGCCGGCGAGGCCGATCTGAGCGCTCAGACGGCGATGGCCAAGATCATGCGGGCGCTGCCGGCGGCTGACACGAGACGGATCGACCTGCTCCTCGGGTTGATGCGACCAGCCTCCCGACGCGCGGTGGATCCGGACCCCGCCGTGATGCTGACGCTGGCAGAGGCCGTGCATCTTCGACGCGTGGTCGACCTGCGCTATCGCAACGGGCCGGCACACCGTCTCGCGCTCGGATCGAGCGCATCAACGAAGCAATCGATAGGTCACCCGGCGAGAGCCCGCCCTGGCACCGCGTCGAGATCCGCGCCGACAGCCTCGACTGGCTGCCGCCGATCATCGCTGTCATGGAAGCCGATGTCGTCATCGGGCAGCCCGAGGAGCTTCGAGACCTGGTCCGGGAAGTGGCAACGAGGATGCTCCGGGTCGTCGGCGTCTCCGCCGGCGCGCCGGGATCCTGACGAGCCGGGCGGGTTGTCAGGCCGCTGTCACCTCGCGGCTTGCGTTGCGTTCCTTCCATTCCCACACCGCGTAGATCACCTCGGTCGCATACCCGAGGTCGAGCTTGCCGCCACCGGTGGGCACCGTCGCATCCGCCGCGATCCGCCTGTCCGGCTGCCACAGTCCTGGCGCGCGTGTCGATGGGCTCACCTCGATCACCGAACCACCTGGCATGTGGAACGAAAACCGTTGCGAGCCATGGCCAGTGATATTGAATTCACCCCGATGCAACGCACGGTGACAGCTTCCGCACAACAGGATCAGATTGTCCAACTCGGTCTCCCCACCAGCCGACCAGAACACCACGTGATGGGCGTGCAGATGCCGTGTGCGTTCACAGCCGGGCGTCTGGCAGCACCGATCTCTGAGGAACAACGCCCTGACCAGTGCCTTGTTCGGCGTTCGTGATTTACGCCCCAAGCCCAGCAACGCCAACTTTCCTGGTGCGCCGGAAACCCTGCTGGACAACGCCTTCCGAACCGCAGCACCGCAGTGCGCCTCCTCCAACTCGGCCTCCGACAGTGCCGGCCCATCATCGAGGTGAGCAGGTTCCTCACCTTCACCGACATGGATCAGGATCTCGGCTCCCGGTGCGAGATCAGGCATCGCGATCCCGTCGTGCACCATGTCGGCCATCGCCACCACCGCCGGCGCCAGATTCGACGGCACATTCCGCCACAGGTCCCGGCGTTTCGCCGGCCCGACCTCGGAGCCCCGTTCACCACCCACGGTTTCCGACTCACCCGCAGCGTTCCGCGGAACGCTCGACACCGCGGGCAGATCCGCATCGTCGCAGGTACGGGTGCGCTCGTACTCGGCACGGACCACACCGGCCAGGAACCGGGCACCATCGAGCGGTGACAGCGTCAGCGACACGGACAAGGAGCCGTCCGCATTCCACTTGCACCGGCCCGTCGACTCCACCGGCGGGCGATTCTCCGGCTCGATGCCACGATCCCGATCGATCTGTCCCATCGCACGTACCGCCCGCTCCAGCTGCGACGCCGTACACGACGACGCCAGGTTCACCAGCTCCTTCTCACGCAGCGGGGTCGCCACCCGCGTCAGCGCTCGCACCTTCGAATACGACAACCGCCCCGCACCGAACGCCTGCCGAATCAACGGCAACTCCTTCAAAGCCTTCGCCACCCGGACCTGCTCCTGCGCCGTGCGTTGCGAGACACCTGCCTTCCACGACAACCAGTGTGCGAGCGAATGAATACCCGGCCCCCTCCATGACTGCCGCTCATCCAACTCCGCAACCAGAGACAAGAACTCGGCGGTAAGCGCGGTGATCTGCGCGGCATAACCCAGCACTCTGCTTTCCAACGCATCATCGGACAAAGATGCCGGATCCGCGCCATCGAACATCGACGACACATTCTCACCGTGCAGCACCGAAACAGACACGAAGCCCCCAGCTGTTCGAACGAATATACGAACAACGTAGCGTCGCCCACCGACAAAACAGCTGGCCAAGGCGCTTCGAGCGTTCCGCGGAACGCTCGCGGCCTTACTGACTCGTCATTACCGCGAGCCTTATGTTTCCGAGCCGCGGGTATAGAAACCCGTGGACCACTCGCGAGCCGAGTTCAGCAGGTTGATGGAGCAGGAGGCGCCGAATTTTCAATGCTCACGTCGCTCTCGATCGCAGCGTAGCCAATGCAGGATGCCGCGCTGCTCCACGGCGCCGCACCTCCTTGCGCAACCAGGTGAGCGCCGATCTGTACGTGTCCTCACGAGCTCGTAGGCAAGCACGGCACCTACGCCGCTCTCACACGGCGACAACATTCACTGAAGTACTACCGACTCAGCGGGCGCGACGCCGCGGAGCAGTCTGGCACTTCGGGCAGAAATACGAGCTGCGGTTCATGAAAGATTCCCGGCGCATGATGGCCCCGCAGCGGCGACACGGCTGTCCTTCGCGCCCATAGGCATTCAAAGATCGTTCGAAGTAGCCCGACTGGCCGTTGACGTTGACGTACAGCGCGTCGAAGGACGTGCCCCCGACCTCGACCGCCTCGGTCATCACCGCGGTGGCGGCGTCGATCAGTTCGAGCAACTTCTTGCGCGAGATCGTCTCGGCGATGCGTCTACCATGCAGCCGGGCGCGCCACAGCGCCTCGTCGGCGTAGATGTTGCCGACGCCGGAGATGACGGTCTGGTCGAGCAAGACCCGTTTGATCTCGGAGTGCTTGGCGCGCATACGGGATACGACGGCTGCGGCGTCGAAAGCAGGGTCGAACGGGTCGGGGGCGATGTGTGCCACCGACACCGGGACGTCGGCGCCGTCATCGGAGACCGCGTAGTCGTCCAGGTGCCAGCCGCCGAAGGTGCGCTGATCGACGAAACGCAGTTCGTTCTCGTCATCGAGGGTCGCGCGAATGCGGAGGTGGGTGTGGTCGGGCGCCCCGTCTCGGGCGATGAGCATCTGTCCGCTCATACCGAGATGGACGACAAGAGCGGCACGATCGGTGTCGTCGGCGACGTCGATCCACATGTACTTGCCGCGACGACGCACCCCGGTGACGTGTTTGCCCGCCAGGCGACCGATCAGATCTGGTTCGCCGCCGACGTGGCGACGGGCGGCACGAGCATGGAGGACCTCGACCGCGGTCACCGTCCGCCCGGTCAGATGCTTCTCGAGACCCATCCGGACGGTCTCGACCTCGGGGAGTTCAGGCATGCACAGTCAAGGTCACGACGAGGCCGACGTCACGACGAAGCCTCCGCACGCTCGGTGAGCGCCCTCCACGCGTGGGCCGCCGCCTGCTGCTCGGCCTCTTTCTTGGTGCGGCCGACACCCTCACCGAGGTTCTCCCCCGCGATCATCGCGATCGCGGTGAACTCCTTGTTGTGGTCCGGGCCGGTGGACGAGATCTGGTACTGCGGTGGGCCGTAGCCGCGTTCGGAGCTCAGCTCCTGCAGCGACGTCTTCCAGTCCAGACCGGCGCCGAGCTGTCCGGCCTTCTCGATGCGTTCGTCGAAGAGACGCAGAATGATCCGCTGCGAGGTCTCCAGGCCGTGGCTGAGAAACACGGCGCCGAACAGCGATTCGAGGCCGTCGGCAAGGATCGAGTCCTTGTCGCGACCGCCGGTCATTTCTTCGCCACGACCGAGGTACAGGTACTTGCCCAGGCCGCCCTCGTCGCCGAGGCCGCGGGCCACGTCGGCGAGCGCGTGCATGTTCACCACGCTCGCGCGGATCTTCGCGAGTTCGCCCTCGGGACGATCCGGGAAATGGAGGTACAGGCGCTCGGTGATCACCACGCCGAGAACGGAGTCGCCGAGGAACTCGAGACGCTCGTTGGTCGGCAGACCCCCGTGCTCGTAGGCGTACGAGCGGTGCGTGAGCGCCAGCGTCAGAAGGTCTTCGGGGATGTCGGTGTCGAGGGCGGCGAGCAGCGCGGCACGCCGACCGTCCTCGCGGGTCGCCTCAGTCACGACGTTCCTGCGTGTCGGGCTTCGCGTCCGTCTCGGATGCTTCACCGTCGGAGAGTTCCGAGAACTTGTTCGCGAGGCCGGCCCAGCGGGGGTCGATCAGTTCGTGCGCATGGCCCGGTTCGGCGACCGCGAGACGGATGCCGCACACCTGACACAACCCCGGGCAGTCCTCCGAACACAGCGGGGACATCGGCAGTTCCAGCGCGACCGCATCGATGATCGACTGCTCGAGGTCGATGCGGTCGTCGACGATGCGGTGTACGTCGTCTTCCTCGGTGGTCTGCTCGGTCACACTGTCGGGGTATGCGAACAGTTCGGTGAGGAACACCGTGACAGTGCCGTCGATCGGCTCGAGACAGCGGGAGCACTGCCCCTCTGTCTCACCGCACGCGGTGCCGGTCACCAGGATTCCCTCGCTCACCGACTCGAGCCGGAGATCGAGATCGACGTCCGAGCCGGCCGGGATGCCGATCATCTCGACCCCGAGCTTGTCGGGGGTCGCGACCGTCTTGTGCACCTCGGACATGGTGCCCGGGCGCCGACCGAGCGACCGGACGTCGAGGACGAAGGGATCGCGCCGTGGCGCCGAACCGGGCCCGTGCGACGTTTCTGATGTCACAGCATGATCAGACACAAACTGCACCATACGCTCGCGATCGCCAATCATCGACCGACGCCACGGTGTGCGCCGGATCGGCTGTCCGGCAGGTCACACCGCCAGCGGGGATCCCTGGTCGCGGTCGTAGGAATTCCGGGTGGACGTCTCACGCGAGCGTGAGTTGTCGCCGCGGGAATCGCGTGCCGGCTCGTCCACGCTGCGGGGGTATTCGACGTAGTCGTGCATGCCCGCACCGGTACGCAGCTGATGCCGTCCACGGTTCACCGAACGCAGTGTGCCGGTGAGGATCTCCTCGAACTGGGCCAGCTTTTCGTCCACGTAGACGTCGCAGTCGCCGCGCAGGCGGTCCGCCTCCGCGTGAGCTGCGTCGATGATGCGTTCGGCCTCGGACTTGGCCGCACCGACGACCTCGGTCTCCGACACCAGACGCTGCTGCTCGGCGATGCCGTCGGCCACCGACTTGTCGTAGGTGTTGTTCGCCGCGTCGATGGTGCGCTGCGCCTCGGCGCGGGCCCGGCCGGTGACGGCCTCGAACTCGCGGGCGGCACTGGTCTGCAGCCGGCGCGCTTCCTCGGTGGCGTCTTCGACGAGCGAGTGCGAGTGCGAGCTCGCCTCATCGACCATGCGATCCGCCTGGGCCTTGGCCTCGGACAGGATTCGGTCGGCCTCGGCACGGGCGTGTGCGAGCACGGCCTCGGACTCGGAGTCGGCCTTGGCCACTGTCGTCTCGGCATGCTCACGCGCGTCACCGATCAGGGTGTCGCGCTGGTCGAGGACGTCCTGAGCGTCGTCGAGCTCGCCCGGGATCGAGTCCTTGATGTCGTCGAGGAGTTCGAGCACGTCACCGCGCGGCACGACACAGCCCGCGGTCATCGGCACACTCCGCGCCTCCTCGACAATCGCGACGAGCTCGTCGAGAGCCTCAAATACCCGGTACACAGCCACCCCAATCCGGCGCTTGCCTGTTTGCAACAGTTGGTGAATCTGTGACTATTGTGCCGAATGTTGCGCCTGTGATTAGTGAAGCGCGTGGGGTGTGTCGCGATTCCCGCAGGTGACTCTCAGACGGAACGCTCGCCGGTGAGCTTCGCGGTCAGGTTCTCGTGGATGTGCGGCGACAGGAAGGGCGTGACGTCACCGCCGAGCTTGGCGACCTCTTTGACGAGCGAGCTCGACACATGCGCGAACCGGGGGTCGGTGAGCAGGAAGACCGTCTCGACGTCGCCGAGCGCGCGGTTCATCTGGGCCATCGGGACCTCGTAGTCGAAGTCGACCGCCGAACGCAGCCCCTTGACGATGGTGTGGATCGACTCCTGCTTCAGATAGTCGACGAGAAGGCCTTCCCAGCGATCGACCCGCACGCCGGGCAGGTCGGCACAGTCTTCCTCGATGAGCGCGATGCGCTCGTCGACACTGAACATGCCGCGCTTGTTGGGATTGACCACCACGGTGATCACCACCTCGTCGAAACACGCCGCGGCGCGTTCGACCACATAGCGGTGGCCGAGAGTGAAGGGATCGAAGGAACCGGGACACACTGCCGTCGTCATGGAACTGAACTTACCGTCAGGTCCCACGCGCGAGCCGCGTCAGGAGCCGACGAACGCCCCGACCTCGACGCGGGTGTCGCCGTAGTTCTTGTCGACGACAACCTCGAAGCCGCCGGGCCAGATGTCGCCGGTCGAGCGCGCCGAACGCTCCACAACGACCAGGGCGTCCTCCGCCAGGCGGGTCGCGGCCAGCTTCGTCAGGTCCTCGAACAGCGCCGCCGCGTCGACCGCGTACGGCGGGTCGGAGAACACGAGGTCGTATCTCCGTTCCGGCGGCGACGAGAGGTAGGCGGACACCGGTCGCGTCAGTACGGTGGTCGACGAGGCGATCCCACAGACCTTCACGTTGGCCCCGATCACGGTCGCAGCCTTTCGCGCGGAGTCGACGAAGGTGGCACCGGCGGCCCCACGCGAGACCGCCTCGATGCCGAGGGCCCCGGACCCGGCGTACAGGTCGAGGACCCAGAGACCGTCGAGATCGAATCGGGCGTCCAACATGTTGAAGACCGACTCCCGCACACGGTCAGAAGTGGGACGAGTTCCCTCGTCCGGTACGCGGAGCCGTCTACCCCGTAGCTCGCCGGCGATGATCCTCGTCATGGGGCCATTCTGCTCTCCCGGGAACCCTCGATTCGACGCGTGGGTGACACTCTTGTGACCCACTTCACATTGCGTGTCTGATCAGGTAGAAGGTAGGGCTTCGATGGGGCAATTTCCGCTGGTGGGTGACTTCCCGGATACCCGTTGTTAACGTCGAGAGCGTTATGAGCCCTTCACAAACAAGAACGGCCCCAACAACTGTCCTCACCGTCGACTATCGGATGCCGACTGTCGCCGACGGAACCCGTCTCTGGGAAATCGCTTCGGACTCAAAGGTTCTCGACGTCAACTCGTCGTACTCCTACGTTCTGTGGTGCCACGACTTCGCCGAGACCTCGATCGTCGCCGAAGTAGACGGCCGTCCGGTCGGTTTCGTCACCGGGTATCGCCGCCAGAACGACCCCTCCACACTCATGGTGTGGCAGGTCGCTGTCGACGACTCGATGCGTGGGCACGGCGTTGCCGGGTCCATGCTGCATCACCTGTTCGATCGTGCGAACCGCCACGGAATGGTGGCGATGCACACCACGATCAGTCCCGACAACATCCCGTCGCAGCGACTGTTCGAGTCGGTCGCGAAGGCCCGCGGTCTGCGTTTCGAGCGCCGTGAGCTGTTCGCCGCCAACACATTCCCGGACTCACACGAGCCCGAGGATCTCTACATGCTGGAACCGGAGATCCCCGAGCCCTGAGCGCTCGCGCGTGATCCCGGCACGGCCATGCCGCCGGTGTCGACAGTTGTAAGTCCGGTCACCATCGAAATACGCAGTGCCACAACGTCGTTGGCACTATTCAGATAGAGATGCCGAAATTCGGCATAAATTCTCGAGTTCTGGGTACTCCCGGTCGTCGAACCGCACCGGAACTCCTGCGCTCACACAGACGTGACGCGGTTATACCAAGAAGAAGGAAGCAGGTCATGCAACTTCTCGACACCACTCCTGTACTCGACAAAACCTACGACGACTCGGTGTTCACCACCCACGAGTCCGAGGTGCGCAGCTACTGCCGCAACTGGCCGGCGGTCTTCACCACCGCCAAGGGGTCCTACATCACCGACCAGGACGGTCGGAAGTACCTTGACTTCTTCGCCGGTGCCGGTTCGCTGAACTACGGCCACAACAACGACGAGCTCAAGAAGGCGCTGATCGACTACATCGCCTCCGACGGCATCACCCACGGCCTCGACATGGCCACCGTCGCCAAGGGCAACTTCATCGAGAAGTTCAACCAGCACATTCTCGAGCCCCGCGGACTCGACTACAAGATCCAGTTCCCCGGGCCGACGGGCACCAACGCCGTCGAGGCTGCACTCAAGCTGGCCCGCAAGGTGACCGGTCGCGAGTCGATCATCAGCTTCACCAACGCCTTCCACGGCATGACGCTGGGCTCGCTGTCGGTGACCGGTAACTCCATGAAGCGCGCGGGTGCCGGAATCCCGCTGGTCCATGCGACCCCGATGCCGTTCGACAACTACTTCGGCGGCGTCATGGAGGACTTCGCCTGGTTCGAACGCGTCCTGGACGACTCGGGTAGTGGCCTGAACCGCCCCGCCGCGGTGATCGTCGAGACCGTGCAGGGTGAGGGCGGCGTCAACGTCGCCCGCGCCGAGTGGCTGCGTGCGCTGGCCGACCTGTGCAAGCGCCGCGACATCCTGCTCATCGTCGACGACGTCCAGATGGGCTGCGGCCGCACCGGCGAGTTCTTCTCGTTCGAGGAAGCCGGCATCAAGCCCGACATCGTCACCCTGTCCAAGTCGATCAGCGGCTACGGTCTGCCGTTCGCGCTGACCCTGTTCAAGCCCGAGCTCGACGTCTGGACCCCCGGCGAGCACAACGGAACCTTCCGCGGCAACAACCCCGCCTTCGTCACCGCCGCCAAGGCGATCGAGACCTACTGGTCCGACGACACCCTGAGCCGCGACATCCACGCGAAGGGTGAGCGCATCCACGAGGTCTTCTCCGACCTCTGCAATCGCTACGAAGGCATCTCGACCCGCGGTCGCGGCATGGTTCGCGGCCTCGTGTTCGAGGACCACACGGCAGCCGGCAAGGTCTGTGCGCAGGCCTTCGGTGCCGGGTTGCTGGCCGAGACGTCGGGTCCGTCCGACGAGGTCGTCAAGCTGCTCCCGCCGCTGACCATCTCGCGCGAGGACCTCGACCGCGGCCTGTCCATCCTTTCCGACGCAGTCAAGGAGGTGATCGGATGATCGTCCGAACCACCGAAGAGATCACCGGTACCGAGCGCGACGTGGCCGACGGCCACTGGCGTTCCAAGCGAATCGTCCTCGGCGGCGACGGTGTGGGGTTCTCGTTCCACGAGACCACCATCGAAGCCGGCAGCGTGAACGAGTTCCACTACGCCAACCACATCGAGGCCGTCTGGCTCGTCGAGGGCACCGGCACCCTGCTCAACCGCGAGACCGGCGAGACCCACCCGCTGGCCCCCGGCACGATGTACCTGCTGAACGGCCACGAGCGCCACACGGTCACCGCCGACACCCAGATGCGCATGCTGTGCGTATTCAATCCGCCGGTGGTCGGCACCGAGGTCCACGACGAGAACGGCGTGTACCCGTTGGTCGCCGTGCCGCAGCCGACCGGTAAGCATGCCGAGGACGCCGTCGAGGAGACCGCCGTCTCCTGACTCCTCGACCTGCACAGAAGTCAACGAGTGCGCACCCTGCCTATCCTGGGCAGGGTGCGCACTCGTCTCCAGCTCGGCCAGACCCCGGCCGAACACACGCCGCTCGACGATGACGTCGCCGAACGCATCGATCTCGCCGCCGACATCCTGGCCGGACGCCGGGTCGCGGTCCTGACCGGTGCCGGCATCTCCACCGACTCCGGTATCCCCGACTACCGCAGCCCGGGGTCGCCGCCGCGCACGCCGATGACCCTCGAGATGTTCCTGTCCTCCCCCGAGTTCCGCCGGCACTACTGGGCGCGCAATCACCTCGGCTGGCGCCACATGGACGCCGCCCTCCCCAACCCCGCGCATCTCGCTCTGACCGAGCTGCAGGCTCAGGGCCGGGTGTCCACGGTGATCACGCAGAACGTCGACATGCTCCACACCAAGGCCGGGACACGAGGCGTCCTGGAGCTGCACGGCTGCTATGGCCGCGTGCGCTGCCTGAGGTGTGACTGGCGGATCTCTCGACACCGTCTCGCCCAACAACTCGAGGAGATCAACGCCGGTTTCGCCGAACGCGTGGTCGGGCGTGGGGCCATCGAGGTGGCACCCGACGCCGACGCGATGCTCTCCGACACCTCGGAGTTCCGGATGATCGACTGCCCGCACTGCGGTGGCATCCTCAAACCCGACATCGTCTACTTCGGCGAGACGGTTCCGAAACCGCTTGTCGAACAATCCTTCTCGGCGGTCGATGAGGCCGATGCCCTGCTCGTGGTCGGGTCATCGCTGACCGTCATGTCGGGCCTGCGGTTCGCACGACGGGCCCATCGTGCCGGTAAACCGTTGATCATCGTCAACCGCGGACACACCCGCGCCGACGAGCTGGCGTCCCTCAAGATCGACCATCGGGCCGGGGTGGTACTGCCGGCGCTCGCGGCCGGTTAGTCCTCGGGAAGCAGCGCTCAGCGCGAGAAGACGACCAGATCGTCGGCGTGCACGACGGGCCGCTGCAGTTCGGGCGGGAGCTCTTCGGTGTGGCGACCGATCATCGAGGTGACGTCGTCGGACTCGTAGGCGGCGACCCCACGCGCCTTCACGACGCCCCGCTGGTCCACCAGTTCGACGACGTCACCGTCGAAGAACCGGCCTTCAACGCCGACCACGCCGGCAGCGAGAAGTGAACGGCGCCTGCGGGATACGGCGGCCACCGCGCCGTCGTCGAGGACGATCCTGCCCCGCGCGTCGGCGGCATGACGCACCCAGAAGCGACGTGCGGACAATCGCTCCTCGCGGGCGGCGAACACCGTGCCCACCGAGGCGTCGGCCAGCGCCTGCGCCGCAGATGACGCGGCGGCGAGCAGAACCGGGACACCGGCGTCGGCGGACAGACGCGCTGCGGCGAGCTTCGACGCCATCCCGCCGGTGCCGAGCGCTCCCCCGGACCCGGCGATGACGCCGTCGAGGTCCTCGGGTCCGTTCACCTCGGGGATCAGACGGGCACGCCGACCGTCCACGCCCACCTTGCGGGGGTCGCCGTCGTACAGGCCGTCGACGTCGGAGAGGAGCACGAGGGCGTCGGCGCCGCTGAGATGGGCGACGAGTGCGGCGAGCCGATCGTTGTCGCCGAACCGGATCTCGTTGGTCGCGACCGTGTCGTTCTCGTTGACCACGGCGACCGCGCCGAGCGACCGCAGACGATCAAGGGTGCGTTGGGCGTTGGCGTGATGCGAGCGGTTCGAGATGTCGTCGGCAGTCAGCAGGACCTGCCCGACGGTGCGGCCGTAGCGGGCGAAGGACGTGCCCCAGGCGTGCGCCAGGGCGAGCTGACCGACGCTGGCCGCGGCCTGTTTGGTGGCCAGATCCTTCGGACGCTTCTTGAGACCGAGCGGGGCGATGCCCGCGCCGATCGCACCCGACGACACGACGATGACGTCGGAACCGGCGCGCATCCGCGCCTCGAGGGCGTCCGCCAGGGCGTCGAGCCGGTCGCGGTCGAGCCCCTCGGCCAGGTCGGTCAGCGCCGACGAGCCGATCTTCACCACAATGCTGCGCGCGTGCGCGATCTGTTCCCGCACGCCCCGCACCTCGATGCCGGCCTCCGCGGTCACGACTGGTCCTGCTCTCCGTCCTCGACGGGCAGTCCGCGCCGCAACCGGCGGGCCTGCTTGCGTTCGTGGGCGCCCACGCGGTCGTTGCGGTCGAGTCGGATGTCGGTACCGCGTCCGGTGACCGGGACGTCGTCGCCCATGGGCGTGCTCGGCTCCCAGTCGAAGGTGACCGCACCGATGGTGACCGGGGCGCCGGGCTCGGCACCCATCTTCACCAGTTCGTCTTCGACGCCGAGGCGGTTGAGGCGGTCGGCCAGGTAGCCGACGGCCTCGTCGTTGTCGAACTGCGTCTGGGCGATCCAGCGCTCCGGGCGCGTGCCGTAGACGATGAAGCCGCCCTCGATCTCGGGGTCGCGGACGATGGTGAAACCGGTGTCGTCGACCGCCTTCGGGCGGATGATCGCCCGGCGAGGTGTCTTCTCCGGCTGCGCTTCCCGGTACTCGCGGACCATCTTCGCCAGCGCGAAGGTCAGTTCGCGCAGACCTTCGTGGGCCACCGCGGAGATCCGGAACACCGGCCAACCGCGTTCGGCCAGTTCGGGTTCCACGAGATCGGCGAGTTCGGCGGCGTCGGGGACGTCCACCTTGTTGAGGATGACCACACGCGGTCGCTCCGCCAGGTCACCGAGACCGTGGTCGGCGTCGAGTGCCGGCTTGTACGCGGCCAGTTCGGCTTCGAGGGCGTCGATGTCGGACACGGGATCGCGGCCGGGCTCGAGGGTCGCGCAGTCGACGACGTGCGCGAGGACGGCACACCGCTCGAGGTGTCGCAGGAACTCCAGTCCGAGACCACGACCGGTCGAGGCGCCCGGGATCAGACCCGGCACGTCGGCGATGGTGAACACGTCACCGGCGGTCTGCACCACACCGAGGTTCGGCACGAGAGTGGTGAACGGGTAGTCGGCGATCTTCGGCTTGGCCGCTGACAGCACCGACACCAACGACGACTTGCCCGCCGACGGGAAGCCGACGAGGCCGACGTCGGCCACCGACTTCAGCTCGAGGACGAGGGAACGCTGCTGGCCCTCCTCACCCAGGAGGGCGAAACCGGGAGCCTTGCGGGCCTTCGACGCGAGCGACGCGTTGCCGAGACCACCGCGACCGCCCTGTGCGGCCTCGAAGGTCGTACCGGTGCCGACGAGGTCGGCGAGGATCGTGCCGTTCTCGTCGAGGACGACCGTGCCGTCGGGCACCTTGAGGACGAGGTCCTCGCCCATGGCGCCGTCGCGGTTGTCCCCGGCGCCGGGCTTGCCGTTGCTCGCCTTGGCATGCGGACGGAAGTGGAAGTCGAGCAGAGTGTGCACCTGCGGGTCGACGACGAGTCGCACCGACCCGCCGTTACCGCCGTTGCCGCCGTCCGGGCCGCCGAGAGGCTTGAACTTCTCCCGGTGAACCGACGCGCAGCCGTGGCCACCGTTGCCCGCCGCGACGTGAATGGTCACGCGGTCGACGAACCGTGACATCGAATCCTTCTTCCGTCAAAAAAGAACAGGGCGGGCCGGGTACGTGATGACCCTGCCCGCCCTGCGAAAAGGCTTGTCGTGCCGGAGTACTCGGGTCAGACCTGAGCGGTTTCCGGGACGATGTTGACCGTCTTGCGGCCACGCTTGCTGCCGAACTCCACCGCGCCTGCGGCGAGCGCGAACAGGGTGTCGTCGCCACCGCGACCGACGTTCACGCCGGGGTGGAACTTGGTGCCGCGCTGACGAACGAGGATCTCTCCTGCGCTCACCTGCTGGCCACCGAAGCGCTTCACACCGAGTCGCTGGGCATTGGAATCGCGACCGTTGCGGGAGCTGGATGCGCCCTTCTTATGTGCCATGTGTCAGTCCTCCTGAGGTCTTCGCGAAGCTTGTCGAACTACTTGATGCCGGTGACCTTCAGGACCGTCAGCTTCTGACGGTGACCCTGGCGCTTGTGGTAGCCGGTCTTGTTCTTGAACTTGTGGATGCGGATCTTGGGGCCCTTGACGTGCTCCACGACCTCGCCGGTGACCGAGATCTTGGCCAGCTGGTCGGCGTCGGTGGTCAGGGTCGAGCCGTCGACGACCAACGCGACCGGCAGGCTCACCGTGGAGCCGACCTTCTCGTCGATCTTCTCGACCTTGACAGTGTCGCCCTCAGCGACCTTGTACTGCTTGCCGCCGGTCTTGACGATCGCGTACGTTGCCATCGAAGTTCTTCCTCTTAATCGTCTGGTCGGGCCCTTCGTCAGCGCCGAGGCGCATTCGAAGGCGTTCGTGTAGTGCGTGCCGGTGCGGGCCGCAATCCACCCAGTCAGTTGACCGGGAGTGGTTGCGATTCACACCAGAGGGCCTGCCACGGGATTTGTGCCGGTTCCGGTGCACGTGGCACAGAACAGCGCAGACCCTCCGCGGGAGGCGACTTTCCAAGGTTACGGGAACGGCGGTGGCCGGGTCAAACTCGCCCCGCCGGTCCCTCACCTCGGACCTCAGCTGTCGGCCGGCGGCGGTCCGGCGGGCCTGCCCGCCGTCCGCTTCCGCGGGCGCCGACGTACTGCGACCACCGACTCTCCGGTGGAGACCGGACCGAAGGTCGTCTTCGGCGCCTCCGGAGCCGCGTCGACGGCCGTCATCACCACGTTCTCCGGTGCGGTCGTCGTCTGCGCCGGACGCCGGACCACCCGGCGGCGACGCTTCGCCGCAGGTACCTGGCCGTCGGTCGACGCGGCCGGTTCCTGGGCCTTCGCGGGCTCCGGGGCCTGCTCCGGCTCTTCGGCCTTCGCGGGTTCTTCCGTCTTCGCGTGCTTCTCGGCCTTCGTGACCGGTTCCGGCGTCTGCGCCTTCTCCGGCCCCGCCTCCGGCGACTCCGTCGTCACCGGGGTCCCGGCGGCATTCGCGACCGCCTGCTCGACCTCGACGTGCTCACCCTCGTGGTGCTCGCCCTCAGGATGCGCACCCTCAGGATGCTCACCGTCGTGGTGATGTGCGGCCATCGCCCGGAACAGCGGGTGCTCGGCAGCGGGCTTGTGCGGCGGGGCCGCCGGCGGTGCGGTCTTGGGTGCCGCCGCCTCGGCGGGGGCCTCCGACTTCTTCTTGCCGCGGCGCGAACGCTTGGAACCCGCGCCGTCCGACTTCGCCGAATCGTCGCCGCCGCGCACCTCCACCGGGTTGGCGTGCACGATCAGGCCGCGACCGCCACACGAGGTGCAGGGGGTCGAGAACGCCTCGAGCAGACCTGTTCCGAGACGCTTACGCGTCATCTGGACCAGGCCGAGCGAGGTCACCTCCGACACCTGATGACGGGTGCGGTCCCGGGCCAGCGCCTCGGTGAGGCGACGCAGCACCAGGTCACGGTTCGACTCGAGGACCATGTCGATGAAGTCGACGATGATCATGCCGCCGATGTCGCGCAGACGCATCTGCCGCACGATCTCCTCGGCCGCCTCGAGGTTGTTTCGGGTGACCGTCTCCTCGAGATTTCCGCCCGACCCGGTGAACTTGCCGGTGTTGACGTCGACGACCGTCATCGCCTCGGTGTGTTCGATGATCAGCGTGCCGCCGGAGGGCAACCAGACCTTGCGGTCGAGCGCCTTCGCCAGCTGCTCGTCGATGCGGTGGACCACGAACGAGTCCGGGGCGTCCGCATGCGGCTTGCTGAACTTCTCCACCCGCTCCATGAGATCGGGGGCTACCGAGCTGACGTAGCCCTCCACGAGGTTCCACGCCTTGTCGCCCTCGACGACGAGCTTCTTGAAGTCCTCGTTGAAAAGGTCGCGGACCACGCGGACCAGCAGGTCGGGCTCCTCGTAGAGCGCCTTCGGCGCACCGGAACCGGACTTCTTGGCGCTCTCGACCGACTCCTCGATCGACTTCCACTTCGCCTCGAGGCGGGCGATGTCGGCTCCGAGCTCCTCGGCGCTCACACCCTCGGAGGCGGTGCGGATGATCACGCCGGCGTCCTCGGGGACCAGCTTCGACAGGATCTGCTTGAGACGCTTGCGCTCGACGTCGGGCAGCTTGCGGCTGATTCCGGTCGACGAGCCGCCGGGCACGTAGACGAGGTACCGGCCGGCCAGCGAGATCTGCGTGGTCAGGCGGGCACCCTTGTGCCCCACCGGATCCTTGCTGACCTGGACGAGCACGTGGTCGCCTGGCTTGAGCGCCTGCTCGATCTTGCGGGAACCGCCGTCGAGTCCGGCGGCGTCCCAGTTGACCTCGCCGGCGTACAGCACACCGTTGCGCCCGCGGCCGATGTCGACGAAGGCCGCCTCCATGCCGGGCAGCACGTTCTGCACGCGTCCGAGGTAGATGTTGCCGACCATCGACGACGACGTCGCCGTGGTGACGAAGTGTTCGACGAGGACACCGTCCTCGAGCACCGCGACCTGGGTGTAGTCCTCCACCGCGGCATGATCGTGACCGTCACCGTCGGTGATGCTGGTGTTGGCACTGCGCTCGCGCACCACCATCACGCGGTCCACCGCCTCGCGACGGGCCAGGAACTCCGACTCGGTCAGGATCGGCGGACGCCGGCGACCGGCGTCACGGCCGTCGCGACGGCGCTGGCGCTTGGCCTCGAGTCGCGTCGAACCGGAGATGCCCTGCACCTCGTCGCGCGCCCGCTTGCTGCGGGGTTCACGCTCGTGGACGACGGTGTTCGGCGGATCATCCGGCGAGCCCTCGTCGGAGTCTCCCCCGCCCTTGCGGCGCCGGCGACGACGCCGGCGGCGGGTCGAGGACCCCTCAGCCGAATCGTCCCCGGAGTCATCGCCGTCGTTGTCGTCCGAGTCGTCGTCACCGGAGTCGCCGTCCTTCGACTCGCCCTTCGACGAATCGTCGGCAGCGGAGTCCTTGCCGTTGGCCTCCTCCGAGGTGTCCGAGCCCGACCGGCGGCGGCGCCGACGGCGAGAGGTCGACTCGTCCGCCTTCGACTCATCCGACTTGGATTCGTCCGCCTTGGATTCGTCCGACTTCGACTCGTCCGACTTCGACTCATCAGAAGTCTCGTCCGTGGTCGCCGCGTCGACGGATTCGGTCGAGGAATCGTCGGGGGACTTGCTCTCGGCCTTGTCGCCGTTCTCGTCGGAATCGTCCTCGTCCGAGGCGTCGCCCGACTCGCCGTCACCGCCCTGGTCACCGCGACCGCGGCCACGGCCACGACGTCCGCGGCGCCGACGACGGCTGCGACCCGAACCCGAATCGTCGTTGTCGGAGCTGTCGGAGTGGTCTGCGGACTCGTCGGTGTCATCCGAGTCGGCGGTCTCCGTTTCGGGAGCCTTCTCCTCGGCGGTCTTCGATGCGGGGGTCTTCGGCTCGGGGGTCTTCGTCTCCGGGGCCTTGGCCTCCTGAGGCTTGGCGCCGGAGTCGTCGGCCTTCGCCGGCTTCTCGGCCTGCTTGGCCGGGCGTGCGGTCTTCGGCTTCTCGGCCGGGGCCTGCGGCTGCAGGAACAACGGCTGGGTGCCGTAGGACGCCTCGGACTCGGCGGCGGGTGCCGCGACCGGCTCGTCGTACCGCGTCGAAGCGGCCGAGAACAGGCTCGGCGGCTCATCGGCCTGCGGTGTCTCCGCCTCCGGTGCCTCCGCCCGCGGTGCCTCCGCCTCAGCGGCGGGTTCCTCGACAGCCGGTTCCCCGGTGGTCGGCTCAGCGGCGGCGGCCTCGGTGGCGGCTCCCTCTGGAGTGGACGGAGTCACGCCGGGCTCGTCGGCCTCGACGTTCGCCCGAACCCGTTCGGCCACGGCCTGCGCCACCTCACGGTCGACGCTCGATTGGGGACTACGCGTCTGCACCCCGAGAGTGGCCAGGTGCGCGAGCACCTGCCGACTCGTCAAGCCCAGGAAGCGGGCCAGTGCGTGCACACGAAGTTTGCTGGGAAATTCTTCCACCGGTTCTGGCGCTGCGTTCGCGTCAGCCGGTGACCCGTTGTCGGTCACTCAGTCTCCTCGAACCCCCGGGCGCGTCGGGCTGACGCGGCCACGCGAGGGTCTGCTCTGTGTCCCGGTCCACGTATGGCCGGTGTTGTGTGGTCTGCGCGTCATCACGCTGAGCCGTGTCGGTTCAGCAGAGAACGCTCTTGCTGTGTCGATGACCGCATCCCGGGCGCCTTCCACGACACCGGGCACAGGGCGAAGCCTGAGTGTCCGGCTGCTGGCAGCAGCACGAACCTCGGCGGGGTCAGCTGTGGTTGTGGGCGTCGCGGTGCGAGGTTGCCGCACCGCGACGCGCCGAACCAAGGCGCGTCATCCGGCCATCGTCGACAAAGTGTGTCGGCGATAACCCTGCAAGTATCCCACATGGGGGTCGGATGACCGCAAAGTATGCGCGTTTGACACGCGCGTCGAACCGAGCCGGACCGAGGTGACCCCGGTCAGCCTGCGAGTTCGGGGAACCAGATGCCGATCTCACGCTCGGCCGATTCCGGCGAGTCCGAGCCGTGGACCAGGTTGTACTGCGTGTTCAGGGCGAAATCGCCGCGGATGGTGCCGGGCACCGCCTTCTCCACGGGATCGGTGCCGCCGGCGATCTGACGGAAGGCCGCGATGGCGCGCGGGCCCTCCAGGACGGCCGCGACCAGCGGGCCGGAGGTGATGAACTCCAGCAGTGAGCCGAAGAAGGGCTTGTCCGCGTGTTCGGCGTAGTGGCCGCGGGCCACCTCGTCGCTGGCGGTCTTGAGTTCGAGAGCGACGAGGGTGAGCCCCTTGCGCTCGATACGGCTGATGATGTCGCCGACGAGCGAGCGTTCGACGCCGTCCGGCTTGATGAGTACGAGAGTGCGTTCAGTCACGACTGACACCTTATCGACCGACCGGAGGATTCCGACGGTCAGGAGCAGTACTCACCGGCCACGGGGAAGAACCCGTAGTTGAACAGGCTGCCGGAGCGCGCCTGCGGGTCGACGACGATCTGCAGGCATCCACCGGGAGAGGCGAGCGCACCGGTGAGAGCGAGGTCGAACTGTTGCGCCAGAGCGAGATTCGCCGGACGGTACTGGGCGGGCACCGGCATGGTCGCGATTGCCTCGGGCGCCTTCATCCCGGCTGCGCGCTTGGTGATGTCGTGGGTCGCGACGTAGCTGAACTCACCCTGCGAGACGGGGACCGGCGCTCCTGCCTCGGGTACCGCGAACGCCTCGAGCGCCGGGGGCGTCTGCTCGGGGGCGGGCTCCGCCGAGGCGACGGCGGGAGCGCTCAGAGCGAACGCGGCCGCCCCGAGCAGCGCCGTTCCGGCCGTACGGCCGAGACGGGCGGAGGTGCGGGGGCGATCGATACCGGCGGGGGTCCGGGAAAACAGGAACTGCACGTACGTCCTCACGTTGGATGTCGCCGCGATTGCGAGTCGCGATGAAAAGAAAGCCACGCGGGAACCAGTCCGCTCCCCCACGGCTTGCGCCATTCTTGCAGCAACTCCCACAGTCCGCCCGGCTTCGCCGATAACGGTCCGGCCACAGGTCTTGCGACCACCAAACCGCCGTGGGGACAGTGTTGACCACCCAGGTGAGAGGCGATGTCAGTCGATCGGTTCCTGCCCGGGGAGCATGCCCAGTTCGACGCGCTTCTCCACATCCCGCTTGATGTAGACGATGTAGAGCCAGACCGACCCGAAGACCACACCTACCACAGCGATCGACCAGTGGAAGACACCACCGACGATTACCGCCACCTGGAGTGCGAGATCGAGCTTGAGCGCGTACGGACGACCCTGCATCCCGGCGGCGGCGATCATCGCGAGCACGAGCAGGATCAGGTATCCGCCGGACACCCAGGTCAGTCCGCCGCCGAGACGCCAGACGATCGGGAACGCCAGGATGACGACGATGACCTCGAGGATCATCGTCCCCGCCATCACCCCGCGCAGGCCCTTCCACGGGTCGTTGGTTGGTGGGGTGTACCGGGTCATGACGGTTCCTTACCGAACAGGGTGCGCGCGGCACCGGCGGTCACGACCGAGCCGGTGATCACGACGCCCGCACCCGAGACTCGTTGGCCCTCGGCTTCCTCCGCGAGGGCGATGGCCTCTTCGACGGCGTCGGGCAGGAACGGCTTCACGACGACGCGTTCCTCGCCGAACACCTCCTGTGCGTACTCCGCGAGCGTCTCGGCGTCGAGGGCGCGCGGCGAGCCGTTGTTGGTGACGACGACCGCGTCGAGGACGGGTTCCAGGGCCTCGAGCAGGCCTCGCGCGTCCTTGTCGCCGAGCACGCCGACGACGCCGATCAGCCGGCGGAAGTCGAACTCCTCGGCCAGCGCCTGCGCCAGGGCGTTCGCGCCGTGCGGATTGTGCGCGGCGTCGGCGAAGACCGTCGGTGCGCTGCGCAACCGCTCGAGCCGGCCGGGGTTGCCGACGGTGGCGAACCCGCTCCGGATCGCGTCAATGTCGAGCTGACGGTCCTGGCCGGCACCGAAGAAGGCCTCGACCGCGGCGAGCGCCAGGGATGCGTTGGCGGCCTGGTGTGCTCCGTGCAGGGGCAGGAACACCTCGTCGTAGACGCCGCCGAGCCCCTGGATCGTGAGCATCTGGCCGCCGACGGCGGTGGCCGAGTCGAGGACGGCGAACTCCGAACCCTGACGGGCGACGACCGTGCCGGCCTCGACGGCGGCGCGCAGCAGCACGTCCATCACCTCGGGGGTCTGCTCGGCGATGATCGTGACCGGGTCGACGGCGCCGAGGGCATCGGGTTCGCCGGCCTTGATGATGCCCGCCTTCTCCCCCGCGATGGCGGTGAGCGTGTCACCGAGGTAGTCGGCGTGGTCCATGGCGATCGGCGTGATGACCGAGACGATGCCGTCGATGACGTTGGTGGCGTCCCAGCGGCCGCCCATGCCCGTCTCGACCACCGCGACGTCGACCGGGGCCTCGGCGAAGACCGCATAGGCCATCGCCGTCAGCACCTCGAACTTGCTCATGCGCGGGCCGCCGGCCGCGGTCGAACTGTCGTCGACCATGGTGATGTACGGCTCGAGCTCGCGGTAGGTGTCGATGTAGGTCCGCGCGCGGATCGGCTTGCCGTCCACCGAGATCCGCTCGGTGACCCGCTGCAGGTGCGGGCTCGTGATGCGCCCGGTGCGCCGGTGCAGCGCGGTCATCAGCGCGTCGATCATCCGCGTCACCGACGTCTTGCCGTTGGTGCCCGCGATGTGGATCGCCGGGTAGCTGTGCTGCGGCGAGCCGAGTAGGTCCATCAGCGCCGCGATGCGCGTCAGCGACGGTTCGATCCTGGTCTCGGGCCACCGGGTGTCGAGTTCGGCCTCGACATCGGCGAGTTCGGCGAGATCGTCGGCGCTGTCGTGGACGGTGAGCGGCGGGCGGTCGGTCTCGGCGTCCGCCGCCCGTTCCTCCGCGTCGAGCAGCTCCGACAATCCCAGCGGGTCCTCGCCGACGACGGCGGGATCCTCTTCGGGGAAGCCGGTCTCGTCGCTCACGCGCCGCCGGCCAGACTCGCGAGCTTCGCGTTGAGCCGCTCGACCTCTTCGGTCGCGATCCGCTGGCGGTCGCGGATCTTGCTGACCACATGGTCGGGCGCCTTGGACAGGAACTGCTCGTTGCCGAGCTTGGCCGAGGTGGTCGCCAGTTCCTTCTCGGCGACCGCCAGGTCCTTGGTGAGACGCTTGCGCTCGGCTTCGACGTCGACGGTCCCGGAGGTGTCGATGGCGACGGTGACAGTCGCGACGGACAGGCGGACCTCGATGGTCGCGGTCGCCCCGAAGCCGGGTCCGGCGGCGTCCAGACGCGCCAGCGACTGGACGTAGGGCAGCAGCGGCTCGAGGCCCGACTCCCCCAGCCCGTCGAACTGTGCGGCCACGCGCTGACCGGGACGCAGCCCCTGGTCGCTGCGGAAGCGGCGCACCTCGGTGATGAGGCGCTGCAGGTCGGCGACACGGGCCGCCGAGTCGGTCGACCAGTCGCGCCCGGACGGCTTCGGCCACTCGGCGATGACCAGCGACTCGCCGCCGGTGAGCGTCTTCCACAGCACCTCGGTGACGAACGGCATCACCGGCGACAGCGCGCGCAGCAACGGCTCGAGGACCGCGCCCAGCACAACGGACGTTGTCTCCGAACGCTTCTCGTCGTTCTCGGCGAACTGAACCTTGGCGAGCTCGAGGTACCAGTCGCACACCTCGTCCCAGGCGAAGTGGTACAGCGATTCGCAGGCCTTGGAGAACTCGAAGGACTCGAACCCGGCGTCGACCTCGGCAAGCACCTCGTCGAGGCGTCCGAGAATCCAGCGGTCGGCGTCGGTCATCGCCTCCGCGTCGGGCAGCTCGGCGACCTTGGCGCCGTTCATCATCGCGAACTTCGTCGCGTTGTACAGCTTGGTCGCGAAGTTGCGCGACGACTGGGCGTGGTCCTCGCCCACCGAGATGTCGGCGCCCGGGTTGGCACCGCGCGCCAGGGTGAAGCGCAGTGCGTCGGCGCCGAAGCGCTCGACCCAGTCGAGCGGGTCGATGCCGTTGCCCTTCGACTTCGACATCTTGCGGCCGTGCTCGTCACGGACCAGGCCGTGGAGGAACAGGTTGTGGAACGGGATCTCGTTGCCCGGGCCCAGGTCCTTGCCGACGTAGGTGCCGAACATCATCATCCGCGCCACCCAGAAGAACAGGATGTCGTAGCCGGTGACGAGAACCGAAGTGGGATAGAACTTCTCGAGATCATCGGTCTGGTCGGGCCACCCCATGGTGGAGAACGGCCACAGGCCCGAGGAGAACCAGGTGTCGAGGACGTCGGTCTCCTGGACGTAACCCTCCGGCGCCTGCTCGTCGGGGCCGACGCAGACGACCTCGCCGTCGGGGCCGTACCAGATCGGGATGCGATGGCCCCACCACAGCTGACGCGAGATGCACCAGTCGTGCATGTCGTCGACCCAGCCGAACCAGCGCGGCTCCATCGACTTCGGGTGGATCACGGTCGACCCGTCGCGGACGGCGTCGCCGGCGGACTTCGCCAGCGACGAGACGTCGACCCACCACTGCATCGACAGGCGCGGTTCGATCGGCTCACCGGTGCGCTCGGAGTGTCCGACGCTGTGCAGGTACGGACGCACCTCCTTGACGATGCGACCCTGCTCCGCGAGCGCCTCGCGGACCTTGACCCGCGCCTCGAAGCGGTCCATGCCGTCGAATTGCGTTCCGGTGTCGGCGATCCGGGCCGACTCATCCATGATCGTCGGCATCGGCAGGTTGTGCCGCTGGCCGAGCGCGAAGTCGTTGGGGTCGTGCGCCGGGGTGATCTTGACCGCGCCGCTGCCGAATTCGGGGTCGACGTAGTCGTCGGCGACGATCGGGATGTTCCGGTCCAGGAACGGGTGCGGCAGTTCGGTGCCGATCAGGTGCTTGTATCGCTCGTCGTCGGGGTGCACGGCGATCGCGGTGTCGCCGAGCATGGTCTCCAGACGCGTCGTGGCGACCACGATGTGGGGTTCGGAGTCGTCGAGCGAGCCGTAGCGGAAGCTGACGAGTTCACCCTCGACGTCGGCGTAGCTGACCTCGATGTCGCTGACCGCGGTCTTGAGGACCGGCGACCAGTTGACCAGGCGCTCGGCCTGGTAGATCAGCCCGTCGTCGAACATCTTCTTGAAGACGGTGTGCACCGCACGCGACAGACCCTCGTCCATCGTGAAGCGTTCGCGCGACCAGTCGACGCTGTCGCCGAGTCGGCGCATCTGTTCACCGATGTTGCCGCCGATCTCGGCCTTCTCGGCCCAGACGCGCTCGATGAAGGCCTCGCGGCCGAGGTCGTCGCGGGTCTTGCCCTCGGCGGCCAGTTTGCGCTCGACCATCGTCTGCATGGCGATCGCGGCATGGTCCATGCCGGGCAGCCACAGCACCTCGTAGCCCTGCATGCGACGACGACGCGACAGCGCGTCCATGAGGACGTGCTCGTAGGCGTGACCCATGTGCAGCGACCCGTTGACGTTGGGCGGCGGGATCACGATCGAGAACGGGGGCTTGTCACTCGTCGCGTCGGCGGTGAAGTAGCCGGCGTCAACCCAGCCCTGGTAGAGCGTGGCCTCGTGCTGGGCGGGGTCCCAGGATTTCGGCAACTCGTTCTCGGGCAGCGCAGATGTCGGGTCGAGTGATGTCACGGCCGCCATTCTATGTTTCCGCCGGGTGAGACCTCGCCCCGGTCCTCACTCGTGCACCGTTCACGCGGTCTCGGCCGCAAGTGCCGGACCGAGGAGGAGCCCGCCGTCGATCACGTAGTCCGCCCCGGTGATGAACGACGCCTCCGCCGACGGGAGGAACAGCAGGAGCCGGGTCACGTCAGCCGGCTCGCCGAGCCGGGGAACGGCGAACGGCTCGGGCGAGTAGAAATCGGCGATCGCCGCCGTGGCGCCGACCGCGGGTTCGTTGATGAACGGGGTCGCGATCACGCCGGGGTGGATGGTGTTGACGCGAATGTGGTCGCGGCCCAGTTCGAGAGCCGCCGTCCGGGTCAGACCTCGTACGGCCCACTTGCTGGCAACATAGGGCGCGTACAACGCGGTGCCACCCATACTCATCGTCGACGCGATGTTGACGATGACTGTTCACGAGCACGTCCACGGCCCCGAAGGCTTCCTCGGCGGTTGCAACCGCCGACGACCACGAGTTCTCGTCTGTGACGTCGAGCCGGATGAAGCGAGCGCGAGACCCGAGCTCGTCGGCGATGGCGGTACCGCGCCCGGCGTCGGTGCCCCCGATGATGACGTTCGCCCCCTCCGCGTGGAAGGCGCGGACATGGCTCGACCCCTGTCCACCGGTTCCCCCGGTCACGAGCACGGTCTGGTTGTCGAAGCGGTGCATGAGGTGTTCCTCCGGTGGCGAGATGGGCGACCGGGAACATCGGATGATGATCGGGGTCAGTGGTGAGCCGATCGACTCACCACTCACGCTAGGTCGTATCAGATGGTGAGTCAAGCCACTCACCTCGTATGCTCAGGGCCGTGAGCAGAGGCGTGTCGACCTACCATCAGCGCATCGCGCAGGAGAAGCGCTCGGTGATCCTGGAGGCCGCGACGGCCCTCTTCCTGCAACTCGGCTATGACCGGACATCGCTGGCGCGGATCGCCGAACACTCCGGCGTGTCGCGGGCGACCCTGTTCAAGCAATTCCCCAGCAAGGCAGCGCTTTTCGATGCCATGATCACCGAGTCGTGGTCGATCGACGACGAGGAGACCGCTCTCCCGGCAGGCGACGTCGCCCACGGGTTGAGCGTCCTCGGTCACCGCTACGCCGCACTGCTGTGCCGTCCCCGGATGACCGACCTGTTCCGGATCGTCATCGCCGAACTGCCCCGGTTCCCAGAACTGGCCGACGCTCAGTTCGCACGCGGGAAGATGCCCTACTTCGAATCCGTGCGCGCATACCTCCTGGCCGAGCACGAGGCGGGCACGGTGCGGATAGACGATGTGGAGCTCGCCGCCACCCAGTTCCTGGGGATGATCTCCAACTACGTGTTCTGGCCGACGCTCCTGGTGCCGGGCTGGGAGGTCGGAGCCGAACGCGTCGCAGAAGTGGTCGACGAGGCCGTCCGCACCGCCGTCGCCCGATACTCCACGGCCGGGTCGCCGGCACCCACCGGCGACTGACCTCGTCGATCAGCCCGTCGCCTTCGATCAGCCCGTCGCTGTGATCAGCCCGTCGCTGTGATCAGCCCGTCGTCGTCACCCGCAGCCGGTGCAGATCCTCGGGCGCGTTCACGTTCACCAGCCAGTCGGCGTCGGACACGCCCACGCGGTAGGTGTTGAGCGCCTCGATCGCACCGAGCATCCGGCGCTCACCGCCGGCCACCAGATCGGCGATCACCGGCCCGGCATCGGTCCGGTAGATCCCCGCCATCGGATGGTCGCGCTGCGCGTCACGGGCGATCACCGCCTGGGCGGAGTCGGTGAGTCCCAGCCGGAGTTCGTCGATGAGTTCGGGCGCGATCAGCGGCATGTCGGTGGCGCACACGAAAGCGAGGTCGGCGCCGTCGGCCGCAGCCTTTGCCAGTCCCGCGACCAGCCCGCCCAACGGGCCGGCCCCCTCCTGTTCGTCGGTCACCCAGTGCACCTTGGACCGGTCGATGCCGGGCGCCGCGCGGTCGCGGATGTCGTCGATGCCGCGGAAAGCCGCCGACGTCTCACCGGCCACGACGAGCACCGGATCGCACCGTTGCGCCACGACCCGGACGACCCGGGCGAGCATCGGCTCCCCGTCCCAGTCCAGTGCCGCCTTGTCGCTCCCCATGCGCCGCGACCGTCCGCCGGCCAGCACGATCGCCGCGAGTTTCGAACCGTCTGATCCCGTGTCGTGAGTCACAACACCCAGTGTGCGTGATCCGTCACCGCGGCGAGGCAAGATGGACATCATGAGCCGTAGCCCTGATGGTGACCTCCGCGTCGACGAGCCCACCGATGTCCAACGCAAGAAGGTGAAGACCTGGGCCGCCGGCGTTCCCGCGGTGGCCGTGGCGCTCAAGCGCGGACTCGAGCAGATGGGCCCGGTGCGCACCGCCCGAACCCTCCTCGAACTCAACCAGCGCGACGGCTTCGACTGCCCCGGCTGCGCCTGGCCCGAGACCCCCGGCCACCGCAAGCACGCCGAGTTCTGTGAGAACGGCGCGAAGGCCGTCGCCGAGGAGGCCACCAAGCGCTCGGTGACCCCGGAGTTCTTCGCCGCCCACAGCGTCGAGGACCTCGCCACCCGCAGCGGTTATTGGCTCTCCCAGCAGGGCCGACTGGCGCATCCGATGTATCTCGCGCCCGGCGACACCCACTACCGCCCGGTGAGCTGGGACGAGGCCAACCGCATCATCGCCGACGAGTTCGCCGCGATGTCCTCCCCCGACGAAGCCGTCTTCTACACCTCCGGGCGGACCAGCAACGAGGCCGCCTTCGTCTACCAGCTGTTCGCGCGCAGCCTCGGGACCAACAACCTCCCCGACTGCTCCAACATGTGCCATGAATCGTCGGGCGCCGCGCTCGGGACGTCCATCGGCATCGGCAAGGGTTCGGTGACCGTCCCCGACCTCGAGGCCGCCGACCTCATTCTCATCGCGGGGCAGAATCCCGGCACCAACCATCCGCGCATGCTGGCCACGCTCGAGAAGGCGAAGGGCAATGGGGCACGGATCGTCGCGATCAACCCGCTGCCCGAGGCGGGTCTGATGCGGTTCAAGGACCCCCAGAAGGTCGGCGGCGTCATCGGTGACGGAACCAAGCTCGCCGACGACTTCCTCCAGGTGCGCCTCGGCTCCGACATGGCGCTGTTCCGAGGTGTCGCCCGACTGCTGCGCGACGCCGAGCAGGCGAACCCCGGCACCGTCTTCGACCACGAGTTCCTCACCGGGTCATGCGCCGGCACCGAGGACTACCTCGCCCTGCTCGACGACGTCGACATCGACGAGGTCGCCGCCATCACGGGTCTGACGAGAACCCAGATCGCTGATCTCGCCGACGCCGTTCGAACCTCGCAGCGCATCGTGTTGTGCTGGGCGATGGGACTCACCCAGCACCGTCACGCGGTGGCGACGATCGCCGAGGGCACCAATGTGTTGTTGCTGCGCGGCATGATCGGCAAGGTCGGAGCCGGATTGTGCCCCGTGCGAGGGCATTCCAACGTCCAGGGCGACCGCACGATGGGCATCTTCGAGAAGATGCCCGAATCCTTCCTCGCCGCACAGGATGCCGAGTTCGGGATCGTCAGCCCCCGCAAGCACGGGTACGACACCGTCGCCGCGATCAACGCGATGGCGGCGGGCAAGGTGCGGGTGTTCATGGGAATGGGCGGCAACTTCGTCTCCGCCACCCCCGACACCGAGGCGACCGCGGACGCGCTGCGCCGGTGCGCCCTGACCGTGCAGGTGTCGACCAAGCTCAACGAGTCGCACACCGTCACCGGTCGCGCGGCGCTCATCCTGCCGACCCTCGGCCGGACCGACCGCGACGTCATCAACGGTGTCGCCCAACGTGTCTCGGTCGAGGACTCGATGTCGGTGGTGCATTTGTCCCGAGGCTCACTGCCGCCGGTGTCGCCCGATCTGCGCAGCGAGGTCGCCATCGTCTGCGACCTCGCCACCGCTGCGCTCGGCGCCGATCATCCGGTGCCGTGGCAGGAACTCAAGGGGAACTACGACACGATCCGCGATCGTATCGAGCGGGTGATCCCGGGGTTCGAGGACTTCAACATCCGCGTCCGGCGCAGCGACGGCTTCGTCCTACCGAACCCGCCCCGCGACAACCGGTCCTTCGACACCCCGAACGGCAAGGCCAACTTCGCGGTGCACCCGCTCGAGTGGGTGCACATCCCGGAGGGGCGTCTCATCCTGCAGACGCTGCGCAGCCACGATCAGTACAACACCACCATCTACGGGCATGACGACCGCTATCGCGGGATCAAGGGCAACCGGCATGTGGTGATGGTCAGTCCCGCGGACATCTCCGCACTCGGACTGCACGACGGCCAGCTCGTCGACATCGTATCGGAGTTCGAGGGCGAGAACGGACTCGAGGAGCGTCGGGTGCGCGGCTTCGAGATCGTCGCCTACGACACCCCGCAGGGCAATGCGGCCGCCTACTACCCGGAGACCAATCCGTTGGTGCCGTTGGGTGCGGTGGCGAAGGAATCCAACACCCCGGTGTCCAAGGCCGTGGTCGTCCGGCTCGAACCGGCCTGAGGCCGCCTCGCTCAGAACAGAGAAATCCCCGCCCGGATCACCGGGCGGGGATTTCTCTTGTCTGTCAGACGGTTACGTCAGGCACTCTTGTCGCGACGCTCGTCGTTCGACGCCTTGCGCGGGACGATGGTCGGCAACACGTTGTCGCGCACCGTTTCACCGGTGACGACGACCTTCTCGACGTCGTCACGGCTCGGGATGTCGTACATGACCGGCAGCAGGACCTCTTCCATGATGGCGCGCAGACCACGAGCACCGGTGCCACGATGGATCGCCTGGTCGGCGACCGCCTCGAGGGCGTCCTGGGTGAACTCGAGCTCGACGTTGTCCATCTCGAACAGGCGGGTGTACTGCTTCACCAGTGCGTTCTTCGGCTCCGACAGGATGCTCACCAGCGAGGCCTTGTCGAGATTGGTGACCGAGGCGACGACCGGCAGGCGGCCGATGAACTCGGGGATCAGCCCGAACTTGATCAGATCCTCCGGCATCACATCGGCGAACTGATCGGAGGTGTCGACCTCGTCCTTGCTCGCCACTTCGTTGCCGAAACCCAAGCCGCGCTTGCCGATTCGTTCGGACACGATCTTCTCGAGACCCGCGAACGCACCAGCGACGATGAACAACACGTTGGTGGTGTCGATCTGGATGAACTCCTGGTGCGGATGCTTGCGCCCACCCTGCGGAGGCACCGACGCCTGCGTGCCCTCGAGGATCTTCAGCAGCGCCTGCTGCACACCCTCACCGGACACGTCACGGGTGATCGACGGGTTCTCGCTCTTGCGGGCGATCTTGTCGACCTCGTCGATGTAGATGATGCCGGTCTCGGCACGCTTGACGTCGTAGTCGGCGGCCTGGATCAGCTTCAGCAGGATGTTCTCGACATCTTCACCGACGTAGCCGGCCTCGGTGAGCGCGGTGGCGTCGGCGATGGCGAACGGCACGTTCAGCATCTTGGCCAGCGTCTGCGCGAGGTACGTCTTGCCACAACCGGTCGGGCCGAGCATGAGGATGTTCGACTTCATCAGCTCGACGGTCTCACCCGTGCGGGAGTCCTTCTTCTCCCCCGCCTGGATGCGCTTGTAGTGGTTGTAGACGGCCACCGCGAGCGTGCGCTTGGCGGTGTCCTGACCGATGACGTACTTCTCGAGGAAGTCGCGGATCTCCGCGGGCTTCGGGAGTTCGTCGAGTTTCACGTCGCCGTTCTCGGCGAGCTCCTCCTCGATGATCTCGTTGCACAGGTCGATGCACTCATCGCAGATGTACACGCCGGGGCCGGCGATGAGCTTCTTCACCTGCTTCTGACTCTTCCCGCAGAAAGAGCACTTGAGCAGGTCGCCGCCGTCTCCGATTCGTGCCATCTCGCGTAGTACCTACTTCCTCGTTGCCGGACTGTCGTCGTGGTCCGTCGCGTCGCACGCAGCCGGGCACGGATGATCTGACGACCTCCGAATGCCCAGTAACCCGACGGTACCCGCGCACCGCTCGAACTTCGACCGATAAGGCCAAATGTCGCGACAGAAAATCCCCGCGACTTCTGTACTGGTTGTGGGTTGTCCCTAGGACTTCTTCATCGACTTCTTGCGGTATTCGAAGACCTCGTCGACGATGCCGTATTCCTTGGCCGCCGCGGCGGTCAGGATGTTGTCGCGATCGGTGTCCTTGCGGATCTTCGCCTTGTCCTGGCCGGTGTGGCTGGCCAGGATCTCGTCGAGCCGGTCGCGGATGCGCTCGATCTCGGCGGCCTGGATCTCGAGGTCGGAGACCTGACCCTGGTAGGCGCCGCCGGTGCGCGGCTGGTGGATCAGGACGGTCGCGTTCGGCAGGGCCGCACGCTTGCCCGGGGTTCCGCCGGCGAGCAGGATCGCCGCGGCCGACGCCGCCTCACCGAGGCACACCGTCACGATGTCGCAGTGGACGTACTGCATCGTGTCGTAGATGGCGAGCATGTCGGGAACGCTGCCGCCGGGCGAGTTGATGTACATGGTGATGTCGCGATCGGGGTCCTGCGACTCGAGGACGAGAAGCTGGGCCATCACGTCGTTCGACACGACCTGGTCGATCGGGGTGCCGACGAAGACGATGCGCTCCTCGAACAGCTTGGCGTACGGGTCGTACTGGCGCTGACCGTTCGGGGTGTGCTCGATGAACGACGGAAGGATGTAGCGCGCCTCGATGTTCTTGAGCGCCAACGCCGACGACGGGATACCGGCGGCGACCTCGGCGGGCATGCCGTCCAGGGAAAGGGAGTTGGTCATCTGTTGCTCCAATGAGTAGGTGTGGCTCGGAGGTGGCGGGATGCTCGGGACCGGGTCACTGCCCCGGACGCGAGATCACCTTGTCGACGAAGCCGTACTCCTTGGCCTCCTCGGCGGTGAACCACTTGTCGCGATCCGCGTCGGCCTCGATCTTCTCGAGCGGCTGACCACTGAACTCGGCGTTGAGCCGGTTCATCTCCTTCTTGGTGAGCGCGAACTGCTCGGCCTGGATGGCGATGTCGGCGGCCGTACCGCCGATACCCGCGGACGGCTGGTGCATCATGATCCGCGCGTGCGGCAGAGCATGGCGCTTGCCCTTGGCGCCGGCCGCGAGGAGGAACTGACCCATCGATGCCGCCATGCCCATCGCGTAGGTGGCGACGTCGCACTGGGCGAGCTGCATGGTGTCGAAGATGGCCATGCCCGCGGTGACCGAGCCACCGGGCGAGTTGATGTAGAGGTGGATGTCCTTGGTGGGGTCCTCGGCGGCGAGCAGCAGGATCTGCGCGCACAGCCGGTTGGCGATGTCGTCGTCGACCTGGGTGCCCAGGAAGATGATGCGTTCGCGCAGCAGACGCTCGAACACCGAATCGGTCAGGTTCAACCCAGCCACACCCGAACTCATCGAGGGTGTGTGGATGGTCGGCTCACTCACAGGTTCCTACCTTTGCCTTGTTGTCATGACCTGTGCGCGCCGTCGCCGGCGTCGCACACGTTCTCTGTCTGATGACGTCCTCTCCGACACTAACCAATCCACACCCACCGGCACTCCCGAGGACACGTCTATTCGCTGAGAGCAGAACGGGTCATCACTGTGAACGGCGAATGCAGACCGGTGCACCCGACGCCGATCGCCGGCCCCCGCGAACGGGGACCGGCGATCGGTGATGCGTGGTGAGGTTCCGGGTCGACTCAGTTGTCGGCGTCGGCCGCCTCGTCGGACTCGGCGTCGTCGTTGCCCCCGAAGAACTCGGAGGTGTCGACGGTCGCACCCTTGGTGTCGGTGACGGTGAACTCACCGACGATGCCGGCCAGCGACTTGCCGCGACGGACGTCGGCGTAGACCGCGCCGACCTGGTTGGCCTGGGTCAGCTGCTGGATGAACTCCTGCGGCTGCATGCCGTAGCGCTGCGCGGTGAAGATGATCTGCTGGGTCAGCTCGTCCTGACTGACCTCGGTCTCCTGCTGATCGGCGATCGCGTCGAGGAGCAGCTGCTGCTTGACCGACTTCTCGGCCTCCTCGCGGGCCTCGGCGTCCCACTCCTCGCGGGTCTTGCCCTGCGCCTCGAGGAACTTCGCGACCTGCTCGTCGTCGTGGCCGAGAGCGTGGATGATCTGGTGCTGCTGACCCTCGATCTCCTCGGCGACGACCTTCTCCGGCAGCGGGACCTCGACGGTCTCGATCAGCTTCTCGAGCACGGCGTCGCGGATCTTGTTGGCCTGCTCGAGCTTCGCCGACTGCTCGACGCGCTCGGCCAGGCTCGCACGCAGCTCCTCGACGGTGTCGAACTCACTGGCCATCTGCGCGAACTCGTCGTCGACCTCGGGGAGCTCGCGCTCCTTGACCGACTGCACGGTGACCTTCACCAGAGCCTCTTCACCGGCGTGGTCGCCGGCGACGAGCTTGGTGGTGAACTCCTTGCTCTCGCCGGCCTTCAGACCGATGAGGGCGTCGTCGAGTCCGTCGATGAGCTGGCCGGAGCCGACCTCATGGGACAGACCCTCGGTGGTGGCCTCCTCGACGGCCTCGCCGTCGACAGTGGCCTCGAGGTCGATCGACACGAAGTCACCGTTCTCGATGCCGCGCTCGACACCCTTGAGGGTGCCGAAGCGGGCGCGCAGGCCTTCGAGCTGCTCGTCGACCGCTGCGTCGTCGATCTCGATGGCGTCGACCTCGACCGAGAGGGTCGAGTAGTCGGGCAGGGTGATCTCCGGGCGGACGTCGACCTCAGCGGTGAAGGTGACGGACTCGCCGTACTTCAGCTCCGACAGGTCGATCTCCGGCTGGCCGATGGCCTTGGTCTCGGTCTCGGCGATGGCCTCCGAGTACTTGGCGGGGATGGCGTCGTTGACGACCTGCGCCAGGACCGAGTCGCGACCGACGCGGGCCTCGATCAGCTTGGCGGGCGCCTTGCCCGGGCGGAAGCCGGGGATCCGGATCTGCTGGGCCAGCGACTTGTACGCCCGGTCGAAGTCTGCGGACAGCTCCTCGAACGGGACCTCGACATTGAGCTTCACTCGGGTCGGGGTGAGTTGCTCGACAGTGCTCTTCACGCCTACTGCTCCTTATATCTGGGGTGGTGATGAAAGTTCGGTTTCGGGTGGTGTGCCCCCGTGACCCACACGGTCACATCGACAAGTCGGGATGACAGGATTTGAACCTGCGACCCTCCGCTCCCAAAGCGGATGCGCTACCAAGCTGCGCCACATCCCGCGGTCCTCAGGTCGCGGTGGAGGCCTCACGGCCGACCGCGCATCAGGGCCAACAGAAGATAGTACGTGGCGTCTGTTGCGACTCGACCAACGGGTGCCGGACGCACCGCCACCCACCCCGATTTAGAAATCCGGCGCGCCGCCAGGTACAGTCACTCATCGCACGCGGCGAACTCCGGTTCCCGGTGATCGCGAGCACGCGGGTGTAGCTCAATGGTAGAGCCCTAGTCTTCCAAACTAGCTACGCGGGTTCGATTCCCGTCACCCGCTCCACCACACCCCTCGACCCGGTCGAGGGCACGATCCGACCCTGGTCCGTCGAAAGACGACGACCAGGGTCGTTTCGTTTCTTGGTGCGCTCAGCGACCTCAGGCCACGGCAGACCTCAGAATTCCCAGAACGGGAAGCCCTCCCCGAACTCGTAGAAGTCGTACGGATAGTCGTAGAACGGCGGGAGCTCCGGCAGAGGCGGTGTCTCCGGTGTGTCTTTCACCGCGCCGTTCTCCCCCGGACCCGTCGAGATGACGGGTGGCGGACACGGGGCGGTCTGCCCGTTGGCGATGGGCATCGTGCATGGTGCGTCGGCGCTCGCAAGTGCCGCGCCACCGAAAAGCCCGGCGGTGGCGGTGGCGACAGCGAACGTCAAGGTGGTCAAGGGTCGGTTCATTGCTCTCGGTCTTCCATTCGCAGACGTCAGCACCCCCCTCCGCGCGGAAATGTCTCCCGACCTGCGTGCACTCTCGGGCACGCGCCCTGTCCTTCCCGGGTGCCGACATCCAGATTGCTCCGGCCGACGACGCTGTTTGCGGTGTTCGCGAAGCCGAAACACAGCTGTGACACACGACACACTCGCGTAAGGTGGGGGCATGTCATCTACACATACGAAAACCCAGCGAAAGTGTCAGACCTGCGGCGCACCGCTGTATATACGCAGGGACATCACCGAATCCGAGACCGGGCTCGGACGCGTCGACATCATGCTCGTGTGCCGGGACGAGGCGTGCACGCAGCCGGTGCGGCATCTGCGCACAGAGCACCCGCAACCCGCCTGAGTCCCGGCGCCCCTGTGGGACAACCGATCCTGTTGACACCACCACGACAGGGCGATGATGTACGCCGATGAGATGATCGGCGGAGTCTGCCATTGGTTTGTGACTACCATCACTCCAGTTGCGGTCAATGCGCTCACCACGGGTTTTCGCCAGCTCGCATGCCCCGTTTGCGATCGCGGCGTCGGCGAGGTCGCTGCATTCCTTGGCCGTTAGACAACGGTTGTGTAACGATGGATTCGCGCTTTCAGATGTACAGCGCGAGATATTCATCGAACCGAAGGTACGACTAGTGCAGACCAACAATGTGCCGACCCCGCGGTCTCGTCGACGCACCACTCGGCGCCTCAGCGGGATCGTCGTCGGCGTCCTGGCCATGGCTCTCGCCCTCCCCGGCGTTGCGAACGCTGCACCCGTCACCGTGATCCCCGGCCTGCCGCCGGTCGAGATCCCCGTGATCCCGGGCCTGCCGACGCCGCCGGCACCGAGCACCCCGAAGGCCCCGGAGCCGCCGTCGAGCAGCACCACCCCGGAGAAGCCCGCGGGTCCGGCCATCCCGAACGTGAAGTCCCCGACCGGGTACATCGCCCTGGCCGACGACAAGACCCACACCATCACGTGGTGGAAGAACGGCGAGGTCGTCAAGACCATGCCGATCTCGATGGGTTCGGACAAGCACCCGACCCCGAACGGTGTCTACTACACCAAGGAGAAGTACCGCGACATGTACATGGATTCGTCCACGTACGGTGTGCCGGTCGACTCCGCCGAGGGCTACCGCACCTACGTCGAGTACGCGACCCGCATGTCGTGGGACGGCATCTTCATCCACGCGGCACCGTGGTCGGTCGCGCAGCAGGGCAACAGCAATGTGAGCCACGGCTGTATCAACGTCACCACCGAGTTCGGCAAGTGGGTCTACGACAACGTCCCGCGCGGAACCCCGATCGTGGTCCGGAACACCATCGGCGGCCAGTACAACGGCAACTGATCTGGCGTTCCAGCAGACCTCGAAGGCCGGTCACCTCCCCGGTGACCGGCCTTCGTCGTCGGTGTCGGACGACAGCCGTGACGCGCGACTCGGGAGACTCCTCAAGCAGCGCGGACGTCGTCCGCGGGAACGGCGGCGAACGTCGCCTGCACCTGCAGCCAACCCGCGATCACCTGGCACCCGGTCGAGACGGGATCGGTGACAGAACCGAGTCGATAGGGCTCGTGGCCGTACGAGGTGTGCCGTCCGCCCGGCGAATTCGCCCACGCGACACCGAGGAACCGCATCACCGACGGCAGATAACAGCGGATCTCCCACCAGGCCGATGCGAGTCGGTGGATGTCCCGCCGCCACTGCGACGGGCGCACCGCGGTGCGGCGGGCGTTCTGGAAGGCGTTGCGGCGCAGCACCTCGAATGCGCTGCGTCCCCAGCGGCCCAGCGCGGCGAAGGTCATCGCCCGGGTGAGGTCGGCGATGTCACGGACCAGGGAATCGGCGCGTGCGTTGCAGATCATGTCGTCGGGGGCGCCCACCCACATCACGGGCAGGCCCGCCGGCAACTGTTCCCCGGGACCCGCGACACCCCATCCGTCGCATCCGGGTACGGCCCCCGGCGGCTGGTGCGGGTCCGCGACGAGTCCGACGCCGATCACTCGGTCGACAACGGGATGGCGGCGCGCCCCCAGTTCGGCGAGCGCCGCCCGGATCACCACGGCACCTTGCGAGTACCCCAGCAGGGCAACCGATCCCGTGGTCTGCTCGAGCAGCTCGGACAATCGCCGGGAACCGATCGCCACACTGTCGGCGAAGCTCATGCCGCCGGGATGGGGCGCCGGGCCGTAGCTCGCCGGATAGGCGACCCAGCGGCAGGAGAACCGATCGTCGAGTTCGGCGGTCACGCCCGAGAGGAGACCGGTCACCTCGGTGCGGACGTCGCCCGGGTACGACTCCCCGGTTCCGCCGACCACGAGGACGGTGATCGCCGGCCGATAGACGTCCCCGAGGGCGTCGTCGAGGGTCTGCTCGTCGCTGTACACCTCATCCAGCGTGACGCCCGCACATGTGAGCGGACGTCAGACGACGCTGTGGGTTCGCTGAGATCCTCCGGTCGCTTCCGCGCCGGATGGAGGTCAGAAGGTGGCGCCGGGCGGCGGCTTGGCGACGTAGTCCGCGGTCTCGATGATCGCGATGAAGAAACCACTCCCCTCGATCACGTTCGCGCTGTGGCTCAGGCCGGCCGGGATGTAGATGCTCGCCGGGGCCTCCACCACATACGACTCGTCGCCCAGGGTGATCTCGTAGACCAGGTGATCGAGCGAGAGGAGGATGTTGATCTCGGGACAGTCGTGCACGTGGGGTTCGCAGTAGTCCCGGGTCGCGGCCGAGACGGCTCGCATCTCATGGGCGACGACCCGCTTCTCGGCCTCGGGGAACAGATCGCCGCCGGCTAGGACGCGTCGGGAGATCGGCGCATCAGAAGCGCCGTGGAACGGCACGTCCTTCAGCGGCGACACCTCACCGCGCGAGATCAGGCCGGCATGGACACGCGACTCCTCGACGATCGACACGCTTACCCCCACCAGATTGCGACGCGGATGCCGTGCATCCCGAACTTCCGCGATGTTACTGAGGTTCGCCTATCCATACATCTTTTGAGGGAAGCGTCACGTCTGGCACACCGGGCACCAGTAGAGCTTGCGGGCCTCGAGTTCGGCGAGCAGAACCGGAGTGCCGCAGATGCGACACGGCTCCCCTGCCCGGCGGTAGACGTAGGTCCGCGGACGATTCGCCGCGTACGCCGGCGCCCCGTGGTCGTCCTCGGGCCGGATCACGTGGATCCGGCCGCGGCGCACGCCCACCTTCATGAGCGCCACCAAGTCGGTCCACATCTGGTCGAATTCGCTTCGGGCGAGGCGCTTCCCGGGGCGCATGGGGTCGATACCGGCACGGAAGAGGACCTCGGCACGGTAGACGTTGCCGATTCCCGCGATGACCTTCTGGTCCATCAGCAGTGCGCCGATCGGTCGCGACGAGCGGGAGATCGCCGCCCAGGCGCGGTCCGGGTCGGCGTCGCGTCGCAGCGGGTCGGGACCCAGTCGGGCGATCAGCGCGTCGAGGTCGGCAGGGTGGTAGATCTCACACGCCGTCGGTCCGCGCAGGTCGGTGGCGGTGTCCTCGGTCTCGATACGCAGCCGGACCTGTCCGACCGGCTCCGGCGGCGGCGCTGTCAGCTCGGTGAAGGCGCCGTAGAGGCCGAGGTGGATGTGCACCATCCGCTCGGTCCGTCCGTCGCGATAGCGATGGAGCAGGTGTTTGCCCCACGCCTCCGCGGCGTGGAAGGTCATCCCGTCGACAGCGGCCGCACCGTCGGCGAACCGACCCTGGGGGCTGGTCACCCGAACCGGTCGGCCGCCGAAGAGTCGCTGTTGCCGGCGGGCGAGCCGGTGCAGCGTATGACCTTCGGGCACCGATCAGGCCGGCGGCTGCGGGACCTCGGGGGCCACGCCGGTGCGCTCGTACTCAGCGAGGATGTCGATGCGGCGCTGGTGGCGCGCCTCATCCGACCACTCGGTGGCCAGGAAGGCGTCGACGATGGCGAGGGCTTCCTCGGTGGAGTGCATGCGCCCGCCGATGCCGATCAGCTGGGCGTTGTTGTGCTGGCGTGCGAGCTGCGCGGTCTCGACACTCCAGGCCAGGGCACAGCGGGCGCCGGGCACCTTGTTCGCGGCGATCTGCTCGCCGTTTCCGCTGCCGCCGAGCACGATGCCCAGGCTGCCCGGGTCCGCGACGGTCCGGGTCGCGGCGTCGATGCAGAAGGCCGGGTAGTCGTCGAGGGCGTCGTAGACGTGGGCGCCACAGTCCACCACCTCGTGTCCGTTCGCCGTCAGGTGGTCGGCGATCTGGTTCTTGAGTTCGAATCCGGCATGGTCGGCACCGAGATAGACACGCATGGCGCCACTATAGATTGAGGGCGTGGACACGCCTGCGCCCATCCCCCGAGCGTTGCCGAACCCGATCCCGAACGTGCCCGGGGTCGCCGACCCGCTCCCGGAGACACCGCCCGACCCGTCACGACACTGGCTTCGCGCGGCTCGTTTCGCCGCGCGCCCGCAGCTGCATCCGTGGGAGATCCCCGTCCTCGTCCTCGTCATCCTCACCACAACGGTGGGATACGCGGCGATCGTGCTCCTCGTCGCCCTCGGCATGTTGGACCAGATCCTGCTGGCCGCCTTGGCATTTCCGCTGCTGCTGTTCGTGATCCGCGGTCTGACCTATGCGACGCCGCGCGTGAACGGCGTGCAGATGACGCCCACCCAGTTCCCGGAGGGCTACCGCATGGTGGTCGAGGCCGCCGCCCGATACGGACTGGAGTACGTTCCCGACGCCTACGTCGTGCTCGGGAACGGACAGATCAACGCCTTCGCCTCCGGCCACGGATTCCGCCGGTTCGTCGTCGTCTACTCCGACCTGTTCGAGGTCGGTGGCGCCGCGCGCAGTCCCGAGGCGCTGGAGTTCATCATCGGACACGAGGTCGGGCACATCGCGGCCGGGCACACGTCGTACTGGCGTCAGCTGGCAACGGTCTTCGGCACCAACATCCCTCTGCTCGGCAGCGCCCTGTCACGGGCGCAGGAGTACACCGCGGACAACTACGGCTACTACGCGAAGCCGGCGGGGGCTCCGGGCGCGATCGGCGTCCTGGCCGCCGGCAAGTACATGCTGTCGGCGGTCGACTTCGACCAGTTCGCCGACCGCGCCACCCACGAACGTGGCTTCTTCGTGCACCTGGTCAATGCGATCTCGACCCATCCCGTCCTGACCTGGCGCGCAGCTGCACTGCGTGACCGCACCCGGGCCGGCGCGATGTTGCTGCGGCCACGCCGGATCGTGCGCGGCATCGGCAGCGGCAACGTCGTGGCCGTGCCACCGCCTGCGCACCCGGCGACGGTCCCGACGGGTTCGCTCCCGAACGGCATCGAACCCCCGCCCAGGTTCTGAGCGGGGGTTCGGGAAGCGGTTCGCGGACAGCGAATCGTGCTGCGATTCAGTCGAACTGGGGCCCTTCGGTGCGGCTGCGCTTGAGCTCGTAGAAGTGCGGGTACGACGCGAGGGCGAGCGCCCCGTCCCACACCTTGCCGGCGTCCTCGCCGCGCGGGATACGTGACAGCACCGGGCCGAAGAAGGCGACACCGTTCACGTGGATCGTCGGGGTGCCGACGTCGTCGCCGACCTTGTCCATTCCCTCGTGGTGGCTCTTGCGGATGGCCTCGTCGAACTCCTCGGAATCGGCGGCCTTCGCCAGCGAGGCATCGAGCCCGAGCTCGGCGAGCGCACCGGCGATGACCTCGTCGAAGTCCTTGACCCCCTCATTGTGGATCCGGGTGCCCATCGCGGCGTAGAGAGGCGCGAGGATATCGTCGCCCTTCTCCGCTGCAGCGGCGGCGATCACCCGGACCGGACGCCATGCGTTCTTCAGCGCCTCGCGGTACTCGTCGGGGATCTCCTTGCCCTCGTTGAGAACGGCCAGGCTCATGATGTGGAAGTTCACGTCGATCGGCCGGACCTTCTCGGCCTCGAGGATCCACCGGGAGGTGATCCAGCACCACGGGCAGAGCGGGTCGAACCAGAAATCGACCCGATCGGTGGTGGACTGGCCCTGCTCTGACATCGTCGACGTCCTCTCAGAAGTGGTGTTCGATCTCGACCGTACCGGCGGCACCGTCAACCGTGCTCAACATCGGCACGCGTCGGGCTGTTCCCGGTTTGTGATGTGAGCTGCGGAAATCTGGCTCGGATCCGGTTACGGTTCCTTGGGAGGACCCCTTCGGGTGGGCCACGTCCGGGTCAGCCACCGTTCTCGGAGAGGAAACGTCCATGTCGTCGACGCCGAATGATCCGGGCTCCGGTCCCGGTCCGGCGGGCGCGCGGGCGAACCCCCGGGGGCTCCGGGCCGAGCAGATCGTCCGGGCGGCGACGATCCTCTTCCAGGACTTCGGCTACCGCAACGTCAGCATCGAACAGATCGGTGCCGCGGTGGGTCTCACCGGTCCCGCGGTGTACCGCCACTTCCCCGGCAAGCACGACATCCTCGTGCAGGCGTTGTTGACCCAGATCGACCTGGTGGACCAGCTCGTGCGCGAGGCCGACGGCCGCGGCGAGACTCCGGCGGCCCAACTGTGGCATTTCCTCGATCGTCTCGGGGACATGACCGCCAATCACGATGTGTCCATCCTCTGGCGCCGCGAACAACGGCACCTGCAGCCCACACAACTCGCCGAGATGCGCGGCTATTTCACGAAGTACGGTGACTACATCGCCGACAAGGTCGTCGCAGTACGACCCGACCTGCCGGACGCCGATGCCCGTCTACTCGGGTTCGCCGTCCTGAGCCTGTACTCCAACACCTCGGTGATCCGCGGGCAGATGCCGCCCGCGCGCGTGATGCAGATCCAGCGGGCCATAGCCCGGTCGATCGTCGACTGCGAGGTGCCCGCAGCCGGACCCGACGCCTCATCCCCGTCGCCGCCCACCCGACGCCCCGCCGACCGGCACGAGCGCATCCTCGATGCCGCCACCGACCTGTTCGCCGAGCGCGGTTTCCACGACGTCCGGATCGACGACATCGCGCGGGCGGCCGACATCTCGGTCGCCACCTTCTATCAGCAGATCCCGGGCAAGACCGAGGTCTTGCGCGCGATCCTGTTCCGCGCCCTCGAGGGAATGCTCTTCCTCACGGCCCACGCCCTCGACGGCGTCGAGCCGAGCGACGCCCTCGACGTGCTGATCTCACTGCACGTGGAGCAGGCGCTCGGCGTGCACGGACGGATCGTCCCGATCTTCACCCGCGACCTCGTCTACCTGCCCGAGGCCGACCAAGACGTCTTGCGGTCGGCCCAACGCGCATACATCGCCGAATGGGCCGCCGCCATCCGCGCCCGCGCGCCCGAACTGTCCGAGGGCGACGCCGCAGGCCTCACCCGCGCATTCATCGGGGTGACCGGTGACATCGTGCAGTCGCCGGAACTGCGCGCACGACCGGGGATCTCCGACGCCCTCATCGCACTCGCGACCGCGATCCTCCAACCCGCCGATCTGCTGTCGGACGGCTGAGCACCGCCAATCTCTATAAGCTGGCCTGCGTGACTGCCCCGAACCTCACCAGAGACCAGGCCCGCGAGCGCGCCGCGATCGTCGACGTGTCGAACTACCAGATCGAACTCGACCTCACCGACGGCAACGGTTCGCCCGGCACCCAGACGTTCCGATCCACCACGACGGTCACGTTCACCGCGACCGAGGGCGCCGAGACCTTCATCGACCTCGTCGCGCCGACGCTGCACTCGGCGACGCTCAACGGTGTCGAGCTCGACGTCTCCGGTTTCGACGAATCCGTCGGCATCGCCCTGCCCGGGCTGGCCGCTGAGAACACCCTCACCGTGGTCGCCGACTGCGCCTACTCGAACACCGGTGAGGGACTGCACCGCTTCGTCGACCAGTCCGACGACTCGGTGTACCTGTACTCCCAGTTCGAGACCGCCGACGCCAAGCGCATGTTCGCCTGCTTCGATCAGCCGGACCTCAAGGCCACCTACACCCTCACGGTCACCGCACCCGAGGACTGGAAGGTCATCTCGAACGCGGCACACGTCGAGACCACCGCCGCCGAACCGGGTATCCACCGCTTCCGCGAGACAGCGCCGATGAGCACCTACCTCGTCGCGCTGATCGCCGGGCCGTACGCCGAGTGGACCGACGTCTACTCCGACGACCACGGCGACATCCCCCTGGGCATCTACTGCCGCGCCTCGCTGGCCGAACACATGGACGCCGACCGGCTCTTCACCGAGACCAAGCAGGGATTCGCCTTCTACCACAAGAATTTCGGCATCCCCTACGCCTTTGGCAAGTATGACCAGCTGTTCGTGCCCGAGTTCAACGCCGGCGCGATGGAGAACGCCGGCGCGGTGACCTTCCTGGAGGACTACGTCTTCCGGTCGCGCGTCACCAAGTACCTCTACGAGCGTCGTGCCGAGACCGTGTTGCACGAGATGGCGCACATGTGGTTCGGCGACCTCGTCACCATGCAGTGGTGGGATGACCTGTGGCTCAACGAGTCCTTCGCCACGTTCGCCTCGGTTCTCTGCCAGTCGGAGGCCACCGAGTACACCAACGCCTGGACGACGTTCGCCAACGTCGAGAAGTCCTGGGCGTACCGGCAGGATCAGCTGCCCTCGACCCACCCGGTCGCCGCCGACATCCCCGACATCGCCGCCGTCGAGGTCAACTTCGACGGCATCACCTATGCCAAGGGTGCCTCGGTGCTCAAGCAGCTCGTCGCCTATGTCGGTGTGGACGATTTCCTCGCCGGTCTGCGCGACTACTTCGCCGCCCACGAGTTCGGCAACGCGACGTTCTCGGATCTGCTGGGGGCACTGGAGAAGTCGTCCGGTCGTGACCTGTCGGACTGGGGCGACCAGTGGCTGCGCACCACCGGCATCAACGTCATGCGACCCGATTTCGAGGTCGACGAGTCCGGGGCGTTCACCCGGTTCACGATCGTCCAGGACGGCGCCGCCCCGGGCGCGGGCGAGACCCGCGTACATCGGCTCCGCGTCGGCATCTACGCCGACAACGGTTCCGGCGCCATCGAACAGACCCATAGCGTCGAACTCGACGTCGAGGGTGAGCGCACCGACGTGCCCGACCTCGTCGGCGTGAACCGCGGAGACCTGGTGCTGCTCAACGACGGTGACCTCACCTATGCGTCGATCCGCCTCGACCCCGAGTCGCTGGCGACCGCGACCGCCCGCATCGGCGACATCACCGACTCCATGCCGCGCACGCTCGTGTGGTCCGCGGCGTGGGAGATGACCCGGCAGGCCGAGATGCGCGCCCGCGACTTCGTCGAACTCGTGCAGCGCGGGATCGCATCGGAGACCGAGATCGGCGTGGTGCAGCGTGTTCTGATGCAGGCGACCACCGCGATCGAGTCCTACGCAGACCCCGCCTGGGTGTCCTCGACCGGTCGGCCCGCATTCAGCGCCCGGCTGCTGGAACTCGCACGGGGTGCCGACGCGGGCTCCGACCACCAGCTCGCCTTCGTCAACACCTGGCTGGCCGGCAAGCTCAACGACGACCAGGTCGACGTGGCTCGCGCACTTCTCGACGGTGCGGACCCGGCCGAGCAGGGCCTGGACGGTCTCGCCGTCGACACCGACCTGCGGTGGAAGCTGGTGCGCGCGTTGGCAACCGCCGGCGCGATCGACACCGACGCGGGTTCGACCCCGACCATCGACGCCGAGGCCCAGCGCGACAACACTGCCACCGGCACCCGCCAGGCCGCCGCGGCGCGTTCGTCGCGACCGCTCCCCGAGGCCAAGGCCGACGCGTGGTCGCAGGCGATCGACGACGATTCCCTGTCGAACATCTACACCCGCACCATGATCGAGGGCTTCGCGCGGCCGGGTCAGGGCGAGCTGCTCGAGCCGTACGTCGAGAAATACTTCGAGGCGATCCCCGAGGTGTGGGCGCGCCGTTCGAGCGAGGTCGCCCAGACCGTCGTCATCGGCCTCTACCCGAGCTGGGCGATGACGCAGCATGCCCTCGATCTCGCCGAGGAGTTCGTCGCGGGTGACCACCCGCCAGCCCTCAAGCGGCTGATCTCCGAAGGCCGTGACGGCGTTGCACGTTCGCTGCGAGCACGCGAGTTCGACGCCCAGGACTGATGTTCCGGGTACCGGTGGTGTCGACGATCAGCGCCGGCGCCACCGGTACCGCACCTGCGGGCGACCGGCCGAGCCGTACTGGGTGTCGCGGTCGAGGATGCCGTCGTCGGCGAGTCGTTCCAGATAGCGCCATGCCGTGACGCGCGAAGATCCCAGTGTGCGAGCCACTTCCGAGGCGGTGAGCCCGTCGGCACTGTCCCGCACCGCACGACACACCGCATCCTCGGTCTGCGGTGCCGAGCCCTTCTTCGCCGACCGTCGGTGATCGCCGGAACGCAACTCGGCCAGTGCCCGGTCGACGTCGCGCTGACTGACCGCCTCCGCCTCACCGGTCAACGCCAGTACGCGGATCACCGGACCTCCCCCGATGGCGACTGCGCCACCCGGATACGCACGGTCACCACCGAGCCGTAGGTGTTCTCGGCGGTCAACGTCCCGTGGTGCCGGGAAACCACTTGCGAGACGAGGGCCAGGCCGAGTCCGCGGCCGGCGCCGTCGCCGCCGGACTTGGTGGAGTACCCCCGGGCGGTCGCGCGTCGGAACAGGTCGCCGCCCATCCCGGGTCCGCTGTCGGCGACAACGATCTCGAGCGCCTCGTGGTCTCCGACGACCCCGACCTCGACCCACGGGTCGTTCGGATCGCAGGCGTCGAGGGCGTTGTCGACGAGGTTCCCCACCGCGGTGATCATCTCGCGCGATGACAGGATCTGCGTGGCCTCATCGCTCACCTGCGAATCCTCGGTGAGCGAGAACGCGATTCCCCGTTCGGCCGCCTGTGCGCTCTTCCCGAGGAGCAACGCGACCAGCGCCGGCTCGGCTACCGCCTGGGCCATCTGGTCGATGAGGTGTTGGGACAGTTCGAGTTCGGTGGTCGCGAGTCGGACCGCTTCTTCCGGCCGCCCCATCTCGACCAGTGCGACCAGCGTGTGCAACCGGTTCGCCGACTCGTGAGCCTGGGAGCGGAGCGCCTCGGCGAATCGGGTCATCGAATCCAACTCTCCCATGGCCTCGGCCAATTCGGTCCGGTCGCGGATCGTGACGACCGACGAGCCGCGTCGTCCGGACACCGGCGAGCGACTGACCAGCAGTACCCGTCCGCCCTCGGCGTGCAACTCGTCGGACACCCCGTCGCCGCGGGTCAGGAAGTCCGGCAGTTCGCCTGCGGGGGTGTCGGTTCCGATGCCCAGCAGGCGTTGGGCCTCTGCATTGACCAACGCAGGCCGGCCGTCGGAGACGACGATCAGGCCCTCCCCGACCGCACGCAGCACCGCGTCGTGGTGGTCGTACATCAGACGCAGGTCGTCCGGGGCCAGTCCGCCGGTCTGCCGCAACAGTCGGCGTCGGATCCACCAGACGCCGGCGGCCGCCGTCAGCAGGGCTGCGAGGGCGGTGACGGCGATCCGAGGGAGTTCCCCGCGCCAGGTCGACGTGAGTGAACGCTGGGTGATGCCTGCGGCCACCATGCCGAGGATCCGTTCGGTGACCGGCTGCAGGATCGCGCTCGGATCCGGCGAGGTGAGTGCGGACACCGTCGAGGGCGCCTGGGCGAGGCTGACCGCCACCGCGGTGACCTCGTCGCGGGCGGCCCGGTCGCCGTCAACGCGCGCGTCGACCGCCGCGAGCACACTGCCCGCCACGACCACGACCCCCACTACGGCCAGCGCGAGCGCCGCCACCTGGCCGGCGAGCGTCCGCGGAAACCACCGCATGCTCGGCCCCTAACTGCGTCTCCACCCTCATGACCCGCCGTCGTGTTTGGCAAAGCCCCATATCGGGCTATTCCCCGGCAGCGGTGAACGTAATGAACAGAACCGTGACGGCGGTCACCTGGTCGGTTCACAATCCTAACCACCCATGTTCCCGGTACACGAGGAGAGAACTGCCGATGAACGTAGATCCGAAGGCCGGTGACGAGGCGGCGGAGGACGAGGCCCCACGGGCCAAACGCGACCGCACGCACTGGCTCTACATCGCGGTCATCGTCGCGGTGGTCGCCGGCGTCGTCGTCGGTCTCGTCGCTCCCGAGGTCGGCAAGAACCTCGGTGTCCTCGGCACCATGTTCGTCAGCCTCATCAAGATGATGATCGCCCCGGTCATCTTCTGCACGATCGTGTTGGGCATCGGATCGGTCCGCAAGGCCGCGACGGTCGGCAAGGTCGGAGGTCTGGCGTTCGTCTACTTCCTCATCATGTCGACGGTCGCGCTGGCGATCGGTCTGGTCGTCGGCAACCTCATCCAGCCCGGTGAGGGCCTGAACATCTCGTCGATGTCGGACAAGGGTTCCGAACTCGCCAAGGAAGCTCACGAATCGGGTGACACCATCGACTTCATCCAGGGGATCGTCCCGGAGTCGATGCTCTCGGCACTGACCGACGGCAGTGTGCTGCAGGCGCTGTTCGTCGCGCTCCTGGTCGGCTTCGCGATCCAGGCGATGGGACGCACCGGCGAGCCGATCCTGACCGCGGTCTCCTACTTCCAGAAACTGGTCTTCAAAGTGCTGACCATGGTCCTGTGGGTCGCGCCGATCGGCGCGTTCGGCGCCATCGCGAACGTCGTCGGCCAGACCGGATGGGCAGCGGTGCAACAACTTCTGACCCTGATGCTGGCCTTCTACCTGACCTGCCTGGTCTTCGTGTTCGGTGTGCTGGGCGTGCTGCTCCGGACCATCGCCGGTGTCTCGATCTTCCGCCTGGTGCGGTACCTGGCCCGCGAGTACCTGCTGATCTTCGCGACCTCGTCGTCGGAATCGGCCCTGCCACGACTCATCGCCAAGATGGAACACCTCGGCGTCGAGAAGACGACCGTCGGTGTCGTGGTGCCCACCGGGTACTCGTTCAACCTCGACGGCACCGCGATCTACCTGACCATGGCGTCGATCTTCATCGCCGACGCGATGGGCGACCCGCTGTCGGTCGGTGAGCAGATCGGTCTGCTCGCATTCATGATCATCGCGTCGAAGGGCGCCGCCGGCGTCAGCGGCGCGGGACTGGCGACCCTCGCCGCCGGACTCCAGGCACACCGCCCGGAGATGCTCGAGGGCGTCGGCGTGATCGTCGGTATCGACCGGTTCATGTCCGAGGCTCGTGCGGTCACCAACTTCTCCGGCAATGCGGTGGCGACTCTCCTGGTCGGTTCCTGGACCAAGACGGTGGACAAGCACCAGGTCGACGAGGTGCTGGCAGGTCGGGTCCCGTTCGACGAGTCGAACATGGTCGACGACGACCTCGACTCGACCGGGGCCCAGGACAAGGTGCTCGAGGGTTCCGCGACGCGGTCCTGAGCACTGTCCTGAGCACTGTCCTGAGCAGGCCCGGCCCGCGCGATCACGGCGCGGGCCGGGTCCGTCGGCCGTGACCATGGCATGATGGGTCTCGCCCCTTGATGCATCGCAATCCCGGTTCATGTCTCTCGTGACGCGCCTCAGTTCCGAAAGCTGATCCCTCCGGCGTACCTGGCAACAATCAGAAGGCCAGAGGTACGCACTCTTGTCCCTTTCAGCTGTGTCACATGCCCGTGACAACAAATTCGTGAGTTCCTACACCGAACTCGCGGCGGAGGTCCGCGCATCAGGACTGCTGGACCGTCGACGCGGGTTCTACGTCGCCCGGATCGGATTGACCGTCCTCGCGTTCGTCGGGATCTGGACGGCGGTGATCCTGCTCGGCGACACCTGGTGGCAGATCGTGCCCGCGGCTCTGCTCGCCGTGGTGAGCACCCAGTTCGGCTTCCTCGGTCACGACGGCGCCCACCGCCAGATGTTCGCCTCCGCCGGGGCCAACGAGTGGAACGCACGGATTCTCGCCGCCGCGGGAGCCGGTCTCTCCTTCCACTGGTGGCGCAACAAGCACAACCGGCACCACAAGGCCCCCAACCAGGTGGGCACCGACCCCGACATCGCCGACGGCCCCATCGCGTTCGTGCCGACGGTGGCCGAGGAACGGACCGGCCTCTACGGCTGGTTCACCAGACACCAGGGATGGTTCTTCGTCCCGTTGCTGACACTCGAGGGGGCCGCCCTCCACGTCGCGAGCCTCCAAGGCCTCGCCGCGCGCACGGCCGTGCCGCACCGGGCCGTAGAGATCGCACTGATCCTGCTGCGCCTTCTCCTCGGTGTCGCGGTTCCGTTCCTCGTGATGTCCCCCGGACTCGCCGTCGCGTTCATCGCGGTACAGCTCGCCGTGTTCGGGCTCCTGCTCGGCGGGTCGTTCGCGCCGAACCACAAGGGCATGCCGCTGGTTCCCAAGGACATGCGCGTGGACTTCCTGCGCCGACAGGTGCTGATGTCGCGCAACATCCGGGGCGGCCCGGTCACCGACTTCATGATGGGCGGGCTCAACTACCAGATCGAGCACCATCTGTTCCCGAGCATGCCGCGTCCCAACCTCGCCAAGGTGCAGCCGCTGGTCCGGGCGCACTGCGCGCGTCACGGCGTGCAGTACACCGAGACCTCGCTGGTCGGGTCCTATGGCATCGTGATCCGCTACCTCAACCAGGTCGGGCTCGGGGATCGCGATCCGTTCACCTGTCCCCTGGTCCGCATGTACCGCTGACCCGACACCCGTCCGGGCACACGTAAGACGCGAACACGACGAAGGCCGCCCCACCCAGAGGTGGAGCGGCCTTTTCGTGGTCTGCTGGACTAGCCTGCGGCGGCCGCGGTCGCCATCACGCGCAGCGACGCGATGAGGCCGTCGATCAGGTTGCCCTGACGGAAGCCGGTGACCGCAGCGGTCACGCCGAGTGCGGCGACGCGGTCGTTGACGCGGCTCGACACCTCGCTACCGGAGACGATGACGACGTCGCGCGTGTTCGGCGACACCGCGATCAGCGTGCCGTGGGCGGGCTCGGGAGCCTTCGCCAGGACAGCGCGGGCGCTCGCGTCGAGGTCACCGTCGAGATCGCCGATGTAGACCGAGAAGCGCACGAGAGCCTTCTCGCTCGCGGCCTTCAGGGTGTCGTCGAGAGCGATCAGGTCCTTCTTGCTGAAGGGCGGCGTCGACGGGGTGTCACCCGGGTAGCGGGCCGCCGAGATGCGTCCGCTGTTGGTGATCACGGCGCCGAGCGGAAGTTCGGCGGCCGACCTGGCCGCGACCTCTGCACTCACGTTCGCGTGCGAAACCTCACCACTTGCCACTTGCCGAGCTCCCATCAACGTCGCCGGGTTCCGCGTGCCGCGGAAGTGCCATCGGTTCGATGTCGGTGGCACTGAAGAGAAGCGGAGCATGCTCCCATTGCTGATCGAGGGTGTACTCCTTGACCTTCGGGTACTTGACCCCGTTGGAGAACACCATCGCGACAACGCAGAGCACGACAAAGAGCACCGTCACGATCGTGACTGGCACTCCGATGGGGACGATCAGGCTGTCCATGTCACCCTTTCGATGGTCGCGCCGGACCAGGCCGGTTGTCGGCACAGGTCATCGTTGATCAATCTAGCCCACATCACACGGCCCGGTGCAGCGACCCCTACAGCGCGTCGTAGACAGTTCTCGGCGGCAACCCCCGGCGTGTCCACGCGCCTCACGCGGCACCCGCGTCGATGTACTGCATCCAGGCCGGATCGATGTCCTTGACGGCGGCGATGAGTCCCCAGTGCCGGCCTTTCGGTGCGACCGGACGGGTCCGTAGCGTCCAGCCCAGCTCGCTGAGCAGGCGGTCGGCCTTGCGGTGGTTGCACGACGTGCAGCACGCCACACAGTTCTCCCAGTTGTGCGCGCCTCCCCGGCTGCGTGGCACGACGTGGTCGATGGTGGTGGCGGGTTTGCCGCAGTATCCGCAGCGGAACCGGTCCCGATGCATCAGCGCCGCCCGGGTCATCGGCACGGTCGCACGGTATGGGACCCGCACATAGTTGCGCAGACGGATCACCGTCGGCACCGGGACCTCCGTCGCAGCCGAGTGGAGCGCTCCCCCGGACTCGTCGGCGTGGACCATGTCGGCGCGTCCACGCAGGATCAGGACGACGGCTCGGCGGATGGTGACCGCACTGAGCGGCTCGTAGGTGGCGTTGAGCAGCAGCACCCGGCGGCGCGTCCGCGACCGTGGACCGCTCGGCGGCGAGGCGGCACCGCCGTGCAGCCTCGTCACCTCGCCCGTCTTGTGATGTGACCGGTGCGTCATTCGCCCTCCCGCCGGATCGGCGTGAACAGGTTGACCTGCACAAGTTCACCACGGACACCGATCTCGTGCACGGAAAATCCGCGGCAGGACACCCCGTCGGGGACCCACCGGCGGCACGCGACGTTGAGGCACCCCTCGGTCGTAGGGACAATGGCGGCTGTGACTGGCGAATCCGGCAACTCCCCCGACCCGGCCCCGCGGAGCTTCTACGAGGAGATCGGCGGCGCGGAGACGTTCCGACGACTCACCGAGGTCTTCTACACCGAGGTGGCGAAGGACGAGGTGCTCCGCCCGCTGTATCCCGAGGAGGATCTCGGTCCCGCCGAACGGCGCCTACGGATGTTCCTCGAGCAGTATTGGGGCGGTCCGCGGACCTACTCCGAGGAGCGCGGCCACCCGAGGCTGCGCATGCGCCACAACCCCTACCGCGTCGGTCCGATCGAGCGCGACGCCTGGCTGCGGTGCATGCACACCGCGATCGCCTCGATCGACGACGACACCCTGGACCCACCGCATCGGCAGGCACTCGTCGACTACATGGAGATGGCCGCCCAGTCGATGATGAACTCCCCGATCTGAGATCCGCGGATACCCTCTGCTTTTCGGCACCCGAACATTCGACACGCCCACGACGCGCCGATTGACCAGGATTTCTCGCCGAAAACTCAGGTAGGGCAGAATGACCACGGTGAGCGATGAGACACCAGATGTTGTCCCCGCCGAGCCATCTGACGGGGGTCAGACCGACGGCGCACACACCGACGTACCGGAGACCACGGGTACCGAGGGCAACGTGAGTGACTTGTCGGGAGACACCCCCGAGATCGCCGGAGACGCATCGGATGCCGAGACCGGCGACGCCGTGAGCGCCGTTCCCACCGAGGACGCGGCAGCAGCCGACGATCCCGAAATCGACGATCGCGCAACCACAGACACCGAGGCCGTCGACCCGGAAGCCGTCGACCCGGAAGTCGTCGATCCCGCGACGACCGACCCGGAGGCCCTCGACGACGAGGCCATCGAGGCCGAGGCGGATGCCGAACTCGACCCGGACGCCGATCTCATCCCGAATGCCGAAACCGCCGCCGCACGAATCGAACCGGCCACCGTGTCGGTGCCACAGCTGGACCCGACGGACACCACGTGGTGGAAGTCCGCGGTCTTCTACCAGATCTATCCGCGGTCGTTCTGCGACGCGAACGGCGACGGCGTCGGCGACCTCGCCGGTGTCATCGGCAAACTCGGATATCTCGAACTGCTGGGCATCGACGCGATCTGGCTCAGCCCCATCATGACCTCCCCGATGGCCGACCACGGATACGACGTGGCCGATCCGCGCGACATCGACCCGCTCTTCGGCGATCTCGCCACCTTCGACGCCCTCATCGCCGAGGCCCACGCCCGCGACATCCGGGTGACGATGGACCTCGTCCCCAACCACACCAGCGATCAGCACGAGTGGTTCCAGGCCGCGCTCGCCGCCGGTCCGGGCAGTCCGGAACGCGACCGGTACATCTTCCGCGACGGTCGCGGTGAGAACGGCGACGAGCCACCGAACAACTGGCACAGCATCTTCGGCGGGCCGTCGTGGACCAGGGTCACCGAGGCCGACGGCAGTCCCGGCCAGTGGTACCTCCACATCTTCGCCGCCGAGCAGCCCGACCTGAACTGGGAGAACCCCGAGGTCTTCGAAGATCTCGAGAAGACACTGCGGTTCTGGCTCGATCGCGGGGTCGACGGGTTCCGGATCGACGTCGCGCACGGGATGGCCAAGCCCGCCGACCTGCCCGACATGGATCTGACCAAGACCGCGCTGCTCTCCAACGACGACGATGATCCGCGGTTCAACAACTATGCGGTGCACGACATCCACCGCAAGATCCGCAAGGTCCTCGACGAGTACCCGGGCGCCGCGAACGTCGGCGAGATCTGGGTGAACGACAACGAGCGGTTCGCCGAGTACCTGCGCCCCGACGAACTGCATCTGGGTTTCAATTTCCGTCTCGCCAAGGCCCCCTTCGACGCCGAGGCCGTCCGCGAGGCCATCGAGAATTCGCTCGACGCGGTCCTGTCGGTGTCCGGCACGCCCACCTGGACGCTGTCGAACCATGACGTCACACGTGAGGTGACCCGGTACGCCCCCGTCGACCCCGCGACCGGCGAACTCGATCTCGCACGCGGGACGCGCCGCGCCCGGGCGATGCTCGTCGTCGAGATGGCCCTGCCCGGTTCGATCTTCCTCTACAACGGTTCCGAACTCGGCCTGCCCAACGTCGACGACCTGCCCGAAGAGGCCCTCCAGGATCCGGTGTGGGAGCGGTCGGGTCACACCGAACGCGGCCGCGACGGATGTCGGGTGCCGCTGCCGTGGCAGGGCACCGAGCCGCCTTTCGGTTTCAGCTCGTCGGCCGACACCTGGCTGCCGATGCCGGAGTCGTGGCGGTCGCTGACCGCCGAGGTACAGCTCGAAGACGTCGGCTCGATGCTGTCGCTGTACCGGGCGGCCATCGAATTGCGTTATGACCGACCGGAATTCGCCGGCGACTCGATCGACTGGTACGAGGCACCCCCGGGTTGCCTGGCATTCCGGCGGTCGGAAGGCTTCCTGATCTGCGCGCTGAACGCCGGTGAGGTCCCGGTGTCGCTGCCGCCGGGCGAGCTCATCCTGATCAGTTCGCCTCTGGTGGACGGCATGCTGCCGCCGGACGCCGCCGCCTGGCTGGTCTGAGGACTCCTAGAGCACCGTGACAGACAGGTCGCGGTGACGCCGCTGGTACACCGACCCGTATCGGGCGTCGACCCGAATCCAGGCCGCGGACAAACGGATCCGGACCGGCTCGGCGGCGTCGATGTCCTCGACCGGCGAGCTCTCGGTGACCGCGCGCCCGTCGCGGTCGCGGATGAAACCCATTCCGGTCAAGGCGAAGAGCGACCGCATGGTGACCGCCGCGCGCAGCGCGCCGTCCTCGGTCGAGACCTCGAGCACGTCCTGGTCGAGGACACCCGTGGCGGGTCCGTGAGCACTTCCCTCCTCACGCGCCACGCGGGCACCGTCGCGCGCCAGGCCGACGATGCTGCGCGCGGGCACATCGTCGACGTGCCGGTAGCCGACGGACGCGGGAAGTGCACCGCGCCAGGCGGAGTCGAGGGAGAATCCGGGATCGATCGGTTCGCCCGCAGGAGCCGCGGCGAGCGCGGAGTGCAGCGATGCGGCGTCGCAGACGATGTCGGCAGGTGCCACCCGCCCGGAGACCGCACGGGTCGCGAGCACCTCGAATCCGGTGTGCGTCCAGAGCCCGACGAGTCCGTCCGAGCGGGCGACGACGCGCACGACGGCGGCGTCGTCGAGCCGTTGGGCATGGGCGAGGAAGGCCGACGCGTTGGAACGATCGGACTCCGCGATCTGGATGAACCGTTCCATCAGCGTGGGTTCGCAGACGTGTCGTCGGCGCGGCGGAAGGAGTTCAGGTACTCCTTCTGTTCCGGGGTGAGTCGGGCGATGCGCTGCCCGGCGACATCGAAGGCGACGAGTTGGGTGCTGGCGACGACCGCCGGTTTGGAGGCGGGATCGGCCCCGGCCGCGCGGACCTCGTAGCCGACGGTGAAGTCGACGGCGCGCAGGCGCTCGACGAACATGGTCACCTCGATGGGCCCCTCGGAGTGCCGCAGCTGTGCCTGGTACTTCACGTGGAGGTCGGCCACGAGGCAGCCGTCCCGCAGCGGCGCGGTGGGCCGGCCGTCGAGGAACAGCCACGGGATGCGCGCCTCCTCGAGCAGCGTGACCATCCGGGCGTGGTTGATGTGCTGGTAGACGTCCATGTCCGACCATCGCACCGGGACCTTCACCACGTAGCCGGCAGCTGTTGCGGTCCCCGAGTCCTCGTTGAGCACGTGCGTTCCATCCCCTGTCGATCCGGATCTGCTGGTACGACGCCGGGCGCCGCGAGATCAACCCTACGCACGACGGGCACCGAGACCCCGGACGGGCGACGAGCGACTTCGATCGGCTCAGGCGGGACCGACCTCGACCCGCACGCCGTTGAGGACGACGGTCCCCGAGAGCGGGTCGAGCCGTGCCCCGTCGTTGAGGAGGTTCACGTTGACGCCCGGTTCGGCGGCCGCCACGGACAGACGGGACTGTGCGTCGTCGTGACCCCAGCCGTGCGGCATCGAGGCGACGCCGGGCTTGATGTCGGTGGTGATCTCCACCGGGACGGTCAGCGATCCGCCCGCTCCGCGGACCGTCGCGATGCCGTCGATGCCCAGTCGCGTCGCATCGTCCGGGTGCATCTGCAGGGTGCATCGGTTCGTGCCGCCGGAGAGAGCGGGGAGGTTGTGCATCCAGCTGTTGTTGGACCGCAGGTGCCGGCGCCCGACGAGGAGCAACGACCGGTCGCCCGTCGGGTGTCCGGCGTCGACCGCGGCGCGCAGCCGGGCGAGATCCTCGATCAGCGGGTCCGGTGCCAGCTCGACCTTTCCCGACGGGGTGCGGAGCACGCCGGGCAGCCGCGGCCGCATCGGCCCGAGGTCGATGCCGTGCGGGGCGGCCAGCAGATCGGCGAACGTCAGGCCCTCCCGTGCACCGAAACCGTCGCCGTACGCGCCGAGGCGCAGCATCATGTCCAGGCGGCGCTGATGGCCCGGCGCATCGGGCAACATCGCCACCAGCGTCTCGGTGTCGCGCCCGGCGACCGGTGAATACGGGTCGGTCACCTCCTTGGCCAGGGTCGCGGCGATGACCTGCTCGTCGACCAGGCCCGGATCGGCGTCGACGCCCACCCCGGAGAGTCCGAGGATCAGGCGGCACACGATGTCGATCTCGTCGGGTCGGCCGTCGGGCAGCGGAAGGACGCGCGACGAGTAGCGGGCGTTCGCGCGTACCGCGAGGTTGTTGAGGATCGCGTCGAAGTGCGGGCTCTGGGAGGGGCGCGGTGGCGGCAGGATGACATCGGCGTGCCGGGTGGTCTCGTTCAGATAGGGGTCGACGCACACGACGATGTCGGCGGCATCGAGCGCTGCGGCCAGGCGGCCGCCGTTGGGTGCCGACAGCACGGGGTTGCCCGCGACCGTGACCAGTGCCCGCAACTGCCCTTCGCCGGGCGTCTCGAACTCCTCGGCCATCGCCACGGCGGGCAACTCCCCCGCGACCTCGGGATGTCCCGATACCCGGCTGCGCCAGCGGCCGGTCCGGAATCCGCGCCCCGGCCGGGCCGGCCTGGGTGCGGGGGCTGTCGGCGCCGTCGGGAACATCACCCCACCCGGCCGGTCGAGGTTGCCGGTGAGGACGTTGACCACGTCGACGAGCCAGCTGCCGAGGGTTCCGAACTCGACGACTGTGGTGCCCAGACGGCCGTAGACCGCCGCCGACGGCGCCGCCGCGATCTCACGGGCGAGCGCGCGGATGTCCTCGGCCGGCACATCGCAGTACGGGGCCACCCTCTCGGGCGTGAGATCGGTTATGCCGTTGCGCAATTCGTCGACACCTTGCACGTGGGGCGCGATGCCGCCGAGGTCGTCGGCGACCAGCCCCTCGTCGAACAGGCAGGTGACGATGGCGGCCAGCAACGCGGCATCGGTTCCGGGGCGCGGTGCGAGGTGGGTGTCTGCCAGACGGGCGGTGCGGGTGCGCGCCGGGTCGATGACCGTGAGCTGCCCGCCGCGACGCCGGAGGGCGTTCAGCTTGCCGGGGAAGTTCGCGGCGGTGGCCATACTCCCGTTGGAGACAACGGGATTGGCGCCGATGATCACCAGGTGATCGGTGCGGTCGAGATCGGGAACCGCGAAGGTCCCGGCGTGACCGAACAGGTATCCCGACGCCGCCTGCTTGGGCATCTGGTCGAGAGTGCCCGCGCTGAACACGTTGCGGGTGCCGATCGCCCGCGCGAGCAGCGGTGCGTACATGGTGCCCGCAATGGTGTGCGCCGACGGGTTGCCGAGATAGAAACCGACCGACGATCCGCCGTGGGCGTCGATGACCGCGCGCAGACGAGTGACGGCCTCGTGGAGCGCCTCGTCCCAGTCGACCTCGACGAACCGTCCGTCCCGCTTGATCAGCGGGTGTTCGAGACGGTCCGGGTCGTTGTCGAGCTGTGGGAAGCTCGCCCCCTTCGGGCAGATGTAGCCGTGACTGAACACGTCGTCGGCGTCGCCGCGGGCACCGGTCACGTGTTCATGCAGGTGCCCGTCGCCCACGGCGTGTTCGTCGATCGGGCCGCCGTGGGTGTCGACGACGAGGGTCAAACCGCAGGTCGCTTCGCAGAGCGGGCAGATTCGCGGTGCCGTACGCGTCATGAGCCCAGGCTAGGCCCGGGCATCGGGTCGGCGGGGCCGAAACGGATCATGGGCAGAAGCGCGTCAGCGGATCACACTCCGGAGTTGTCGTGCCGCGACCGACAGCGTCGCGAGGTCGAGGGTCCCGGTCTCCTCGATCTCCCCGAGGACGCTGCGCAGGCGACTGAGCCGGTTCGACTGGGAGGACTCCCATTCGGCGATCTTCTCGTCGCTCGACTCGTCGGGTTCGCTGACCTCGAGGATCTTGAGGGTGAGCGCACGTAGCGCGCCGTGCATGTCGTCGCGGAGCGCCAGTCGGGCGAGCGCGTGCCAGCGGTCGCCGTAGTCCAGGTTCGACACCGCGGTGAGCAGTCCCTCGAGTCCGAAGTGCTCCATCACCGCGAAATAGAGATCGCCGACCTCTTCGGGATCGCGGTCGGAGATCTCCGCGGCGTCGATGATGTCGAGGAGGCAGAACCGGTGGAGGCTGACGGCCACCGTCCGGGCCAGGTCGTCGGGGACCCCCTCGTCGACGTAGGCACGCACGCGATCGGCGATGTCCTTCGCGGAGCTCTCCCCCAGCCAGCCGTCGACAGCCGCGGACAGCTGGGTGATCCGATCGGAGTAGCGGGTGATCTCGGCGGCCAGGGCAAGCGGCTGCGGGCGGAACGCGAGCAGCCACCGCGACGCCCGGAACAGCAGCCGGCGGGCATACAGCATCATCCCGTCGACGACCTCGGCCGGTGCCGGTGCGTGCCGGATGCTCTCGAAGACGTCGCCCATGCCGAAGATCCGGTTGGACACGACGTAGGCGCGGACACCTTCTTCCGTGGTGCACCCGGCGCCCTCGCTCAACCGGAACAGGTGCGTCATCCCGGCGTGATCGATGACGTCGTTGACGAGGGTCGTCGTGACGATCTGACGGCGCAGCCGATGGGAGTTGATCTGCTCTCCGTACGTCTCGCGCAGAGCTTCCGGGAAGTAGCGGGCGACGCGTGGCGCGAACACATCGTTGTCGGGGAGATCGCTGGCCAGCAGATCCGACTTCGCCTCGAGTTTGACGTGCGCCATCAGGGTCGCGAACTCCGGCGAGGTGAGCCCACGGTGCAACTCCCCGTCGAACCGCTTGCGGAGTGCACGCGCCTGCGGGAGGGCTTCGAGCTCGAGATCGACGCCGCGTTCTCGTGACAGCTGGTCGAGCATCCGGGCATGGACCTCCACGCGCGTGAGCTCGAAGGTGCGGCAGAAGCCCAACTCGGAGTTCTGCGAGATGTTGTCCGCGAGAACGAGATCGGCGACGTCATCGGTCATCGACTCGAGCAGCGGATTGCGATCGTCGGGGTCGAGTGCGCCGCCCGACACCGCGGAATCGAGCAGGATCTTGATGTTGACCTCGTGGTCGGAGCAGTCGACGCCGGCCGAGTTGTCGAGTGCATCGGTGTTGATCCGGCCACCGGCGAGGTCGTATTCGATCCGCCCCCGTTCGGTGACCCCGAGGTTGCCTCCCTCCCCGATCACCTTGGCGCGCACCTGATCACCGTCGACGCGGATCGCATCGTTGGACTTGTCGCCGACATCTCCGTGGGTCTCCGTGGACGCCTTGATGTACGTGCCGATCCCGCCGTTCCAGAGCAGGTCGACCGGCGCGAGGAGGATCGCCCGGATCAGTTCGGGCGGCGAGAGTTCGTCGACCCCTTCCTCTATGCCGAGCGCGGCCGCCATCTCCGCACTGACGGGGATTGCCTTGCGGTCGCGGGACCACACCCCGCCGCCCACGCCGATCAGATCGGTGTCGTAGTCGGCCCACGACGATCGCGGCAGCCCGAACAGCCGGCGGCGTTCGCGGTAGGACCTGTCGGCGACGGGGTCCGGGTCGACGAAGATGTGCCGGTGGTCGAAGGCGGCGACGAGCCGGATGTGCTCGCTGAGCAGCATGCCGTTGCCGAACACGTCGCCGCTCATGTCGCCGATGCCGACGACGGTGAAGTCTTGAGTCTGGGTGTCGACGCCCATCTCCCGGAAGTGTCGTTTGACCGATTCCCAGGCACCGCGGGCGGTGATGCCCATTGCCTTGTGGTCATAACCGGCCGAGCCGCCCGAGGCGAACGCGTCACCGAGCCAGAAGCCGTACGACTGTGACACCTCGTTGGCGATGTCGGAGAACGCCGCAGTGCCCTTGTCGGCCGCGACCACCAGGTAGGTGTCGTCCTCGTCGAGGCGGACCACACCGCGGGCCGGGATGACCTCGCCGGTCGAGCGGTCGATGTTGTCGGTGACGTCGAGCAGACCGGAGATGAACTGCCGGTAGCAGGCGATCCCCTCCGCGCGCTGCGCATCCCGGTCGGCTGCAACGTCACCCGTCGGCGCCGGCGGACGTTTGACGACGAATCCGCCCTTCGCGCCGAGCGGGACGATGACAGCGTTCTTGACGGCCTGCGCCTTCACCAGACCGAGAATCTCGGTACGGAAATCCTCCTTCCGATCCGACCATCGCAGCCCGCCGCGCGCGACCGCACCGAACCGCAGGTGGACGCCCTCGACCCGAGGCGAGTACACGAAGATCTCGTGCAGCGGACGAGGTTCGGGGGTCTGCGGGATCTCGCGGGGCCGGAGCTTGAACGAGATCACGGGGCGATGCTCGCCATCCCGGTCGCCGACCGTCACGAAGTAGTTCGTCCGTGACGTCGCGGTCATGACGGCCGCGAAGGCCGACACGATGCGATCGGCGTCGAGGCTCAGCACCGTCCCGATGTCGGCCCGGAGTTGCTCGCTCACCCGCTCGCGCCGTTCGGGATCGGCGGCGGCCGGGTCGAAGGAGGCCACGAAAAGATCGACCAGTCCACGCGTGATCTGCAGATGACGGCCGAGCACATTCGCGACATGGGCTGTGCTGTAAGAGAATCCACACTGCCTCAGGTACTGCCCGTAGGCGCGCAGCATCGCCGCCGACCGCCAGTCCAGACCGCAGCGGATGATCAGCTCGTTGTAGTCGTCGACCTCCGCTGCGGCGAGCCAGATCTGCCGGAACGCCTCGGTGAAGCGCTCCTCGAGGTCGTCGGCGTGGTCGAGGTCCACCGACATTCCCGCGGCGAGTTGCACGATGAACTCGTAGGCCCAGCAGACGGTGTCGTCGGACCGTCGGATCTCGTACGGGTGTTCTTCGAGAACATCGAGGCCGAGACTGTGCAGCACCGGTAGTACGTCGGTGAGGGTCGCCGACTCCCCGCAGAGGTAGAGGGTGAACCGCCAGCGGTGGTGGTCGCCCGGTCCGCGCTCCTCGGTGGCGTCCAGTGTCACCGCCAGCGCACCCGGTTCGAGAGGGACGACGTGGATCAGGTCCTCGAGGGCGTCCCCGGGTTCGCGTATCTCCTTGTAGTCGTCGGAAAGTGAGGGCAATTGCCGCAGCAGGAGTTCCGGCCCGCCGGCGATCGATCCGGAACGATCACCCAGGTTCGCGGCAAGTTCCCGGACACGTTCGTCCCAGCCACGGATCGCCGCCGCGAGGGCCGCCTGCATACGTGCATGCGCGGGCGATCCGGTGTCCACCGATCCGAGTTCCGATGCGGCGCCCGGTTCGCTACAGACCAGCACCTGTAGGAGCGCGAGCGGCATCTCGCTCACGCGCGCCGTGTATTCGAGTGCGCTGCCGTGCAATTCGTCCATGAGGGCGCGTTCGAGGGCGAGCCGGCTCTGGGTGTTGTAGCGATCCCGGGGTAGATAGATGAGGGCGACCGCGGTCTTGCCGTCGGCGTTGGTTCGCACGAACAGGCGCAACGACCGGGTGGCGACCGCATCGAGCATCTCGGTGACGCGGCGGGTGAGTTCGTCGGTGGTGGAGGCGAACATCTCCACCACCGGGTAGTTCTGCAGCAGCTCGATCATGGACTGCCCCGCGAAGGAGTCCTCGTCGACGCCGGCCCGGGCGAGCACGTCGCGCACCTTGGTGCGCAGCACCGGGACGTCGAGCACGGTCTGGTGCAGACCGGAGGAGGTGAGCGTACCGAGGAACCGGTGCTCACCGTCGTAGTTCCCGTGCGAATCGAAAGCCGGAACCTGAAGCAGCACGGGAAAATTCGTCCGTTGTATGCCGGTTGCGACGTAGACCCGGCTCGCTCGCGGGAGCAGTGGACGCGTGGTCACCGCCGGGAAGTCCCGGTTGATGGAGTCGGTGCGCCAGACACCCAGCCGCTCGTCGCCGTCCCGGACGCCGTCGGTGCCGACCCGGGTGTAGCCGAGTGGGTGGAAGTGGTTCCCGGCGAACCATTCGAGGAGTTTGGCGTACTCGTAGCGGTCGGTGTTGCGGATGCCGGTGGACTCGCGCACCGGCGCCACCGACAGGTCGGCGGCGCAGGATGTCATCCGCGACCGCATGCGGGCGGCGTCGTGGTCGACGTCGCCCACCCGGAACACGACTTCGAGAAGATCCGCACGAAGTGCCTCCGGGTCGACGCCGGGATGTCCGGCGAGCCCGCCGACGAAGATCCAGGATTCCCAGGCGGCACCGGGCCCGTCGTCGATCGCCTCGAGCCGGCCGTCGGTGTCGCGTTGCACCGGCATGACCGGATGGTCCATGCGGTCGATGGCGAGGTCGTGGGCCTCGACGGTCGCGAGGACCGCCTCCACGAGCATCGGCATGTCGTCGTTGACGACGACGATCTCGACCGCGCCGCCCTCGTCGACGGCGACCTCGACCAGCGCCTGACCGGGATCGCGCCGGATCGCGACGTCAAGGTGACGCATCACCTGCTCGGCGGCGCTGTCCGCCCCGGAGCCTTCGGCCCGGGACTTGAAGTAGTGGTTCACCGCGTCCGGCACGAGTGACGTCACATCGCCGATGCTAGTCACCCGTGCCGGACGGGTCGGTATTAATCGCGGGTGAGTTTGCGGTGGGTCACCCGGTGCGGACGTGCCGCGTCGGCGCCGAGGCGCTCGACCTTGTTCGCCTCATATGCCTCGAAGTTGCCCTCGAACCAGAACCACTTCCCTTCCTCGACGTTGCCCTCCCACGCCAGGATGTGGGTACAGGTGCGGTCGAGGAACCAGCGGTCGTGGCTGATGACCACGGCACAGCCGGGGAAGTTCTCGAGCGCGTTCTCCAGCGAACCGAGGGTCTCGACGTCGAGGTCGTTGGTCGGCTCGTCGAGCAGGATCAGGTTGCCGCCCTCTTTCAGGGTCAGTGCGAGGTTCAGGCGGTTGCGCTCACCACCGGAGAGCACCTCGGCCTTCTTCTGCTGATCCGGGCCCTTGAAACCGAAGGCGCTGACGTAGGCGCGCGACGGCATCTCGTTCTGCCCGACCTCGATGAAGTCGAGTCCGTCGGAGACGACCTCCCACACGTTCTTCTTGGGGTCGATGTTGGCGCGCGTCTGGTCGACGTAGCTCAACTTGACCGTCTCGCCGACCTTGACGGTGCCCGAGTCGGGCTCCTCGAGACCGACGATGGTCTTGAACAGCGTGGTCTTACCGACACCGTTGGGGCCGATGACGCCGACGATGCCGTTGCGCGGCAGCGTGAAGGACAGGTCCTTGATGAGGACGCGGCCCTCGAAGCCCTTGTCGAGGTGGGAGACCTCGACCACCACATCGCCGAGACGGGGCGGCGTCGGGATCTGGATCTCCTCGAAGTCGAGCTTCCGCGTCTTCTCGGCCTCCGCGGCCATCTCCTCGTAGCGGGCCAGGCGGGCCTTGTTCTTGGTCTGGCGGGCCTTGGAACCCGAACGAACCCAGGCGAGCTCTTCCTTGAGGCGCTTCTGCAGCTTCTGGTCCTTCTTGCCCTGGACCTCGAGACGCTCGGCCTTCTTCTCGAGGTAGGTGGAGTAGTTGCCCTCGTAGGGGTGCAGCTTGCCGCGGTCGACCTCACAGATCCAGCCGGCGACGTGGTCGAGGAAGTACCGGTCGTGGGTCACGGCCAGGACGGCGCCCGGGTAGGAGGCGAGGAACTGCTCGAGCCACAGCACCGACTCGGCGTCGAGGTGGTTGGTGGGCTCGTCGAGGAGCAGCAGGTCGGGCTTCTGCAGCAGCAACTTGCACAGTGCGACGCGGCGTCGCTCACCACCGGACAGGTGGGTGACCGGCGAGTCGGCGGGCGGGCAGCGCAGGGCGTCCATGGCCTGCTCGAGCTGCGAGTCGAGGTCCCAGGCGTCGGCGTTGTCCAGGTCCTCCTGGAGTTTGCCCATCTCCTCCATCAGCTCGTCGGAGTAGTCGGTGGCCAGCAGTTCGGCGATCTCGTTGAAGCGGTCGAGCTTCACCTTGATCTCGCCCATCCCCTCTTCGACGTTCTCCTTGACCGTCTTCTCCTCGTTGAGGGGCGGCTCCTGGAGCAGGATGCCGACGGTCGCCTCGGGGTCGAGGAAGGCCTCGCCGTTCGACGGCTGGTCGAGGCCGGCCATGATCTTCAGGATCGACGACTTACCTGCACCGTTGGGACCGACGACGCCGATCTTGGCGCCCGGGTAGAAGGACATGGTGACGTCATCGAGGATGACCTTGTCGCCGTGCGCCTTGCGCACCTTTTTCATGGTGTAGATGAACTCAGCCACGTGAAAACTCCTTCGGACCTGCTCGATGCGGGTGGATGTCAGCAATTGGAGATGCTCTGGCGCACGCACGGTCGGTGCGCATACATGGGTCCCAGCCTAGTGGTCGGCCCGTGTGGACTCGTCGCCCGGTGACCCTGCCCGCGGATCGTCGGTGCTCATTTCGCCGGATATGGCACAAGATGTGCGATCTGTCGTAACAATGGATTCTTGTCGGCCGGAGCCGACGCGGGTCGATCGGCGTGTGGCGATGGTCCCGGATGAGAAGAACAGGGTCGTCGAGCACCGCGCGGCACTGGGGCATCGTGATGGGAGTGTCATGCCCCCGGTGAGCAGATGGACCGTGATGACGGTGGTATTCGGCGTGATCGCCGTGTCGATCGGCGCGGTCGGCGCGTGCTCCGCCGATCCGCGCGTGTGCCCCGCCGGCATCACCCCGCTGTCGGGTCCCCCCGGCCCGTGTCTGCGGTTCGGGATCACCACGCCGAACGGGCCGCTCGAACCGGCCGATGCCGCGGCCGTCGCCCGGGTGACCGGTGTGTCCCCCAGCATCAACCTGTTCTTCGAGGACTTCACGGCCATCCCACCGATCGCCGCGCTGAACGCCGTGGTCGGGGCGGGTGCCGAGCCGATCGTCACCTGGGAACCGTGGCGGCATCTCGGCGACGGCACCTACGACCGGACCGCGTTCTCGATGGCGTCGATCGCCGACGGAACACACGACGACCACCTCTACCGCTGGGCAGACGAACTGGTCGCCTGGGGTTCGACGGTGTACCTGCGGTTCGCACATGAACCCAACGGCGACTGGTACCCGTGGAGTCCCGCCGGTGGGACGTCCCCCGAGACGTACATCGCGGCCTGGCGACACGTCCACGACCTGTTCGCGTCGAAGAACGCGGTGAATGTGAAGTGGGTGTGGGCGCCGAACGTGCCCATCTCCGATGCTCCCCTGTCCCGCTGGTATCCCGGCGCCGGCTACGTCGATGTCCTGGGCCTCGACGGCTACAACTGGGGCTCGGTTCCCGGCCACCGATGGACATCGCCGGACGACCTCTTCGACTCCTCGCTCGACCAGCTGCGCGAACTGGCGCCGGACAAGCCGATCCTCGTCACCGAGGTCGGGTGCGCCGAGGCCGGCGGCTCGAAGGCCGACTGGATCGCCGATCTCGTCGACTACCTCGACGATGCGGACGGGGTCACCGGCTTCGTGTGGTTCGACCACGACAAGGAAGCGGACTGGGGCCTGAACAGCTCGCCGGAAGCGGGCCGGGCGATGGCCCGCGCGCTGGAGGAAGTGGGACTGCGTTGAAAGGAGACACACGGTGACGGGGGTCGAAGTGGAGAGACCGGGTCGGGTCGCGGTGGACGAGACGCACGCGCGGATCGACCCCGACGTCGAGGAGGCACGTCTGCGGGCGGTGGAGCAGCTCAACCTGCTCGACTCCGACCCTGAGGACCGGTTCGCGCAGATCACCCGCATGGCCAAGGCGGTGTTCGGCGTCCCGATGTCGACGGTCTCTCTTCTCGACCGGGATCGACAGTGGTTCAAGGCGGTCGACGGCATCGAATTGCAGAACCAGCCGCGCGAGCAGACCGTGTGCCAGGTGACGGTCGCTCGGGCCTACACACGTCCCGCCGACCCGGCGCTCATCATCGAGGACGTGTCGACGATCCCCTTCTTCGCGGAGATCCCCCAGATCGGCGGTGAGGGTGGAATCCGCTTCTACGCCGGGTATCCGCTGTACGGTCCCGGCGGTCACCCGGTGGGAACCTTCTGCGTCTACGACACCCGGCCCCGGCAGCTGACCGCCGACCAGTTGGCCGCGTTCCGCGAGCTGGCGGCCTGGGCGCAACGCGAGATCGAGAACTCCGATGACCTCGAGCGCGCCGCGAAGGTGCAGCGTCAGCTGCTCCCACCGCCGCTCGGGGTCGTGCCCGGCTATGCGATCGAGGCGACGTGCCTACCCGCGTTTGCCGTGGGTGGCGACTTCTACGACCATTACCGCTGTCACGACGGACTCGTGTTCACCGTCGCCGACGTCATGGGCAAAGGTCTGGGGGCGGCGATCCTCACCGCGACCGTGCGGTCGGCGATGCGCGCTGCCTCACGCGCTTTCGATGCTGTCTGCGTGGATACCCCAGAACACGATCTCGGCGAGGTGGTCGAGACGGTGGCGGCGCAGCTCGCCGAGGACTTCGCGGGCACCGAGACCTTCGCGACGCTCTTCCACGCGCGGCTGCGGACCCGAGACGGTCACATCGACTACGTCGACGGTGGGCACGGCCTGGCGACCGTACGTCGCTCTGACGGCCACTGCACCGTCCTGCACGGCGGCGGACTCCCCATCGGCATCCTGCCGGAGGACACCTGGCGGTCGGCCGCAGTCGATCTCGGCCCCGGCGACATGCTCGTGATCGCCTCGGACGGCCTCCTCGACCTCGTTGCCGGCGGCGACGCGTTCGAGCTCCTCCGAATACTCTCCGGCACAAGCACTCCCGCCGCGGTGCGGCGGAAGGTCGAGGAACTGGTGGCCAGTCTTCCTCCGGTCGACGATGTCACGCTCGTCGCGATCCGGCGGGACGATGCCGGGTGAGCGAGAGCCTCGAGGAGTCCACCCTCGCGCGGACCGCCCCGTCACCGTGGTTGCGACTGCTCATCGTCGTGGCCGCCGTGCTCGGCCTCAACTACATCGTGTGGCGCTGGCTGGCATCGGTGAACTGGGAGGCATGGTGGATCGCCGTACCGCTGGTCGTCGCCGAGACCTACAGCCTCATCGACTCGCTGCTGTTCGGGCTCACCATGTGGAAACTGCGGCACCGTCCCGACCCTCCGCCGCCACCCGCGGACGCAACGGTCGACGTCTTCATCACGACCTACAACGAACCGATCGACCTCGTGATGAAGACCGCGCTCGCCGCCAGGGCCATCACCTACCCGCACACCACCTGGATTCTCGACGACGGTGACCGCGCCGAACTCGCCGAGGCCGCGCACGCGGCCGGCGTCGGTTACCTGACCCGGTCGTCGAACTGGCTGGACAAACCGCGACATGCGAAGGCGGGCAACCTCAACAACGCGCTGATGCAGACCGAGGGCGAGTTCATCCTGATCCTCGACGCCGACCAGGTTCCCGAACCTCAGATCCTCGACCGCACGCTCGGCTACTTCCACGACGAGAAGATGGCCCTGGTCCAGACCCCGCAGTACTTCGTCAATGTGCCGCCCTCGGACCCGCTCGGATCGCAGGCACCGCTCTTCTACGGGCCGATCCAGCAGGGAAAGGACGGCTGGAACGCGGCCTTCTTCTGCGGCTCCAACGCCGTGCTGCGACGGGAAGCATTGATGCAGCTCGGGATCACGCAATACGTCACCGCCGTCGAGGACGGCGTCGACCGTGCCCTGCGCACCGCGCGGACCGTGCTCCGCAAAACCAGGCGTCGCGTCCGCGACAACGCCCCGGCACTCGCCGCACTCGACCGGGTGGATGCCGCGGTCAAGGAGGCGCGGACGCAGCTGAAGAACCGGGAACCGCTGGCCGACATCACGTACCGATTCCAGGCGCGGGTCGACGAGGCCGCCCGCGGACTCGTCGACGCCGATGTCGAGGTGATGCGTGCCGACCTCGAGGCGATCGAGGCCCTCACGGAGTTCAGCGAGCAGGAAGCAGGCGCCGGGGCACTCGACTTCGACGCACTGGCGGTTCTGGCCGATCGCGAGTGGTCCCCGCTCGGCGCCATCGAGTCGATCCGTGCGCTGGTCGCGGCGGTCGATGTCGGCAGATCCGATGAGGCGCAACCGATGTTGCCGCTCGCGACGATCTCGGTCACCGAGGACATGGCCACCTGTATGCGACTGCACGCCCTGGGGTGGAATTCGGCGTATCACCACGAGAACCTCGCCTACGGTCTTGCCCCTGAGGACCTGAAAACGATGCTCACCCAACGCCTTCGGTGGGCTCAAGGCACCATCCAGGTGATGCTGCGAGAGAACCCGCTGGTCCAGAAAGGACTGACCGTTGCCCAGCGACTCATGTACTGGGCGACGATGTGGAGCTACCTGGCGGGCTTCGCGGCGATCGCCTACATCGCCGCCCCGGTGGTGTACCTCGTCCTGGGGGTTCTCCCCGTGCAGGCCTACAGCTGGGACTTCTTCCTCCGTCTCATCCCGTTCCTGGTGATCAACCAGGTGCTGTTCCTCGTGGTGGCCAGAGGCACCCCGACCTGGCGGGGACAGCAGTACAGTCTCGCGTTGTTCCCGGTCTGGATCCGGGCCTGCACCACAGCGTTCCGCAACGTCTACCTGAACCGGCCCTTGGGCTTCGCGGTCACGCCGAAGACGAAGCAGTCCCAGGACGCGTTGCCGTGGCACCTCGTCCGTCCACAACTCGCCGCGATGGCCCTCCTCGTCGTGGCGTCGGTGATCGGCATCGTGCAGTTGTGGCGGGGCGCGATCTCCGTTCTGGGCGTGGGCGTCAACCTGTTCTGGGTACTGTTCGATCTGGTGATCCTCAGCGTCGTCATCATGGCGGTCCGCTACCGCGGTCACGACGAGACCACTGCGGCCGGTACCACCGCGAACGACTCCGCCGCCGACAGCTCCACAGACGAAAGGCCATGATGACGACCTTCGCAACCCGCGCCGTGAACGGTGACGCCGTGGCGATCACCCCCGCCGGCCGGCTCAACATGGTCGCGGCCCCCAAGCTGCGCGATCAGTTGCACGAGCTCGTCGGCGCCGGATCGTCCCGGATCGTCGTCGACCTGTCCGGGACCGACTTCATCGACTCGTCCGGTCTCGGAGCGCTCGTCTCCGGGCTGAAGGTGGCGCGGCAGGCCGGTGGAGATCTGCGGATCGCGGCTCCCACCGAGCAGGTCGTGACCGTCCTGGAGTTGACCAATCTCAATCGGGTTCTGCGCGTGCACGAGTCCGCGGACTCCGCGTTCGGCCCGGCCGCGGAGACCGTCGAATGAGATCCGCCGGATCACCGTCATGACCGAACAGACGGGGACGCGCGAACTCGAGGAGATCACCTCCGACGACACCCTCGAGCACGTCCACGCGCTCCTCGCGGACCTGTTGCGCGCATGCCCCGTCGGCGACATGGATGCCATGCAGTTCGAGCTCGCCCTGGCCGAGATCGGCGCGAACATCATCGAACACGCGCGGGACGGGAGCACGGTGCACCTCCGCCTCGAGGTCGAGGTGACCCCGGACCGGATCGAGGCACGTTACCGCGATGACGGCCATCCGGCTCGCGTCGACCTCGACACCGTGAGCCTGCCCGAGGATGTCGCCGAACGAGGACGCGGACTCGCCATCGCCGTCAGGGTCCTCGACGAGTTGTCCTACCGCCGCTCCGACGGACACAACCTTTGGCGGCTGGTCCGCAACCGGACCGCGTGACCCTCACGCGGCCGTCTGGGTTTCCGCCTTGTCTGCGGCGGCGACCGGAGGTGCGGCCGCGACGTCTCGCTCCGACGACGGCGTGCCGCGGTAGGTGACGATGCAGCGACTCAGGTCGAGTCCCACGGCGACGGCGGTCATCTCGAGGTCGGAGCGGCGCGACCCGTCGGCCGTCGGGTACTCGTTGGTCTTGATCTGACCGTGCGCCATGACGGGCCTCCCCTTCGCGATGGCGAGGCCGACGCCGGCGAGGAGTCGGCGCCAGCAGCTCACCGTCAGATACAGCGTCGGTCCGTCCACCCACTCGCCGCTGCGCTTGTCGATGCGGCGCGAGGTGCAGGCCACGCGGAACGAGATCACGTCCTCGCCGGTGGTGGTCTGGCGTCGGCGGGGCTCGGACACAACGGTTCCGATGACGGTCGTGTACGTCTCAAACATGGTCGTCTCCTACTGGTGTCGGCCACGGGAAGTGTGGCCGCATCAGCATCTCCCCCGGCGTGCGTCCGAGACGGGGACCTGATCGGGCTGTGGAGAACTCTCCGAGGTTTACCCACAGATCGCCGGTACCTCTGGCGTTTCGCCCATAGGATCGCGATATGCGACTGCGAGGGTTCCTGGTGGGTCTGATGGCGGCCTCGACGTTGGTCGCGCCACCCTTGTCCACGCCACCTCTGTCTGCGGCGGCGCCGTCCCCTGCTTTGTCGGGCTTGACCGACGCGGTCGCCGGGCGCCTCGCGCTGGCCGACGCGGTGGCCGCGTCGAAGTGGGCATCGGGCGCCGCCATCGACGATCCCGCGCGTGAACAGGTCGTCCTCGACACCGTGTCTCAGCTCGCTCTCGACCGGGACCTCGACCCCGCCTACGTACGCAACGTGTTCCGGGATCAGATCGAGGCGAGCAAGACGGTCCAACGAGGGTTGTTCGCCCTGTGGGAGTTGCCCGGGCAGTCGGCCCCGCCCGCGACACCGGATCTCGGTCCGGTCCGTGCGGCGATCAACGAGTTCAACGTGGCGATCGTCGACGAACTCGCGGCCTCACGCGACGTCGTGACGACCCTGCGCTGCCCGTCGGAACTGGCCGTGTCGAGTGCTCGGTCCGCCGCCGGCGCCGGTTTCGACCCGCTGCACGTCGCCGCCCTGGCCCAGGCCGGTGAGTCCGTGTGCGCGGTCTCGACGGGATCGAGCTGAATCCTGTTGGAGCTCAGCTGCGTTTGTTGAGTTCCTTGAGCATGTCGTTGTAGTTCTCGAGCTCGGCGTCATGGTCGCGGGCCGCGTTGCGGTCGTAGCGTTTCGCCTGCCGGGTGTCGCTGCGCTGCCACTGGACCAGCAGGGCCAGCATGATGACGACGAGCGGGATCTCGCCCGCCGCCCAGGCGATTCCGCCACCGGCGCGCTGGTCGTCGAACAGGTTGTAGGTCCACGGCAGGTTGAGTCCGCGGTAGTAGTTCTCGGCGATGACGGCGGTGGTCATCATGAGGGCCACGCCGAAGAAGGCGTGGAACGGCAGCGAGCCGAGAACGATGCCGAGCTTGGCTACCGGTTTGACCTGTCGTGGTGCGGGGTCGATGCCGATGACGAGCCAGTAGAACAGGTAACCGCTGAGCAGGAAGTGCAGGTTCATCAGCAGGTGCGCCGCGTGGTACTCGACCACCGACTCGTACAGGCCGCCGAGGTAGAGGATGTAGAAGCTGCCGACGAACATGATGGCTGCGATCAGCGGATGCGTCAGGAAGCGCGACGGCCCCGAGTGCACGCCGGCCTGAATCCACTCGCGGGGTCCGGGCGGGTTGCCGCGACCGGCCGGCGGGAGTGCGCGCAAAGCCAGCGTCACCGGGCCGCCCAGCACCAGCAGGACCGGGATCATCATCGACATCAGCATGTGGGCGATCATGTGAATGCTGAACATCGCCGGTGCGTACCGCCCGAGGCCCGACGAGGTCGCCAGGAGCAGCAGCACACATCCGAGAAGCCACGCGAAGGTGCGGCCGATCGGCCAGTCGTCGCCGCGGCGCTTCAGGCGCACGACGCCGCGGATGTACACGACTGCCAGGACGATCGCGGCGAGACCGAAGATGAGGTCGAAACGCCAGTCGGTGAAGAAGCGGAGGAAGGTCGGCGGACCGTCGATGTCGTAGCCGATGGCGTTCTCGACCGGGGAGACGTTCGCGGTGTCGAGGGCCGGCGGCGGGGTCCGGCTGAGGCCGACCGCGAGACCGAAGGTGGCCGCGAAGACAGCCAGTTCCACGAGTCCGAACCGGACGAACAGCGACGGCCGCTCCTCCGAGTCGAGCTGGGCGATGGTCACGCGGCGGTGCCACGCACCGAGAGCGCCGAGGACGACGAGCGCCGCGAGCTTGGCGATGACGAGCTGACCGTAGGTGTCGGAGAAGAGCTGATCGAAGGGCACCCGAACGGCGGCGTTGACCACGCCGCTGAGGCCGACGACGATGATGCACCAGAACGCGACGCGGGAAAAGCGTCGGACCGCCAGTGCCCGCCACCGCCCGGACGCGAGCGCGTAGACGACCACCGCGGCGAGTCCACCGAGCCACAGCGTCGCACCGATCAGGTGGAGGATGAGGCTGTTGGTGGCGATGTCGTGGTTGCCGCCCGACGACGAGTGACCGGCGAGTGCCGACGGCATCAGGCTGAAGATCGTGAACGCGATGACCGCGACTGTCGGACCCCACTTGAGGATCGTCCGCGCGATGATTGCCGCGACCAGCGCGAACACGGCCGTCCAGAACCAGGTGCGCACCTCGGCGACCTGGCCGTAGGCGTTGATCAGGTTGGCCGGTTTGATGGCCTCCGACAGCGGCGAACCGCTGACCTCCGACGCCGACAGCGGCATCAGCAGCAGCGCGCACACCGACCAGACCAGCGCCGACGACGCCGCGATCCGGATGGCGCGATAACCGCCGACGTCGAGCACGTTGTCGGACTGCGGCGGCACGAAGAACGCTGCGAACACCGCGCAGCCGAGCGCGATCGCGGCCGCGAACTCACCGATCGCGGTCAGCGTCGGCAGGCCGTAAGTGGTGAGCGGGCCGGGGTCGGGGACGCCGGTCAGCTTGAGCGCGGTGGACGCGGAGACGGCGGTGACGGCGATGGCGACGATCGCGGCGAGCCATCCCGACGCCCAGAGGACCGCGGTGACGACGCCGCGCGGTTCGTTCATCGCGTCGCGGTTCTGATCCGGCGTGGCGGACGTCGACGAGCGGGTCATTCCTCAACTGTAGGTCCGGGCGTCGACGACACACCCTCCGACCTGGTCAGCCCGTGGTGTGCGGCACACCTGCGGCGGAGCCGGCGCCATGTCGTAAACTCCATGTGCCCGACGCCGCGTGTCTGATGTCACGAGCGTCGACCAGCCTCCGTAGCTCAGGTGGATAGAGCAAGGGCCTTCTAAACCCTCGGACTACGGCGGTCAAACTGCAAAAACGCATTCGGCATGTAGCAGAATGTGGCAACGCCTCCGTAGCTCAGGGGATAGAGCAGCTGCCTTCTAATCAGCTGGTCGCAGGTTCGAATCCTGCCGGGGGCACAAGAACGGGTGTTCACCCAACACGAAAGGTGAACACCGTGACAGACACCACCACTCTCAGCGCCACCGAAACTCTCATCCGCCACGCCTGGGACCTCTACGACCAAGAACCCACCGCCCCTCACGCAGACTCGCTCCGTACCGCTGTCTGGCACTTGGAGGAAGCCGTCGACTACGGCTCTGAGGCTCTCCCTCGGCGTGGCCGCGAGGTCGTCCAAGCACTCACGTTGGCGACTGGCGACGAGGTCGACGAACTGCTGGCACCCATGCCTGGTGTCTCAGCTTGGCTCGGACTCTGAAACCCCCAGATATCAACGACTTTCACACTCCACAGAAGGATCACAAACCATGACCACCCTCACTGCCCTTGCCGCACTCTCAGAGACGAACCGACGCAATGCAGAAACGTTCGCAGCCGTCGCACAGCAGCTCGGCATCACACCGCAGCTTCTCGCAGATCGTGAGTCCGTCACTGTCTATTGGTCGACGCGCCCTGTCGGCACGATCAACGTCGTTGTCGAATCCTCTTACCGACTGGAGGACGGCATCCTGGAACACGGCATCTGTGTGGACGGCAGCGCGGACGGCGACCTGATGAACATAGAGGGGGCCGGCGAGTACGTCACCGCCTTCACCGAAGCCCAAACCCTGTTGCGGCAAGTGACCGAGGCCATCACGGCATCTACGCGCGTCAACCTGTTGAAGTCCGCGTAGATCGACCACATACAACAGAAGCCCGCCCCGTGGCGCGCCCCTGAGAGGGGCAGCGCGGGGCGGGCTTTGCTTTGTAGTGCCTTCCATGGAACCGATCGGTCGGTGTGGCCCAACGCGGACAACAGGCGCACAGTCGTCCAGCCAGACGCTCAGCATCCACGTCACGTACGTCTTCTACACCAACACCACAAACGTCGACTTTCACTACTCGACACCGAGCACAAGCTTCACACAGCACGATCGACGTTTCGTGAACAAGACCGACAAGGGGAACTTTTACTGGAAGACCAGTTACGCGACCCCGGACGAGTACGACTTCCCGATGTCGTGGATATCGACCAACAGCAGCAGCAACAACGCCTATGTGCAGTGCGACATCATCGTGGACGGGCGACGTACAGCGATGCAGCGTGGCTACGGCCCATACGCCTCGGCCTTCTGCTAAAACACCACTGCATAGTTAGCGAATCGTTCGGTTAGCGAACGAACTCCAGAAACCTGCCATTTTTGCAGCCGGTCCGCGACAAACCGGGTTGCGACACGCCCGAACGCGCCACGATCTCGAAATTTCTGCCTACCTGCAAAAATGTGCCAGATCTAGCGCCTACTACGGATTGTGGTAGTCCAAACTCCTGCCCCCTACATCTAGTCTTTGAGACACCAGAGGGCACGACGCTCCATCAGGAGGGCGAACCTTGCCAGACGGAGCATCGTGCCGGTGCGCATCTAACTTTGAAGGGGAAGATGCATCGGCCACGGTACTACCCACGGTCGCACCACTCACAAGGAGTGGGCGAGTTCGTCTGCCCCTGGTGCGAAAAGAAAGAAGGTGAGGGCAATGGCAACGAGCCGTCGCACCTCCACCCACACCAAGCGTGTGGGACCTGTCCGGGTACGTGTCACCACGACCACCACCACGACGACCGTTCGGCGGCGTCGTGGCTAGGGGTCGGGGTAAGGGCACGGTCGTCCGCAGTGCAGTGACGGGGCGTTACGTCCCCAAGTCACGCGCTAAGACGAATCCGCGCACCACTGTGACCGAGCGTCGCAAATAGGCCGCACCCCAACAGGTAAGGCGGGGCCAATCCATCCAGACAACGGATTGGCCCCGCCCTCTTCCCATTTGAACGAACAGAGAACAGAGAAGTGCCCGACGTTGAACCATGGCTAAGCAACCGGCGTAACGCGGCGCTCACCGCCGGAGCGGCCGCGAGCCTAGGCCTAGCAGCGATCACCGCTTGGCAATTAGGCGCGGACATGGGCACATTCCCGTCCTGGTTGACACTCCTCGCGGCCGTCGGCGCATTCGCCAGCGTGTTTCTAGCGTGGCGCACACTGGTCGCGAACCGCGAAAACCGCAGAGAGGACGAGGTATTACTTGCGCGGCTACTCACTCCGCGTCTAGTCACAGCCCACCCCAACGACCGAATCGTCGTGACTGTAACGCTGCGCAACGCGAGCCATCTGCCCTTCCATCAGATCGTCGTCGAGGGCGTGACTTATGGCGACACGGGTTGCCAGCAAACAGAATCCCAGCGACAACATGAACGAGTAGCCGCCGAACGGATGCACCTGCCTCCTGGCGAGGACTTCGACTCCGTCTGGGTCGTGCCCGACCCCAACACCCCATTCGACGGGCAGGACACGCAAGTCTTGTTCCGTTACCTCGACGGCAATGGTCGGCGATGGCGTCGATACACGTTCACCGAGCCAGAGCGCATCCAGCCGAACCCAGTCACTCCGGAGGACAAGCAGCACTTCAACTCCGCGATGAACGCAAGAAAACCTAACGGTACTGGACTTCTAGACCCAAGTATCTGGCACTAGTCAGCCCCACAACGCCAGGCGTGTCGTCTAGCTGGAGGATTAGCACACCAAGTGCGTGCCATTTAGTTCACCACTTGCGCACTATGCGTTCTATGCCCGACTACTGCGTCAACGACAAGGCCCAACCCAACGGCGACCACGAGGTCCACACCCTGAACTGCGCGTACGTGCCCTCATTCGTGAACCGGACAGCCCTCGGCACACACGTAACATGCTTCGGTGCGCTCAACTCCGCGCGCCGCATCCTCGCGCAGGTCGACGGCTGCGTTCATTGCTCCCCGGCGTGCCACACGAGATAGCGCCGTGCGCAGCACTCAGACGCTGAAACCTCGATAGCATGCCCTCTGTCCGCCGAGAAGGCTCACGTGTCGTCCTCAACCCAACCGAAACACCGGAGGTTGAGACGAGGAAGCCCGAAGAGACGACGAACCTGTGCGCCTGCATTTCACTGTTCGCCGCCCTCCTCGGCCTCATCCCCGTCACCATCGTCTTCGCGCTCATTGCGCTGTCCGAGAGCAAACGCCGACCCTATGAACGCGGGGCAGGCATCGCAGTCTCTGCGCTACTCATCTCCGTCGTACAGATCACCGTCATGCTCATCGTCTTGTGGAAACTGGAGCTTCCCCCGTTCGGAGGATGGATCGACCAATACCGAGTATGAGAGCTCAGCCTCGCGGCGACGCAGAACGCCAATTCCACACCGCGTTCAACAACATCGCAAACTGTTCATGATCCACATCGACATCAACCTGGTCGAACTCGTGCACCGCAACAACCACACCAGGCGACAACACATCACCATCCACAAGCCTTGCAGGATCGACAAGCACCTCACTGAAATCATCGACAGCGACAGCGACACAACCAAACTCAGTCTCCAACGTCTTCCACAACGGACAGGCAGTCGCCGACGCAAACTGTAGAGACCAGTAGTGGGCGAACACCGCATCTGCCGGCACAACCGCAGCCCACAAAGTCATCGGCAACGGCTCCCCCGTCGTCACGGGCAACGTCGACTCACACCGGCGCGGGTCCATCGCCCACGACAACCCCACCCGCCAATCGACTGCCATCCGATACACCAACACAAACTCAGGGCACTCACGGGACACCACACGGTCACCCCACACAGCCCGGTATCCGACCCGTCGTAGCTTCCGCCGCCAATCCCGCAACCCAAGCTCAGAAGTCGACTTCGACACGTACCCCCGGACCACCTCCACAGCACGCCGGTCCTCAACCCCCGGCAGTGACTTCCGAAACCGTTTGTAAAACGCCAAATCGGTCTCCACCACCGGACCATCGACGCCAACGCCATCCTTCGCGAACGACGCCAACACTGCACGAGTCGCTGAATCCATCTACATCTCTTCCCACTCAAAGGGTGGGGGTACCCCCACCCGCCCATTCCGCCTGCCTTCAGCAACCCAAGGCGGCTTTACACGCGGGGCCGGAATGCCCCTAAGGGCCGCATTTTCGCAGCTCACTGGGTTTCACTTTCGTTTTCGAGCTTTACAACGCTTTCGAGGTCCCAGCCGGGAAGGAACGGTGTCCAACCGATTCTCTTGGTTCCATCCTCGTTCCATTCAGAATTTCCGTCCCACCCCATTGGAACCCATGGCCGGAGCTTCGATTTTTGTTCCGGCGTCCAGTCGGTTATGTCGATTCCGTGAAATATGTGCGGAGTTTTCGGCCGGGTCTGTTGAACGGGTTTCCGTTGGCTCGGTTTCGTCGCTTCCGACAGTTCCCTGTGCTTTGCGCGGGCTATCTGAGCCTGGGCAAGTCCTTCGATCAGCTCCCTGAACGCCGCCCGCTGCTCAGGTGTGGCGAAATCACTGATTGGGCGGTCCTGCCTCGCCGTGTTGCAGACGTTGTGAGCAGGTCGACAGTCAGCGAGGTCGAATTCGAGTCCGCCAGCAGCGATCGGGGTCACGTGGTCGATGGCACGCGAGTACGGAAGTTTGCCCTTCAACGTGACATCCACGGGGTGACCGCACAGATGGCAGATGGCACCTGATGCGTGTCTCGCCCAGAACTCACGCCTCAGTCGGTGCCATTTACCAGAGGTCGAACGGTTAGCCATGCTCGTCTCCAAACTCGCGGACGCGGAGAGTGTCGGCGTGTCGGTACCGACCCGAGTTGATCCACGACGAGCGCTCGTGGGTGGCCTGCAATGCCCGCCCCTCGTTCCAGGGATCGCCGCCACCGACCGGGTCAGGCCTTTCGACTACCGATACGTGTTCCGGTTCAGGTTCGGTCTCACCACTGTCGGGTAGGTGCCGCGTGGCCTCCAACGCTGCGGCGAGGATCGGATCGGAGCAGTACCGTCGGCCCGTCTCGACGTCTTCGAGTGCTGCGCCGATGATCGGGTCGGGATGCCACTCTCGCCCATCCCGGCGATCCCTCCAGATCTGGGCAAGCTGCGGATCGTCGGGGCACCCCTGGCCGCGTTCCTCTGTGGCAGCAATTGCGGCCTGTACGGCATCATCGAACATGCTCAGCAGCCTCGTCGTCTGCGGCGCGAACCTCGTCGATTTCCGCCTCGTTGCACGGGACCCAGTCCACCCGGCCAAGCGCCTCTGCGAAGAACTTCCGGTGCGGGGGCATCGTGGCTGAGCCCATTGCGCCGTGCGGGTGTTTGGCCAGCAGGTAGCCGCCTGTGTCGCGCTTCGGCTCGAACAGCAGCCGATCTCGGCGTAGCTCACGGATTGCGGTCAACAGTTCGGCACGTTCAGCGGCCAAATCCTCTACCGCCGCCCACTCTGTTGCCAGCCCCGCACGGATAGCGGCGCTCGCGTCTTCGAGCGGTCGAACCTTCGGCTCCAAAACTTCCGCTTGTGTACGGATTTCGTCGAAACGAGCATTGAGTATCGCCGGCAACTGGTCGCGCTTTGACAACAACAGGTTCCACGCAGCGGTAGCCGACTGGGCGTACACAGCTTCGGCGACGTGATCGATAGCACGGGGGTCGAACAGTTTCGAAGCCAATTGCGCAACGGTGGCGTCATCAACAGGCTTGCCCTTGTCGATCAGTGCCGCGACTTCATTCTGTGCGATCTGTGCTGCGACGGCTTCTGAGTTGGCGGCGAACGCTTCAACCCGGTGAGCCTGTTCGACAAGTGCGCTAACTGTGGCGGATTCCTTATCGGAGAGAACGCCCAATCCGTTGAGGGCGTCGAGGTTTCGCCGCACTGCGCGGATTCGATCGGAGTGGTGACGGGTATTAATCATGAGTTTTCCTTTTGCAATGTGGTGACGCCGGTGAGCACATCGACGGCGCTGGTGAGGGTGTCGGCGGCATGCTTGTGGTCGATGAATGCCAGCGTTTCTACGAGGTCACGCAAGAGCCTCGCAGCTTCTTGTGGTCGGAGTTGCGCCGCTAGTGAGATGCCGCCGTCTGGACGGGAAATGGCGAGACGGACCTCGTTTTGCCACATGCTGACGCCGACTTTGGCGCCGACAAAGACTGCTCTGGCCATCAGTCCTCGTCTCGTTCAATGGCAGGCTGTTCGATTTCGCGCCGGATCAGCTTGTATAGATCGGGAAGATGGCTGCTCGGGAAGTCGATCCACGAGACGGGCCCGTGCTCGATTAGAACGACATCCTGGAGGTCGCCAATGCGCTTGAGCGTGAATCGATCAGATAGCCTGCGGCTCACTGCTTTACCCACTGAGCTGGCGTGCAGGCGTCCGAGGAGAAGAATAGCTTCCCAAGCTCCGGTTCCTCGGCGTCGTTCTTCTTTTCAGGCTGTTCAATCCTGATTCTGATCTCACTACACCCTTTTCCGGTTGTCAGCGAGAAAGTCATTTCAGTCATAGTGTTATTCCTTCATTCCTGGCCTGTGTCGTGGGATCGTTCGTCCCAGCGTTTGACCCTGCCGGCGGGTTCGCCGATGTGTCCACGACCTGGACCTGGCGCGATCGGCCTCTCCCGATACCGTCGCATCTGTTCCTGCGCCGCATTAAGGAGGTCGTCGACGTCCACCCACCAGTCGGGGAAACCTCCGGGCCTGTCAGCTTTCAAATGACCGCGAGTCACCCAGTCGCGGAGAGTGATCGGACTTCGCCCACACAGTTTCGCGGCTTTGCTCAGGTGGACTCGTTCACCCAACAGCGGCACCCCGATTGCCCTGGCGAATCTCGGCGAAGCGGTCCCAGTCGCGTGTCAACGCCGCGGACTCAAGTTCGGAAACAAGGATGGAGACGACGTTCTTTGATGCGCCGGCGCTTTGCCTGACCGCCCACCGCAGCGAATCCGTCACGAACACCTCATCGCGAGTATCCCGCACACAGGATCGAATATCCTCACAAATCCACTTCGCGTGCACTGGCCGGGTCGCTGTTCTCATCCCAATGACTTTTCCGGCCGGATTCCTCCAGCACGGGATGCCGGTTAGGTCCAAATCGACTTCCTCGGCGAGTTTGCAGATCGTGGCGAACAGTTTGTCGGCGGCGGCGAGCGGAATGTCGCGAATACCGCGAATCGACATCGCATCTTCCCTCAACGTGACCAAGATTTCGGGAATTATTTCTACGAGCTGGTCGAGTTTCAATGCGTTTAGCGGATCAGCCACTACTCCCAAACCTCTGCGCTTCCGGTCTGCGCACGCCACATCTCTCGCTGAGCGTCAACCCACTCCGAACCTTTACCATCCTCGAAAAGAGGGCGAGGCTCATCCGCGATGATGGCAAGGATTGTTTCCGCGAGTTGACGAGCCTCATTACGATCGACGAAAATGCGGTGGCCTGCCTGATCTACGATGCAGCCTCCGTTTTGTCGGCGCAACACATGGACGGCAGATTTCTTATTCCCGCGTGTAGAATCCAGAATCATCTCATTTACCACCAAGTTGACAGTTCAAGCAAAGGGTTTCGTTCTCGACCGCAGGATCGCCGCACTCGCAGAGATCGACAGGAATCAAGGGAATGGGCTCATCGATTGGAAGATGACGCCCAAGATGACCTGTTTCTTGCGTGATGTCATCTATAGCATCTATGTCATCTTCATTCTTTTCAAAGATGACATCAGAAAACCCCTTCTGACCTGCAAGGTTATATAGATTACTTAAATTTGCATATAGAGGTTTTTTGTCATCTATAGCAGCGTCATCTATAGGAGAACCCTCTTCAGTCGATTTATCCCATGGCCATTCCTGGCTTGGAAGTCTCCACACCCACGGTCCAGTCGTTGATCCCGGTTCCCGCTTCACAAACGCCTTCATGTTTTCCGGCCGTCCACACACGTTTCGGTGAGCATTCCGCAGTTGACGGTCCGAGTACCCTGCTTCGCCGCCCACCGCGTAAACGTTCACTGCCGGTTGCGGCCCATTCTTCAGGAACCTCGACAACCAGCCGCGTGGTGAATCATCCTCATCCGAACCCTCGTCCCGACTCCGATTCAACAGATCATCGACGGTGGTTGTGGTGTCCTCGCCGAACACGACCCGCCCGACCTCGGTCGCGTCATCGCCCACCGGCACCGTCACTGTGACGAACGAGTACGTCAATGAGCGCGGTACTGCGACCAGGTTGCCTTTGACATCGGTTATCACACCGCCGCCGGTAGAATCGTCCCGAGCAAACCCGAGAACCGAGCGCGGCACATCTGTCCACGCCGTTGAGCCAGTCACCAAGAGGCGAGCTTCACGTCCAGTTCCCTTATTGAAGTGCGCAATACCGAGTACGACCGCGCCGAGGTCATCGGCCAGACGGTTCAGGCCTTCGAGAAACGGACGGATTTCGTCCTGCTTGTCGCCGGACTTGTTACCAGCCTTGAAGGAAGTGACGGCATCGAGGACCAGAAACCGGATTTGGTTGTCGCTCATGAGGTCCCGGAGTGCGGGGAGGTCGTCGGGCAGCGACAGACGGGCATCGGTGCCCTCCTCGGTCACTTCCAGAAAGTGCACTTTTGTGCAGTCAGCGCCGGCCGCAACCAGCTTCGGCTTGACGTGGCGGCTTCGGGATTCCTCCGAATGCAGCCAGAGCACGTGCCCGCCGCGTCTTGTCTCAATGGCCGCCCACGCTGCCGCAGCAGTGGACTTGCCAGCATTGCCGCGACCTGCGAGAAGAGTCAGCGAGCCGGAAGGGATCAGCCCCGGCTCCCACCACTGAATCTTCTCGATCTCGACTTGATCTGCGTTCACGAGTGTCAACCTCCGGCCTCGCGGCGTCGGATCGGCGGGAATGAAGTCAGCCACGCCGTAACCAGCAGCAACATGATCGGCAGCATCCTTACCGACTTTTGCCTTAACAAACCGCAAGGATTCGGCAATCGGCCCGACAAGTTCACGGATTTGATCAGCCCACCTCTGACCGGGAGCGTCATCGTCCACGACAGCCACGACAGGTCGCCCCGACAACGGGGACCAGTCCGCTTTACTTGGATTCTGTGCACCCATAGCGGCGGACACTGCCGGGACGCCGAGCACAGTCGCTAGCGCGTCAGCATCCTTTTCCCCTTCGGCCACGTACACCGTTACGGTGAGGTCGGGTAGTCGGTCTGCGCGATAAAGGGCACTGCCCTCGGTGTTTCCCGACTGCCTAAACTTCTTGTCAACCGAGCGATGAACAACACGCCCGTCCGGGTAGCAGTAGTCCACTCCTCGCTTGTTGTCGTAGAGGTCAGCGGTTGTCAGACCCACCGCTGCGAGAACATCTTCAGTGCGGTCCCCCGCAAAGGAGTGAATTAGCGTGCAGCCTTGCGTCCTAGTTACCGACACCGAGCGGTCTTGTCCGCTGTGGCCCGGTCCTTGGCAGAACGCCTGGTTGCCCTTGTCGTCGACATATAATCCGGCGTTACGAAACGCCTCAATAACACCCGCATATGAATCCATGAGGATTCCCCCAATAGCAAAGTTTCCCAACCGCCCAGCCCACCGGGCGGCAAACATTATTTAGTCGATCGGCGTGAACAACGCCTCAATATCGTTCGGATGGATAAATAGGCGACGACCCCTACGAATCGCCGGGAGGATTCCGTCTCGAATTTTTGCGCGCACTGTCAGTTCCGAGTACCCAGTCCGTTTCGCCACCTCGGGCACATCGAAGTACTCATCAATACTCGTCATCAGGTTGCCTTTTCGATAGTATGTTCGATCATGATAGAAAGCGTATACCTACAATGTAGTTCGATCTTTAACGTATAAAAGTGATGAATAGTAATTCATAGTGGTTTATAGGGCCGAAAGTCCCACATGGAATTAACCACCAGCACAAACGCGAACACCGCGACGAATAAAAATCCAGAAACTCGAATGTTTGACGGCTTCGCGGATGGAAAGGTCCGGGTTGTTGTCGAGCAAACTATTCACGCGTGAATAGTTCTGCGCGAGCGTCACGTACCGGCTTGCAGTCGGTTGCGACCCTTGAAAATTCGCTTTGACCCACGGCAACCACTGCCCATGCGGAACCAAAGACTTCGCCGCTATCAGTACCTGGCCTACACGACGGGTGTCGCTAGACGGTCCAGTTCCGCCGCTGACACCCTCAACAGCTTCGGCCCTACCCTGTACCCGGTCAACCGTCCTGACGCCACCCAGCGGCGAATGGTGCGCCCGGAAACGCCAACAATCTGGCCGGCCTGCTCAACACTCAAAAACTTTTGTCCCACAACAACTCCACACGGCTTTAGACCCCTGTAGGGGTGACTTTCGGTTTGGGGTGTTCGTGGGGTCGGAGCCAACACAATCTTGGGGCTTTCCGGACACGGCGCGACGAACCTCGAAACCATACGACAACGGCATGACAGATCGGGCGAACTGTCATACCCAATTTGTGGAGATTTGCCCCTTTGATCGCAACTGCGACACGCGGGGCCTCGATGAAACGGTGCTAAGTGCGGGATCAACACGTGCGCCTCGAACTGGACTTTTGGGTCGGCGTAACTTGCGGGCGTTCCCCTTGCATCGAGTCGCGCACCTGGTTGACGAAGAGTAGAACTCGATGGCACCCAGCTAACAGAACTCCTCACCGAACTACCCATACGTCACGATCAGCCGAGAGCCGCCCTGACCGCATCGTGTTGAGAACCCGCCAGCCGTGCGTACTTCTCCGTCGTCGCGATCGACTGATGCCCGAGGAGCCGTTGCACCTCCTGAATCGGAATACCTGCCTGAACAAGCCACGACGCGTAAGTGTGCCGAGTGTCATGTGGGCGGATGTGGCCCACGTACCTTCGTCGCGCCCCTTCACCTACGGACGCGGCACGGCCAGCAGCATCAAGACGGTGAGCGAACAGAGCACCGTCATACGGCTCCCCAACCGAGTTCGGCAGGATCAGGCCCGACCGGGGTTCCGGAACCTCCCTGAACGGCAGTTTCGGCGGCACACCAAACCCCACCTCATCGAGTCGGGCACTCAGCAGCGCCAGCAGCGACTCCCCCACCGGTATCCGCCGATCGGCATGAGATTTCGTGGGCTTAAAAAACTTGGCAGTCCGGTCGTACGACATCGCTACATGCAGCATGCCGTTATCGAAGTCAACGGCATCCCAGGTCAACGCCGCCGCCTCGCCCCACCGGCAACCTGTACCAATCAGAACATCGAATATGAGCCGGTCAAATCCGTGCAACCCCAACCTGACCGCGTCCGCCTCCGCGCGGGTGAGGAACCGTTCAGGCGAAACACCAGCTTTCGGACGCTTTACTTTGCGGGCAGGGTTCGTCTCCAACGTTCCAGCCACGACCGCAGATTGCAGGACACTCGACAGCAGGTTGACAATCTTTGTCACCGTGGACGCGGACAGCCCGTCGTCGGCCAACTTCTTCTGCCATGCCGCGACCTGCTCGACTGTTACGTCTGACAGCTTCACTGAACCCCAGCGCGGGATGACGTGATGGGTGAGTTTCGATTCGTCTTGGCGTGCCGTGGACTCCTGCACGTTTCGTCCACTGCGCCAGCGCGGAAGCCACTCCGAGACGGTGAGGTTGGTTGTGACCTCCGGGTCGTGCCGTGCAACCCCTTCGGCCTTGTTGGCTTCTGCGAGGGCGCGGTCTTTGTAATGCCATGTTCCGGCTGAGCACTGCTTACCAGACGTGTCGCGGTATACGCCCCGCCACTTTCCGGACGGTAGTTTCTGAACCCAAGCCATGCGCTACACGTTAGCCCGTTCGTGTAGCAACCTGCTGCATTCGGGTGGCAAAAGGTGTCCGGAAGTGACAATCAGCGTGTCGCCGGGTGACTCTCTGAACTGGTATAACTGCCTCGTGTTGACCTCTGGTGACCCAGGGTGGTATGACTTGACCCGAACACCCTTCTAATCCCTAGGTCGCAGGTTCGAATCCTGCCGGGGGCGCTCGCGCCGCGATGCCGCGCCGGATTCCCGCTTGTTCAGTTCCTTCCCGCTGATTGGGCTCGCT